>DAOPRQ010000014.1:0-38866 GCA_035349055.1 Propionicimonas sp.
TCCCGGCGAGGGTCGGGATCCCGCACCGGTCTTCCCGGCGAGGGTCGGGATCCCGCACCGGTCATCCCGGCGAGGGTCGGGATCCCGCACCGGTCATCCCGGCGAAGGCCGGGATCTCTGAGTTTGAAAGATCGACGCGCACAACGTCCGGGGACGGGTTCGACAAGCTTGACCGGCCGAGTGGAAGCGAGTGCGCCGGATGACTGGTGCTGGTGGCTCAGGGATCCCGGCCTTCGCCGGGATGACGATTGCTGGGCTCGCGGATCCGGGCCTGCGCCGGGACGGTGGGGGTTGGGCACGGATCCCGGTCTGTGGCGGGATGATGGTGAGCGGCTCAGGAAACCAAGACGGCGTCCCGCGGAGCGTCGACGTCGTGAGCAGCGTGGTTTCTCCTATACGCTGGAACCCCGTGGGCACCTCGACTCAAACCAAGCACATTTTCGTTACCGGGGGAGTCGTCTCCTCTCTGGGCAAGGGGCTAACCGCGTCCAGTCTGGGCACCCTGCTGGTGGCCCGCGGACTACGCGTAACCATGCAGAAGCTGGATCCGTACCTGAACGTCGATCCGGGCACCATGAACCCGTTCCAGCACGGCGAGGTCTTCGTGACCGAGGACGGCGCCGAGACCGACCTCGACATCGGCCACTACGAACGCTTCTTGAACGTCTGCCTGAACGCCGAAGCCAACGTCACGACCGGCAAGGTGTACTCGCGGGTGATCGCAAAGGAGCGCCGCGGCGACTTCCTCGGCGACACCGTGCAGGTGATCCCGCACATCACCAACGAGATCAAGGACGAGATGCTGGCCATGGCCGGCGCGGACGTCGACGTGGTGATCCACGAGATCGGCGGCACTGTCGGCGACATCGAGTCCCTGCCGTTCCTTGAGGCCGCCCGCCAGGTGCGTCGCGAAGTCGGCCGCGAGAACGCCTTCTTCCTGCACGTCTCCCTGGTGCCCTACATCGGCCCGTCCGGCGAACTCAAGACCAAGCCCACCCAGCACTCGGTGGCCGCGCTGCGCCAGGTCGGCATCCAGCCGGACGCGATCGTCTGCCGCGCCAGCATGGAGATTCCCACCGGCGTGAAGCGCAAGATCGCGCTGATGTGCGACGTCGACGAGGAGGCTGTGATCTCCTGCCCCGACGCGCCCAGCATCTACGATATCCCGAAGGTGATCTTCCGTGAGGGCCTGGACGCCTACGTGGTGCGCCGGCTCGGCGTCTCCTTCCGCGACGTGAACTGGTCGTCCTGGGACGACCTCCTCAAGCGCGTCCACTCGCCGAAGGAAGAGGTCACGATCGCGCTCGTCGGCAAGTACATCGACCTGCCGGACGCGTACCTGTCGGTCTCCGAGGCGCTGCGGGCCGGCGGCTTCGCCAACTGGGCGAAGGTGAACCTGCGCTGGGTCGCGTCCGACAGCTGTGAGACCCCTGCTGGCGCGGCCGCCGAACTCGGCGACGTGGACGGCATCTGCGTCCCGGGTGGTTTCGGCATCCGCGGCGTGGAGGGGAAGCTCGGTGCCCTGCGTTACGCCCGGGAGAACCAGGTGCCCACGCTCGGCTTGTGCCTCGGCCTGCAGTGCATGGTGATCGAAGCCGCACGCAACCTGCTCGGCCTCACCGACGCCGCGTCCACCGAGTTCGAGCCAGACACCCACGCTCCGGTAATCGCCACCATGGCCGAGCAGGTCGACATCGTCTCCGGCCAGGGCGACATGGGCGCGACCATGCGGCTGGGCGCCTACCCGGCCGAGCTGGTGCCGGGTTCGATAGTGGCCAAGCAGTACGGCAGCACGCACGTGAGCGAGCGGCACCGCCACCGCTATGAAGTGAACAACCACTACCGCACCGAACTGGAGGCCGAGGGACTGAAGATCTCCGGCACCAGCCCGGACGGCAACCTGGTCGAGTTCGTCGAACTGGACGCCGACGTGCATCCCTACTACGTCGGAACGCAGGCGCATCCGGAGTTGAAGTCGCGGCCCACCCAGCCACACCCGCTGTTCGTCGGCCTGGTTCAGGCTGCGCTCGACCGCAAGCTGTCGGCTCGACTCCCGGTCACCGAGGGCTGAACATGCGTGAGCTGAGCCGAGCCGAGGTCACCGACATCCCGATGACCTGGCCGGTCGTCGGGCATGAGGTGCTCGGAAACGGCGCGGTGTCCGACTTCGTCAATGACGTCGTGGCCACCCCGGACGGCGCCACCATGCGGCGCCAGTACCTGCTGCACCCGGGCGCGGTCGGAGTGATCGCCTGGGACGACGCCGACCGGATCGCCGTGGTCCGGCAGTACCGGCACCCGGTGGGCTACCAGCTGGTTGAGCCGCCTGCGGGCTTGCTGGACGGCGACGGCGAAACCTGGCTGACTGCGGCGAAGCGCGAGCTGGCCGAGGAGGTGCAGCTGCGGGCCGAGCGTTGGCAGGTGCTGGTCGATCTGTTCACCACTCCGGGTGCCAACCAGGAGTCGCTGCGGATCTACCTGGCCACCGGGCTCAGCCCGGAACCGGCGCCGGCCGACTTCGCCGCCGAGCACGAGGAAGCCGATATGGAGGTCTGTTGGGCTGCCCGCGCCGATGTGGTGGACGCAGTGCTGGCCGGCCGGTTGCAGAACCCGACCATGGTTTCGGGTGTGCTCGCGCTGGAGGTGGCGCGGCTGTCCGGTCGACTCGACCAGTTGCGCGACGCGGCGTCCGATTGGCCGGCGCGGACGGCTTGGGCCGCGCACAACTCGTCGTTGGCCGGACGCGATGGCCACTCCGGCTGAGCCCGCCCCCACGGTCGAACCCAGGCCCACGACTGAGCCTGCCCCCTCTGCTCAGCCTGGCCCCACTGCTCAGCTTGGCCCCAACGTCATCCCGGCGGAGGCCGGGATCACCGGCCAGGGTCGGCACACACCGGCTGGGGTCACCCCTAACGTCATCCGGGCGTTGGCCGGGATCCCCACCCGCGAGCAACGCAGCCTTGCTGATCGGCTGGTCCGCACCTACCTTGCCCACCTGAGCGTGGAACGCGGCGCGTCGGTGCACACCGTCGCCGCCTACCGGCGCGATCTCGGCCGCTACCTGGAGTTCCTCGGTGCCCGCGGCATCAACGATCCCACGACGATCACCGAGGCCGATGTAGCCGCGTTCCTCGCCTACCTGCAGGCGCCGACCGACGGCCGCGAGCCGCTGTCCCGATCGAGCGCTACCCGCTCGCTGGTCGCCGTGCGCTCGTTGCACGCTTTCGCACTGGCCGACGGCTGGGTGCCGGAGAACGTGGCCGTTGGTGTCCGGCCGCCGAAGGGCACCCGGCCGCTGCCCAAGGCGCTGGACATCGCGTCCGTCGAAGCGCTGCTGGCCACTCCGGATCTGACCACGGCCGCCGGGTTGCGGGACGCGGCGCTGCTGGAGTTGCTTTACGGCACCGGTGCCCGGATCTCTGAAGTGCTCGATCTCGATGTCGATGATGCGACCGGCCTACTGGCAGATCCGGACGCCGGCCTGCGAGTGTTCGGCAAGGGCCGCAAGGAGCGGATTGTGCCGGTCGGCTCGTACGCCCGGAACGCGGTTGCGGCCTGGCTGGTCCGTGGCCGGGCCGAGTTCGCGCAGGCGTCCGTCCGGCCCAGCCCGGCGCTGCTGCTGAACCGCCGCGGCCAGCGGTTGAGCCGGCAGAGCGCCTGGGCCGTGCTGCAGCGCGCGGCCGCGTCCGCGAAGTTGGAGGTCGAGGTGTCTCCGCACACCCTGCGGCACTCGTTCGCCACCCATCTGCTGGACGGTGGCGCGGACGTCCGCGTGGTGCAGGAGCTGCTGGGGCACGCGTCGGTGACCACCACGCAGATTTACACGCTGGTAACGGCCGAGCACCTGCGCGAGGTGTTCATGGCTGCCCATCCGCGGGCGCGCTAGACGGCGGCGAGCCCTTGCAGACTTGTCGACATTCTGGGCCTAGAGTGTCGGGGTGAGCGAAACCGACAGCCCCGCCCTGATCGACGCCGAACCAACGCTGGACGGCGGCGACCTGGGCCCGACCGGACGCCCGTGGCCGGCGCTGCCCGAACCCACGCCGCCCGACCCGAATCACCCCAAGCGCGCGCTGATCATCGCGATGTGCAACCAGAAGGGCGGGGTCGGCAAAACCACGACCACGATCAACCTCGGTGCGGCCCTCGCCGAGACCGGCCGCAGGGTGCTGCTGGTCGACTTCGACCCGCAGGGTTCGCTTTCGGTCGGGCTCGGGGTAAATCCGCACACCCTTGAGACCAGCATCTACGACCTGCTGCTGAATAAGAAGATCTCGCCTGAAGAGGTGATCACCCAGACCTCGGTGCCCGGGCTCGAACTGATGCCGTCCAACATCGACCTGTCGGCGGCCGAGGTGCAGCTGGTCTCCGAGGTGGCACGCGAACAGACCCTGCGCCGGGTGCTCACCAAGGTGCGGCACGACTACGACATCATCCTGATCGACTGCGCGCCGTCGCTGGGCCTGCTGACAGTCAACGCCCTCACCGCCTCCGACAAGGTGCTGATGCCGCTGGAATGCGAGTTCTTCGCACTGCGCGGCATCGCGTTGCTCACCGACACCATCGAAAAGGTGCAGGACCGACTGAACCCGGAACTCGAAGTGCTGGGCATTCTCGGCACCATGTACGACGCCCGCACTCTGCACAGCCGCGAAGTGCTCGAACGGGTCGTGCAGGCCTTCGGTGACACCGTCTTCCACACCGTCATTCGGCGCACGATCAAGTTCCCCGAAACCACGGTGGCCGGCGAGCCCATCACGACCTACGCCACCACCTCGCCGGGCGCCGCCGCCTACCGGACGCTGGCCAGGGAGGTGCTTGCCCGATGCCCAGGCGCGTGAAGCTACCGGGGGCGTCCGAGCTCTTCCGGCCAACCAGTGCAGCCGGGGTGGGTGCTGAGACGCCGGCTGCGGACGCGTCCGCGGAAGCCAACGGGCCGAGCCCGAGCGGCCGCGTCCGCCACGAGGAGAAGATCACCGTCTACGTCAGCAGCGAGGAACTGCTCGCGCTGGAACAGGCGCGGCTGACCCTGCGGGCGCACCACGGGCTGGCGATCGACCGCGGCCGGATCGTTCGCACCGCGATCGGGCTGGCGATGGCCGATCTGGCCAGCCGGGGTGCCGAATCCGATCTGGTGCGCGAACTCGGCCAACCGTGACCCCGCTGCCGGCGGCCGAGGAGTTCACCGTCCACCTGACCAACTTCTCCGGCCCCTTCGACCTGCTGTTGCAGCTGATCGCCAAGCACAAGCTGGATGTCACCGAGGTTGCGCTCTCCAAGGTCACCGACGAATTCGTGGCCCACATCCGGGCCGCGCAACTCAGCCAGGGCGCAAGTTCCTGGGATCTCGACCAGACCAGTTCCTTCATCGTCGTGGCGGCGACGTTGCTCGATCTCAAGGCGGCTCGCCTGCTGCCGCAGGGCGAGGTGGACGACGAGGAGGACCTCGCGCTGTTGGAGGCCCGCGACCTGCTCTTCGCCCGGCTGCTGCAATACCGCGCGTTCAAGCTGGTCAGCGGCTGGATAGCCGAGACGCTCACGCTGCAGGCTCGCCGCTACCCGCGTCCGGGCGGGCTGGAGGAGCGCTTCGCCGGGCTGCTGCCGGACGTCGAACTCACCGGCTTCACCGACCTGATCGCCGCCTACGCCGGCCGCGCGCTCACCCCGCGCGAGGCGCCACAGGTGCAGCTGACCCACCTGCACCTGCCGCTGGTCAGCGTGCGCGAACAGGCCGACGAGATCGTGTCCCGCCTGCGTGAGCACAGCACTCTGACCTTCCGCGCTTTGACCGCCGACGCTACCGACCGGTTGGTCGTGGTGGCCCGCTTCCTCGCACTGCTCGAGCTTTTCCGCGATCGCGCGGTCACCTTTGAGCAGTTGACTCCGCTGGGCGAGTTGACCGTCCGCTGGCTCGGCGCGGAACTCGACCCCGAGCGCACCGGTTCCGAATTCGACGAGACCCAACCACAGGAGAGCACTGATGAGTGACCTGAGCGGTGCGATCGAGGCCCTCCTCTTGATGGCCACCGAACCGATGCCAACCGCTGAGCTGGCCGAAGCTGTGCAGGCTCCGGTCGAGGCGGTCGAGACCGCGCTCGCCGGACTGGTCGAGTTCTACGACACCACCGGACGCGGCTTCGAGTTGCGTCGGGTGGGGTCGGGCTGGCGGTACTACACCCGCGAGGAGCACGCCGACCTGATCGGCCGCTGGCTCACCGAGGGCCAGCGGGGCACGCTCAGCCAGGCGGCCCTGGAGACGCTGGCCGTGGTGGCCTACTTGCAGCCGATCTCCCGTGGCCGGGTCTCGGCCGTGCGCGGCGTGAACGTGGACGGGGTGATGCGGACGCTGGCCACTCGCGACCTGATCGAGGAGACCGGACGCGACGGCGAGACCGGGGCGCGGCTGTTCGCCACCACCAGCTACTTCCTGGAACGAATGGGGCTGACCAGCCTGGACGAGCTGCCACCGCTGGCGCCGCACCTGCCGGACGCGTCCGCACTCGAAGCCGAACTGGCCAATCTGGCCGACCCGGGCGCGGCTGTTGAGGAGGCGCTGCTTACCGTCATCCCGGCGCAGGCCGGGATCTCCGACCCGAACGACGGCCCGCTCGAGGAGGGATCCGAATGACCGAAACCGAGGGCATCCGCCTGCAGAAGGTACTCGCCCAGGCCGGTGTGGCCTCGCGCCGGGCCGCGGAAGATCTGATCTTCCGTGGCCGGGTCGAGGTGAACGGCGAGAAGGTGACCGAACAGGGTCGGCGCGTCGACCCCGCCACGGACGTGATCCGGGTCGACGGCCTGCGCATCCCGCCCAAGGCCGAGCACCTTTACCTGGTGCTCAACAAGCCCACCGGCGTGGTGTCGACCATGGAGGATCCGCGCGGCCGTCCGGCCCTGCAGGAGTTGGTCAGCGTGTACACCAGAGAGCGGGTCTTCCACGTCGGACGGCTCGATGCCGACACCGAAGGACTACTGCTGCTCACCAACGACGGGGAGTTCTCCCAGCGGATGATGCACCCGTCCTTCGAGGTGCCCAAGGTCTACGTTGCTGAAATCGCCGGCGTCATCACCGAGGCCACGGTGAAGCGCCTGCGCAAAGGCGTGGCGCTCGAAGATGGCCCGGTGCAACCCGACAAGGTCGAGGTGCTTCAGCGCGGCGCCGACCGCAGCCTCGTGCGGATAACCCTGCACGAGGGCCGCAATCGGATCGTCCGGCGTCTTTTCGACGAGGTCGGCCACCCGGTGCGACAACTCTCCCGGATCGCCATCGGCCCCGTCCGCCTGGGTGACCTGAAGCTCGGCGCCGTGCGCGACCTCACCCGCGAGGAACTGGGCGCGCTACTCGACCTGGTGAAGCTGTAGGGAGCCGGGGAGTGGAGCGCGTCCTCGGGGTCGAAACCGAGTACGGGCTGAGCGCACGTTCGGCCCGGGGCCGGCTGAGCGCGCCGGAGGCCGCCGAGTTGCTGTTCCGGCCATTGGTGGCTGAGCACCGAGCGGCGAACGCGTTCCTGGTCAACGGCGGCCGGTTGTACCTCGACGTGGGCGCCCATCCCGAGTACGCCACCCCGGAATGCCGCACGGTGCGGCAACTGCTGGTCGCGGAGCGGGCCGGTGACGAACTGGTCGCCCAGTTGGCCGCGGACGCCTCGGCCCGGGCCGCTGCCGCAAGCCAGGAGGTGCGGTTCCGGCTCTTCAAGAACAATGTCGACAGCTTTGGCAACAGCTACGGCTGCCACGAGAACTACCTGGTCGAGCGCGAGCAGGACCTGTCCGTTCTGGTGGACCTACTGACGCCGTTCCTGGTCACCCGCCAGGTGCTTTGCGGGTCGGGGCGCTACCGCCGCGGTGAATTCACGATCAGTCAGCGGGCGGACCACCTGTACGACCAGTTGTCCGCGCAGACGACGCGCGCGCGCCCGCTGGTGAACACCAGGGACGAGCCGCTGGCCGACCCGGCACGCTTCCGGCGGCTGCATGTGCTGGCCGGCGACTCCAACCTCTGCGAGCCGTCGGCGTGGCTCAAAGTCGGCACTACCGTCGCGTTGCTGGACGCGCTGTCGGGCGGCTCAGGGGTGGACCGACTCGGACGGCTTCGGCTGGCCGATCCGGCCGCCGCGCTTCGGCAGGTGGCGCGGGATCCGTCCGCGGTGCTGGAGTTGGCGGACGGGCGGCGCCGCTCTGCCCTGGAAGTGCAGCGTGAGTACCTCGACGTTGCCGGCGAGCGTGCTGAGCCCGAGTTGGCCGGGCTCTGGACGGCGGTGCTGGACGCGCTGACCGCGGGTGCTCCGGAGCGGGTGGCCGACGTGGTGGAGTGGGTAGCCAAACGACGTCTGCTCCAGGAGTTCCAGGACCGGCACCGCTTGGCGTCCGATGACCCGAAGCTCGCCCAGTTGGACCTCGCGTTCCACGAACTCGGCGGCGCCTTCGGCGCGCTCGAGGGCGAGGGGCTGGTGCGTCGCCTCACCACATCGGCCGAAGTGCGGCGCGCGATGACCGAGCCGCCGGCCGACACCAGGGCTGCGGCCAGGGCCGGGTTTCTGGCGGCCGTGCAACGAGGGCGCCACCGCTACAGCGTCGACTGGCAGACCTGCACCATCCACGACCTCACTGGTGCGGACGGCCCCGCCGACCGCACCATCGCCCTGCCCGACCCGCTGGCCGCTCGCGTGCCGGAGCTGGACGAGCTACTGGAGCTGTTGTGTGCCAACGCCGGCTGATCACCAGCTTTGTAGCCAACGGGGCGCCGCCCCGGTGTGGTCAGCTCGCATAGCGCGGTTCGGTACCCTAGCCAGCGTGTCCAGAACTCGCCTGATCCCAGTCATTGCCAGCCTGCTCGCCCTTGCGGCGTGCAGCGCGCCCGCACCGAGTGCGACGCCGTCCGCGTCTGCGACGCCTTCGACGTCGGCCAGCGCGTCCGCGTCGCCCAGCGCGACGCCGACTTCGACCGTGAAGGCGTCCAACTCGCTGGACGGCATCAAAGTGACCGGCGAGCGGCTCAAGAAGCCGAGCGTGTCCGTGAAGGCACCGTTCGCGATCGACCAGACCCGGATGAAGGTTCTCGAAGCGGGCACGGGCGCCAGGGCGCTCGCCGACGGCTATGTCACCGTCCACTACTACGGCGTGAACGGCCGCACCGGCAAGATGTTCGAGGAGTCCTATACCGAGAACATGCCCAAGACGTTCGCGCTCAACGGCGTTGTGGCCGGCTTCAAGACCGGCCTGACCGGGCAGCAGTCCGGCAGCCGGGTGCTGATCGCGATGCCGGGGACGGACGCCTACGACGCCAGCCCATCCAGCGGCCCGGAAGGCTATGAGGCAGGCGACACTCTGATCTTCGTCGTCGACGTCCTCTCGGTTTCGGTCGCCGAGCCATCCGGAACGACCATCACACCGCCGGCGGGGCTGCCGACGGTCAGCGCGGGCACCGGCAAGCCGACGATTACGATCCCGAGCACCGCGGCGCCGACCAAGATGGTCGCGCAGACGCTGATCGAGGGCACCGAGAACAAGGTCGCCAAGGGCGACTCCATCCTGGCCCGCTACGTCGGCTACTCGTGGAAGACCGGCAAGTTGGTCGACGACGGCTTCGATTCGCCCAGCGGCGGCGCTCTCTCCAGCACGATTCCAGGTTGGCAGACCGGCCTGGTCGGCAAGCCGGTCGGCTCGCGGGTGCTCCTGGTGTTGCCGCCGGCGGACGGTTTCCCGAAGGGCAGCAACAACCCGCCGCTGGAGGCCGGCGACACCATCGTCTACGTGGTCGATCTGCTTTTCGCCACGGCGTCGTGATTATCTTGGACGGTGGGCTCTCCACCGTCTTGGAGCAGCAGGGTGCCGACCTCAGTTCGGCGTTGTGGACAGCTCGGCTGCTGGCGGACGCGCCCGATCGGCTCGCCGAGGCGCACCGGACGTATTTCGCGGCCGGTGCGCAGGTGGCTACGACGGCCAGCTACCAGGCGAGCGTCGCCGGCTTCGCCGCCGCGGGCTTTGGCAACGCGGAGGCGCTGATCGGGGACAGCGTGCGGATCGCGCGCGATGTCCGTGATGAGTTCGGCGATGACCGGCTGGTGGCAGCTTCAGTCGGCCCGTACGGCGCCGCGCTGGCGGACGGCTCGGAATACCGCGGCGACTACGGCGTTTCCGTCGCTGCCCTACGCGACTTCCACGCCCAACGGTTGGAACTGCTGGCTGCTGCCGGCCCCGACCTCTTCGCCGTCGAGACCGTGCCTGACGTCCGCGAGGCCGAGGTGTTGCTCGAGTTGCTGGCCGAGTTCGATCTGCCGGCTTGGTTCAGCTACTCGGTTCGCGGTGACCGCACCTCGGCCGGGCAGCGGTTGGCGGACGCCTACGGCGCGCTCGCGAGCTGCCCCGTGCTGGTGGCGGCCGGCGTGAACTGCTCAGCACCCGAAGACGTCCCGGCTGCGGTCGCGACCGCCGTGGCGGTCACTGGACTTCCTGGGATCGCCTACCCGAACGGCGGGGGCAGTTGGGACGCGGCCGCCAAGGAATGGCGCCGGCCGGACGCGTGGCGTCCAGAACTGGTCGAATCCTGGCTGGCCGCCGGCGCCACCTGGGTCGGCGGCTGCTGTGGCGTAGGTGCCGCCGAGATCGCCGAGCTGGCAACCCTGCTCGCCGATTGACTCCAGCCGCGCGAGTCCCCGTCCACACGTCCCCGTCCATTCGTCCGCGTCCACCGGTCCTCATCCACCCTCGCAAGCTGGACAGTTGTATCCGAAGACGGGTCACAACTGTCCAGCTTGCGCGGGTGGACGGGTGCTTGCGCGGGTGGACGGGTGTCGGGGCGGGTGTTCAGGCGACCAACCAGGGTTGCCGCGGCAACTCATCCGGGTCGAATCTGATCAACAGCTGTTCGGGGGTCACCGGCTCACCGGGCGTCGCGAGTTCGAGCGAGGCGGCGATCCGGCTCAGCGCCTCCGCGGGCGTCACGCCGGTCACGGCAAGGTCGGCGAGCGTGACCGCGCCGTCCCGCTTGGCCAGGCGCTTGCCGGACGCGTTCACTGCCAGCGGCACATGCGCGTAGACCGGTGCCGGGCCACCAAGCTGCTGAGCCAGCCAGGCCTGTCGAGGGGAGGACGACAACAGGTCGTCACCGCGGCAGACCTGATCGATGCCCATGGCCAGATCGTCGACGACCACGGCCAGGTTGTACGCGTAGGTGCCGTCGTTGCGCACCAGGACGAAGTCGTCCACAACGCCGGTCACCTCGCCCGCCCACAGATCGGTGACTGTGCTCGAATCCTCGGCGGCCCGCACCCGCAGCGCCGGTGGCCGGGTCTGCCGCAGCCGCTCGCGCGCCGCGGCACTCAGCGCGCGACAGGTCCCGGGATAGGGCCGGTACCCGTCACCGTGCGGCGCGGACGCGGCTTCGGCGATCTCCCGTCGGGTGCAGAAGCACTCGTAGGTCTCCAGCCGGCCGACCGCTTCGGCATAGGCGTCCACTCGTGCGGACTGCCAGATCACCTCGCCGTCGAAGTCGAGCCCCAACGCCAGCAGGTCGTCCACTTGCTGCGCCGCGACCTCGGGCGCCGCCGCAACCCGGGCCACATCGAGGTCCTCGATCCGCAGCCGGAACTCCCGTCCGGTGGTGCGGGCGAGCAGCCAGGCGACCAGGGCCGTCCGCAGGTTGCCCAGGTGCAGCGCCGAGGTCGGGCTGGGCGCGAACCGTCCCGACAATCCGGCCTCCTCCAAGTCGCGTGGGTGCATGGGCAAGTCGATGCACCGGCGAGTCTTGCAGATCGGGTAACGTCACCGGCGTGTCGCCGCGGAAGTCAGAACGCATCATGAACCTGGCTATCTGCCTGCTCATGGCCCGCCGGTTCATCGAGAAGACCCAGATCCGGGAGGTCGTCGAGGGCTACCACGACCTCTCGGACGCGGCCTTCGAGCGCACCTTCGAGCGCGACAAGGACGAACTGCGGGCGATGGGCGTGCCGGTGGAGACCGGCAGCAACAACCCGCTGTTTCCCGACGACGTCGGCTACCGGATCCGACGCAAGGACTTCGAGTTGCCGGCCATCGAGTTCACTCCAGCCGAGACCGCTGCCCTCGGCCTTGCCGCGACCGTCTGGGAGTCCGCAACGCAGGCCGAGCACGCTATCTCGGCCTTGGCGAAGCTTCGGGCCGCAGGGGTCGACCCGGATCCGCAGCGACTGGCCGGGCTGGCACCGTCCATCGGGGCGCGGGAGCCGGCCTTCGCCAGTATCTGGGCGGCCACCGGTGCACGCACGCCGATCCGCTTCGACTACCGCGGTCAGACCCGCACCGTCGAGCCCTGGGCGATGACCTACCGGCGTGGCGCCTGGTACCTGTACGGACGCGATCGCGCCAAGGGTGAACCCCGCATGTTCAAAGTCGCCCGTCTGGACGCACCGGCCGTCCCAGCGGGCAAGCCGGCCAGCTACACCGTTCCGGAGCTCGACCTGGAAGCCGCTTGGCGTAGCCTTGAGCCCAGCCGGGCGGACGCGTCCGCGATCGTCGCGATCAAGCCCGGACGCGCGGCCGACCTGAGGCGCCGCGCGACACCGACCGAAGGCGTCTATGACGTGCCGAGCGGCTATGAACCCCTCCGGGTCAGCTACTCCCGGGTCGGCGACTTCGTCGGGGAACTCTGCGCCTACGGAGCGGACGCGCTGGTGCTGAAGCCGCTGTACATCCGGCGGGCCGTGATCGCCCAGCTGGCCGCGGTCGCAGGAGGAAAGTGATGACGTCGGCCGACCAGGTATCCAGGTTGCTCTCTTTGGTGCCCTACCTGCAGACCCATCCGGACGCCGAACTGAGCGCCACAGCCGAGCTGTTCGCAGTGAGCACCGAGCAGTTGCTCGCCGACCTGCACGTGCTCTGGTACTGCGGCCTGCCTGGCGGCATGCCCGGTGACCTGATCGAGATCGACATGGAGACCGTGGCTGACACCGGCCGAATCCGGCTCAGCAATGCCGAGTACCTGTCGCGTCCGCTGCGGTTCACCCCAGACGAGGCGTTGAGCCTGGTCGTGGCGCTGCGTGCTGTCCGCGAACTGGTCGGACGAGACGCAGCCGGCGATGTCGACACTGCGCTCGTGAAGCTGGAAGCGGCCGCCGGCGCCGGGGTGGGCGCACCAGTGCCCAGGGTGGCCGTTTCCGGCGGGGATGAGGACCTGCGCCAGCGCCTGGCCGAAGCGATCGCGTCCGGTGTGGTCACCGAGCTGGAGTACACCGACTCAGGCCTGGTCACGTCCAGCCCGCTGGTCGCGCCCGCGCAGTTGATCGTGCGCGACGGCTTCGGCTACCTGCAGGCGTGGAGCCTCGACCGCGAAGCTTGGCGGACCTACCGGCTCGACCGGATCACGGCGGTCCGGGAGACCACCCGGAAGGCGCCTGAACACGGCACGCCACCCGACTTCGGCGCGGGCTGGCTGGACGAGCGCCCGGACGCCGCGGAGGTGACCCTCCGGCTCACGCCCAGCGCCGAATGGATCACCGAGTACTACCCGGTTCGGGCGGTTCGGCACCCGCGCGGGGCCGTCGAAGTCGACCTGCTGGTGGCCGACCCGGCGTGGCTGCGCTCGTTGTTGCTGCGCCTGGGCCGCGAGGTGCGGCGGGTGTCACCGCCAGAGGCTGCGGATGGGGCCCGCGCGGCTGCGGCAGACGCGCTGATCGCCTATGCCGCGGGGTAGGGTTCATCCATGAACTGGATCCTGCTGTTCGGCCTGATCGCCCTCGGTGGGCTGATCATGGTGGTCAGCTATGGGATCTGGCTCTGGCACAAGGCGTCCGACCTGTTCTCCGAGCTGGAGATGCTGGGCGAACGCGCGACCGAACTCGCCGACATCCTGGGACGCCTGCAGCCGGAACTCCCGGGGCGTACTGACGGCTAAGGTTGCTCTGCAAACGCTTACAACAAAGGAGTACCCATGCTCGGACCGTGGGAATGGGCAATCATCGCCCTGATCGCGCTGCTGATCTTCGGCGGCACCCGCCTGGCTGGCATCGGCAAGAGCGCCGGCAAGGCCATTCGCGAGTTCAAGGAGGAGACGTCTACGCCCGCGAAGCAGGTTCCGGGCAGCACTCCAGAGCCCACCGAACCGACGACCATCGTCGACTCGGATCCCGGCACCAGGGCCTGACCCACCTTGGCCACCCGAACCTCAAGGTTCGCCTGGCTGAAACCGCCGCCAGCCGCCCCTGGTGGGGTGATGTCGCTGGCGGACCACCTGCGTGAACTGCGCTACCGCGTCATTGTGGCCGCGGGTGCGATCATCGCCGCGAGTATCTTCGCCGCGGTGTTCTACAACCAGCTCTACCTGGTGTTGATGCGGCCCTATCTGCAGGCCGTGGAGATGCTCAAGGAAAGCAACCCCAACCTGGACACGTCTGCCGTGATCAGCGGTGTGGGCACCCCACTGGCCCTTGCCCTGCAGATCTGCGTGGTGGCCGGACTGGTGCTGTCCAGTCCGTTCTGGCTCTACCAGCTGTGGTCGTACATCGTGCCGGCGCTGCTGGCCAAAGAGAAGAAATACGCGCTGATTTTCATCGGCGTTGCGCTGCCGCTGTTCCTGCTGGGCGTCCTGGTCGGGTACTACATCCTGCCGCAGGGCATCTCGGTGTTGCTGGCCTTCACGCCGTCCAGCGTCCCGGTGACCAACCTGCTGGCGATCGACGAGTTCCTCAAGTTCACCCTGCAGCTGATGGTCGTCTTCGGGTTGGGCTTCCTGATGCCAGTGGTCGTGGTCGGGCTGAACCTGATGGGGGTGGTGTCCGCCAAGCAGTTGGGCAAGGCGCGCACCTACGTGATCTTCGGTACCTTCCTGTTCGGGGCCGCTGCGACACCGTCCACCGATCCGTTCTCGATGCTGGCGCTGGCGCTGCCGATGACGCTGCTCTACTTGGCGGCCGAGTCGATCGCCCGGATCAACGACCGCCGAAAGGCAAAGGCGCAGCTGGCCGAGGCGGGCTGAGGTGACCCTCCATTACAACTCGCCGACGCTGACCCTGGTGGTCAACCCGGCGGCGGGCGGCGGCCTGGCCCGCCGGCAACTACCTCGTGTCACCAGCGAGTTGGTGGCCGGCCTGCCCGAGGCGAGTCTCCGGGTGATCCAGACTTCGAGTTTCGCCGAGGCGCGGCTGCGCTGCATTGCCGCGGTCGAGCAGGCCCGTCCGGCCGAGCCGGGCCGCATGGCCGACTCGCTGCTGGTGATGGGCGGGGACGGCATGATGCACCTCGGCCTCAACGCGGCGGCGGCCACCGACGTGTCGCTCGGACTGATCCCTGCGGGCACCGGGAACGACTTCTGCCGCGGAGTCGGCCTCACGGGTGGCCTGAACGGCGCGCTGCGTACCATCGTTGGCGGTGTCACCCGGCGGATCGACCTGATGTCGGTTAGCGGCGCACTGGTCGATGGTGCCGAGCACCGCTGGGTCGGCTCGATCCTCTCGACCGGTTTCGACAGCCGGGTGAACTACCGGGCGAACCACCAGCGTTTTCGGTTCGGCGGCCTGGCCTATAGCTGGGCGGCCCTCGCCGAGCTGAACCGCTTCGAGCCGCTGACGTACCGGCTGGTGATCGACGGGGTGCCGCGGAACCAGTCGGCGATGATGATCGGGGTCGGCAATGCCGGGTATTTCGGCGGCGGCATGTGTGGCTGCCCGAACGCCGACGTGACCGACGGCTGGCTGGACGTGACCATCGTCCATCCGGTCAGCCGCGCGACGATGCTGCGATTGCTGCCCACGATGTTCACCGGTGGTTTCGTGAAGGATCCCGCGGTCGAACTGCTGGGGGCACGGGAGGTCGTGGTCGACGGCGACGGGCTCTTCGGCATGGCCGACGGGGAGGAGATCGGTCAGGTGCCGCTGACCTGCCGGATCGCTCCCCGCGCCCTGAGCATCTACTCCCGGGTCGGCTCCGATGGCTGACGCGCTGCAGACCTTCGCGTCCGGCTACCCATTCGCCCTTGACGACTACCAGGTGGAGGCCTGCACCCATGTCGCCAACGGTCACGGCGTGCTCGTGGCTGCACCGACCGGCGCGGGCAAGACCGTGGTGGGGGAGTTCGCGGTCTTCCTCGCCCTGCAGACCGGACGCAAGTGCTTCTACACCACCCCGATCAAGGCGCTGAGCAACCAGAAGTACCACGACCTTTGTGAGCGGCACGGCGAGGACGCGGTCGGACTACTCACCGGCGACACCTCGATCAACGGAGACGCCCAAGTGGTCGTGATGACCACCGAGGTGCTGCGCAACATGATCTACGCAGGCTCATCGACGCTGGCGAACCTTGGCTTCGTGGTGATGGACGAGGTGCATTATCTCGCCGACCGGTTCCGGGGTGCGGTCTGGGAGGAAGTGATCATCTCGCTGGCGGACTCGGTGCAGTTGGTGGCGCTGTCGGCCACGGTCAGCAACGCCGAGGAGTTCGGCGACTGGCTCAGCGAGGTGCGCGGCGGCGTCGAAGTCGTCGTCACCGAGCGGCGTCCGGTCCCGCTCTACCAGCACGTGCTGGCCGGACGCCGGTTGCTGGAACTGTTCGACGGCCCGGACGTGAACCCCGAACTCGTGCGATTGGCCAAGGAAGAGTCCCGTTCGCAACGCGACGACAGTCGCCGTCCGCGCGGCCGATCGGGCAACGGCCGGCGCGGTGGCTACGGCTCGGGCCGCTACGGCGGCGGCGCTGCAAGCGAACGCCAGGAGGCGAGCCGCCGGCTGGTGCCCCGCAGGGACGCGATGGTGGAACGGCTCGCCGCGGAGAACCTGCTGCCCGCGATCATCTTCATCTTCTCCCGGCAGGGCTGCGATACGGCCGTGGGCCAGTTGCTCAACTCGGGGCTGCGGCTCACATCGGCGGCCGAGCGCGCCCGGCTTCGTGAGATCGCCCAGCGGCACATCGCGGGGCTGAGCCAGGGCGATCTCGCCGCTCTGGAGTTCGACCGCTTCCTGGCCGCCTTCACCGATGGCATCGCGGCCCATCACGCCGGACTGCTGCCTGCGTTCAAGGAGGCGGTCGAGGAGGGCTTCTCCGAGGGACTGGTGAAGGTCGTCTTCGCCACCGAAACGTTGGCTTTGGGCATCAACATGCCCGCTCGCTCCGTAGTACTTGAGCGGCTGGTGAAGTACAACGGCGAGACCCACGCCGACGTGACCGCCGGCGAGTTCACTCAGCTCACCGGACGGGCCGGCCGTCGCGGCATCGACGTCGAGGGTCACGCGGTGGTCTGCTGGCAACCCGGGCTCGACCCGCGCGCGCTTGCCGGACTGGCTTCGCGGCGTACCTACCCGCTTCGTTCGTCCTTCTCGCCGACCTACAACATGGCGGTGAACCTGGTCGCAACCGCCGGCCGCGAGCGTGCCCGGGTGCTGCTGGAACAGTCCTTCGCGCAGTTCCAGTCCGACCGCTCGGTGGTCGGTCTCGCCAAGGGGATCGCGACGAACCGGGAGCGGATCGCGTCCGAGTGGGCGCAGGCCGCCTGCACCGAGGGGGACGCCGAGGAGTACTTCCGGCTGCGCGCCCGCGTTGGCGCCGCCGAAGCCGCGGTCGCGCGAGCGCGCCGTTCGGATCGGCGCGCCGAGGTGATCGAAGCGCTGGGGACGCTCAAGACCGGCGACATCATCGACATCCCCGGTCGACGGCATCGCGGCTGGGCCGTGGTGGTCGAATCCGGGCTCGGGCAGGAAGGGTCGGCGCCCACCGTGCTCACCGCGGATCGGCAGCTCAAGCGGGTGTCGGTGGCCGACTTCCCGTACCCGCCGTCGGTAGGTGGCTTCCTGAAGGTGCCGAAGCACTTCGACTCGCGCTCGCCGGCGATGCGCCGCAACCTTGCCGCCGCGCTGCTGGCGAAGCTGCAGCGGGACCGTCCGGTGGCGACGGCGGACGCCGACCAGGCTGATCCGGACGCCATGGTGCGGATCGCGGAGTTGCGCCGGGAGTTGCGGGCGCACCCCGTCCACGGCTGCCCGGATCGCGAACAGCACGCTCGCTATGCCGAAGCCGCGTTGCGGCTGGAGCGGGACAACGAGGCGCTGCAGGGCCAGGCCGACCGCCGCACCAACACTATTGCGGTGCGGTTCGACCGGGTGTGTGCGGTGCTGGAATCGATGGGCTATCTGAGCGCTGACGGCGGCAAACACGTCACCGAGCGCGGCCGGATGCTGGCCCGGATCTATTCCGAATTGGACCTGGTGACCGCTGAGGCAGTCGTCGATGGCATCTTCGACGGGCTGAGCGCGCCGCAGTTGGCTGCGGTCATTTCCGCCCTGGTCTATGAGGCGCGGGGTGATCGGAGGGCACCGGCCCGAATGCCGGATCGCAGGTCGGAAGAGGCGCAGCAGGCGCTGCGGAACCTGTGGCGCCAGGTCTCGCTGGCCGAGCGCGACCACCGGCTGCCCAGCCACGACCCGCCGGACATCGGCTTCGCCGAAGCTATTCACGCGTGGACCGCGGGTGCCGAGTTGGCCGACGTGTTGTACCTGTCCGGGCTGACCGCCGGCGACTTCGTCCGCTGGGCGCGGATGGTGGTGGACGCCGCCGGCCAGCTCGCGGACGCGGTGGGCCCCGGCGAACTGCGCCGGGTCTGTCGAGAGGTGATCGCCGGCATCCGCCGCGGCGTGGTGGACGCCGCCCCGCTCGAGGACTAGGGGGACGGTTCCTTTCCGCGTCGCAAATCGCCTCTGGCAAGGCATTGTTCTCGTCGGGGACGGTACCTTTCCGCACCAGGGAGATGCGGCCGGACGGGTCCGTGCGGCGTCACCGCAGCGCCTAGGCTGGGCCCATGACTCTGGCCTTGCGCGTGATCCCCTGTCTGGACGTCCATGATGGGCGAGTCGTCAAGGGCGTGAACTTCCGGAACCTCCGGGACGCCGGCGACCCGGTCGAACTCGCCGCCGCCTATGGCGCCGAGGGTGCGGACGAGTTGGTCTTCCTGGACATCTCCGCTTCGGCTGATGGTCGCGCGACCACTTACGACGTGGTCACCCGGACCGCCGAAACAGTGTTCATTCCGCTGTGCGTGGGTGGGGGAGTCCGCGGTGTCGAAGACGTCGACCGGCTGCTGCGCACCGGCGCGGACAAGGTCGGGATCAACACCGGCGCGATCAACCGTCCGCCGGCGATCGACGAGATCGTCCGCCGCTTCGGCGACCAGGTGCTGGTGCTGTCGCTCGACGCCCGGCGCGAGGCCGGGCAGCCGTCGGGCTTTGGCGTGACCACTCATGGCGGACGGACGTCCGCGGGCCTGGACGCCATCGCCTGGGTTCGCGAAGCCGCCGAGCGCGGCGTGGGCGAGATCCTGCTGAACTCGATGGACGCCGACGGCACCACAGACGGCTTCGACCTCGAACTCATTCGCGCGGTCAAAGCTGTGGTGGATGTGCCGGTGATCGCCTCGGGGGGAGCGGGCACGGTCGAGCACTTCGTCGAAGCAGCCCGAGCCGGAGCGGACGCGGTCCTGGCCGCCAGCGTCTTCCACTACCAGACCCTCAGCATCAGCCAGGTGAAGGCGGGCCTTTCCGCGGCCGGTTTCGCCGTACGCTGAGCCACATGAGTTGCCTGTTCTGCAGCATCGTCGCCGGCGAGATTCCTTCGAAGCAGATCTACGCCGACGAAGCAGCGATTGCCTTCCTCGACATCAACCCCTGGCACGTCGGACACACTCTGGTCGTGCCGCGCCGACACCTCGACGACCTGCTCGGTGAGCCGGAGGTGCTCAGCGAGGTCGCCCCGGCGATCGCGGCCACGTCCCGGCTGCTGGTCGACCGGTTGAGCGCGGACGGCCTAAACCTGCTCAGCAACTCTGGCGTGGCCGCCGGCCAGGAAGTGTTCCATCTGCACTTCCACCTGGTGCCGCGGTTTGCCCGGCGTCCGGGCCTGGGCGAACTGCTGCAGCGGGAGCCGGGCATCGATCTGGACCGGGTCTACCGACAGTTGACCGAGGCCTAGCTCGCGGATTCCCAACAAATTGGACGGTAGCTCGCCGTCACAGCGCGGAACCGTCCACTTTGGTGCATTGCTCGGCTACTTGCGCGCCAGCGTGGTCGCGGTGCCGGTGGACACGGTGAACAACCGTTCCTTCAGGCCGAGCTTGCGCTTGAAGTCGGCCCCCGTGACCGTCAGCGCACCGGCAGAACCGGTGAGCTGAACCGACTCCACGCGTCCGCCGTAGGTGCCGTTGCCGTCGCGGGTCAGCACCTGCACCGAGGTCAATGCGCCGATGCCAGGGAACAGCTTGGCGAGCTTGCTCGTGCTGACCGTCACCTGCCAGGTCTGGTCGCGCTTGACCCCGTCGTACGGGTCGGGCTGGGACTTCAGATAGGGCTGATCAGCCCCACCCGCCGCCGACCAGCCACCGTTCGAAGACGAAAACTCGGTCATCGCGGGCTGTCCCTGGTAGAGCAGCACCTGATCGGCGGTGGCCGCGATCGCGCGGTCGCTGGCTGCGTGCTCCCAGGCCAGGCCCTTGTAGACCTGGCACGCTGAGGTGTCGCAGAGGTCATAGCCGGAGCCTGCGGCAGCCTTCGCACGCAGCCGCGCCGCGTAGGTGCGGGCCGCCACCGACTGCGCCTTGACGGCTTCCGTAGCCCAGGAAGCGGGCATCTCGGCCGGCACCACCGAACGCAGGTAGTCCTCCATCGCCACGTAGTTGACCGTGCGGGCCCCCGCAGCGGTGAACGCCAGGCCGAGCGAACCGCGATATGACTTGGTCTCACCGCTCGGCAGCGCCAGCTTCACGGTTCCGGTCCTGGGGTTGGCCACGTACCAGTTCGCGGCCGGCTGCAGCTTGTTCTTCAGCTTCACGTACTTGCCCGACTTGTTCCGGTAGTACAGCACCCGATTGCTGCCGGACTTGTTGATCCGCCACTTGGTGTACTTCGAACTCGTCGGCAAGGTGAGCGTGGTGCCGGCGTCGTCGCGCACCTGCAGGCCGGATACCTTGCGGAAGTGCAGCTTCGCGTCGGTGTCGGCGGTCAGCCAGACCCGGACGGTGTTGCCCGCGTCCAGCTTCGACAGTTCGGTGCCCGGATAGTAGAAGCCGACGATCGCGGTGTAGTCCAGACCGCTGCTGGCTGCCCCGTAGGCGCCGTACTGCGACATCCCGCGGCCATGGCCCCAGCCGGCGCCGACGATGGTCACCTGCGAGTTCAGCGGCACGACGGGTTCGTCCGCCTGCGCGGGCACGACGTTGCCGGCGAGCGCGACCCCCAACACGGTCGCGCCGATGGCAGCCGACAGCAGCGGACGGACGGTCGGGGGCAGCTGGAGGGTGCGCATGCGGGTCCCTTCTCGAAGTTGCGGGTCCGCAGCATCGTCACTCATCGGCGTGTCGACTTGCCAGTCCGCCAACTCAGATTCGTCGCATGCCCCGCTCAAAGTCGAAGGCTGGGGTTGAGCAATTCCGGGTCGCCCACAATGTGATACGCACCGGCCATTTATTGACATGGCGGCGTCCGACCGCGAATCTTGAGGAGTGCGGAACACCGTCCTCGTAGTTAGCCAGCGTGTCGGCTGAGTAGTTACTCACCCCGACACGCTCCCTCGCCTGCGCCCAGCAGCGGGGGTTTTTTTCTGCACTGAGACGGTCACACAGAACACGACAGAAAGGTAGAGAGATGCCACCGGACACACCGCCCATGCTCACCGGAGCCCAAGCCCTGGTCGAATCCCTCGAGCGCGTCGGCGTGGATGTCATCTTCGGCATCCCCGGTGGCTCGATCCTGCCGGCCTACGACCCGCTCTACGACTCGAAGATCCGGCACATCCTGGTGCGCCACGAGCAGGGCGCCGGGCATGCCGCCGAGGGCTACGCGCACGTCACCGGACGGGTCGGCGTGTGCATGGCGACCTCCGGTCCGGGCGCGACCAACCTGGTGACCGCCATCGGCGACGCCTACATGGACTCGGTGCCGATGGTCGCGATCACCGGCCAGGTGGCCAGCCGCGCGATTGGCACGGACGCCTTCCAGGAGGCCGACATCCGGGGCATCACCTTCCCGATCACCAAGCACAGCTTCCTGATCACCGATCCGACGGACATCCCGCACGCCATCGCCGCGGCCTTCCACCTGGCGGCCACCGGCCGTCCGGGGCCGGTGCTGGTCGACATAGCCAAGGACGCGCTGGCCATGTCCGCGCCGTTCGTGTGGCCCGAGGAGCTCGACCTGCCCGGCTACCACCCGGTGGCCAAGCCGCACGGCAAGCAGATTCGCGAGGCGGCGCGGCTGATCGCTGGGGCCCAGCGTCCGGTGCTGTACGTCGGTGGCGGCGTGAACCGGGCCCGCGCGTGGGCGGAACTGGCCGAACTGGTTGACATCACCGGCATCCCGGTGGTGACCACGCTGATGGCTCGCGGTGCGATCCCGGACAGCCACGAGCTGAACTACGGCATGCCTGGAATGCACGGGACGGTGGCCGCGGTCGGCGCCCTGCAGCGCTCCGACCTGCTGATCACCCTCGGCGCTCGCTTCGACGACCGGGTGACCGGAAAGCTCGACTCGTTCGCGCCCGAGGCCAAGGTCATCCACGCTGACATCGACCCGGCGGAGATCTCGAAGAATCGGCTGGCGGACGTCCCGATCGTCGGCGACCTCGCCGAGGTGATCCGCGAGCTGAACGACACGCTGCGCCAGACCGAGCTGGACCGTCCGACCGAATGGGTGCGCTACCTGGACGGCCTGCGGGATCGGTACGTCGTCAACGAGTACGAGCCGATCGAGGACGGGCTACTCAGCCCCGAGTACGTGATCCAGCGGATCGGTGCGATCGCCGGTCCGGACGCGACTTTCGCAGCAGGTGTGGGCCAGCACCAGATGTGGGCCGCACACCTGCTACCGCACGAGCGTCCGGGAAAGTTCCTGAACTCCGGCGGCGCGGGCACCATGGGCTACTGCGTGCCGGCGGCGATGGGCGCCAAGGTCGGCCGTCCGGACGACGTGGTGTGGGGCATCGACGGTGACGGCTGCTTCCAGATGACCAACCAGGAACTGGTGACCTGCGCCCTGGAAGGCATTCCGATCAAGATCGCGGTGCTGAACAACCGCAGCCTCGGCATGGTGCGGCAGTGGCAGACCCTGTTCTACAAGGAGCGCTACTCGAACACGAACCTGCAGAGCCATCGGGTGCCCGACTTCCCGAAGCTGGCCGAGGCCATGGGCGCGGTCGGCCTGCGCGCCGAGACCCCCGAAGAGGTCGAAGAGGTGATCAAGCAGGCGATGGCGATCAACGACCGTCCGGTCGTGGTCGAATTCGTGGTGCACAAGGACGCGATGGTCTGGCCGATGGTCGCAGCCGGCACCAGCAATGACGACATCAAGATCGCTCGGGACCTCGCGCCCGATTGGGAAGGGGGAGAGGACCTGTGAACACGCACACTCTGAGCGTCCTGGTGGAGAACAAGCCGGGTGTCCTCGCACGCATCGCCGGCCTCTTCGCTCGGCGGGGCTACAACATCGAGTCGCTCGCGGTCGGCCCGACCGAGAACGAGGAGTTCTCCCGGATCACCGTCCAGGTGGCCGTGGACAGCCAGTTGGTGCTGGAGCAGATCGTGAAGCAGCTGAACAAGCTGATCGAGGTGCTCAAGATCGTCGAGCTGGAACCGGCCTCCTCGGTCGCCCGGGAGCTCATGCTCATCAAGGTGAAGGCTGACCCGGCCACCCGCAGCCAGATCATCGAGATCGTGCAGCTCTTCCGCGCCAAGACCGTGGACGTCCACAACGACTCCATGACCATCGAGGCGACGGGTTCGCCTGACAAACTGGGTGCCCTGTTGGAGATGCTGAAGCCGTATGGCGTCCGCGAACTGGTGCAGTCCGGCCTGGTCGCGCTTGGCCGGGGCAGCCGCTCCCTCAGTGACCGTGCCAAGATCGACAAGACTCGTCCGGCCGTCCGGCTGGCCAACTAGTAAGGAACGAAGCGAATAATGGCAGAGATGTTCTACGACGCAGACGCCGACCTCTCGATCATCGCCGGACGCAACGTCGCGGTCATCGGGTACGGCAGCCAGGGCCACGCGCATGCGTTGAGCCTGCGGGATTCGGGTGTGGATGTGCGGGTCGGCCTGCGGGAGGGCTCGAAGAGCTGGGCGAAGGCCGAGGCCGAGGGCCTGCGGGTGGTTACCCCGGCGCAGGCGGCCGAAGAGGCCGACCTGATCATGATCCTGGCTCCCGACCAGGTGCAGCGACACCTTTACAAGGAGGCGATCGAGCCGAACCTGGTGCCGGGCGACGCACTGTTCTTCGCGCACGGCTTCAACATCCGGTTCGGCTACATCACCCCGCCCGAAGGCGTGGACGTGTGCATGGTCGCCCCCAAGGGCCCCGGCCACCTGGTGCGCCGCGAGTACTCCGAGGGCCGTGGCGTCCCGGTGATCGTCGCGGTGGAGAAGGACGAGAGCGGCAACGCCTGGCCGTTGGCGCTCGCCTACGCCAAGGCGATCGGCGGACTGCGTGCGGGCGGCATCAAGACCACCTTCACCGAGGAGACCGAGACCGACCTGTTCGGTGAGCAGGCCGTGCTCTGCGGTGGCATGTCCGCCCTGGTGCAGGCCGGTTTCGAGGTGCTCACCGAGGCGGGCTACCAGCCCGAGGTGGCCTACTTCGAGTGCCTGCACGAGCTGAAGCTGATCGTCGACCTGATGTACGAGGGCGGCATCGCCAAGCAGCGCTGGTCGGTGTCGGACACCGCCGAGTACGGCGACTACGTCTCCGGCCCGCGGGTGATCGACGCGTCCGTCAAGGCCCGCATGCAGGAGGTGTTGGCCGACATTCAGTCCGGCGCCTTCGCCAAGCGGTTCATCGACGACCAGGACGCCGGCGCGCCTGAGTTCAAGGCGCTGCGCGCTGCCGGGGAGGCCCATCCGATCGAGGAGACCGGACGCAAGCTCCGCGGCCTGATGGCCTGGGTGAAGTCCCACGACGACGACTACGTGGAGGGCACCGCCGCTCGCTGAGCCGCGCGCCCGTCCGCCGTTTCGCAGTTAACGCCAGCGATCCGGACTCTTGCCAGGGAACATTCCCCGGCAAGAGTCCGGATCGCTGGCGTCTAGCTGCGGTGGGTTGATTTTGGGGCGGACGGGGTGAGCTTGGCTGGTTTGCACAGGGTGTTGTCGATTTGTTGCACCCCTTTCACTGGCGTTCGGGGTGCGCTGAAGTGAAGGCATGGATGTGATCCGAGCCCGCGAACTGGTCAGCCAAGGGAAAAGCCATCGGGCGTTGTCGCGCCAAGCCGGCTCGGGTGCGCTGGTGCGAGTGCGTCACGGTGCCTATGCCGATGCCCTGGCGGCACCAGCGATCAACCGCCATCTACAGCTGGTTGCCGGAACCTGGCCCACGCTTGGGCCCAACACCGTGATCAGCCACGTCAGCGCCGGGGTGCTACACGATCTGCCGTCGTGGACCGGTCTATTGGGACGCGTGACGGTAACTCGCTCCGGTTCGGGTCACGGTGAGCGGAGCACGCACCTCTACGCGCGCCGCTCCGACCTTTCCGGCCAGGAGGTGATCGAACTCGGTGGCTACCGGGTGACCAGTCTCGAGCGGACGGCGATCGACTTCAGCTGTCTGCTCAACTACGAGCAGGCGGTGTCGGTTCTCGATGCGGCACTGCATGCCAAGGCCGATCTGGCTCTGCTGGCGGCGACAGTCGAGGCCGCCGGTCGGAAACGTGGCATTGGGACGGCGCGTGCGGCCCTTGCCTTCGCCGACGGTCGGTCGGAGAGCCCGGGCGAGTCCATCAGCAGGGTACGGATCGCCGAGGTTGGGCTTGAGCGTCCCGAACTGCAGGTGAACATCTTCGATGAGTACGGCAACTGGGTGGCGAGAACCGACTTCGGTTGGCTCCTGCGCGGCGTGGTTGGCGAGTTCGACGGCCGGATCAAGTACGCCGGCACGCCTGAGGAAGTGTCGCGCGCGGTGATGAAGGAGAAGGCGCGCGAAGCTGCAATTCGGCGGCTCGGGTGGGTCGTCGTCCGCTGGGGCTGGGACGACCTGGCGAATCGCGCCGCGTTCCGTGACCGCATCGAGTCGGCGTTCACCCAAGCGTCCAATCAAATTCTCGGCGACGCGCGACCGGCCTAGCCGGTGCTCGTGCTCGTCCCAGCCGTCCGCCGCTCAGTTCCCGCCGGCGAAACTGACATTTGCCGGGGAAGGTTCCCCGGCGAACGTCAGTTTCGCTGGCGGGAACTTTGGGGGCACGAGTGCGAGCAAGCTCGCCCTGCGCTCTCGTCGCCGGGTCTCGCTGCGCTGTGGACCCTTCCTCCTCGGCGAGTGCGAGCAAGCTCGCCCTGCGCTCTCGTCGTCGGGTCTGGCAAGCTGGCGCCCATGACTAACACGGCGACGCTCGACCCCGGACTGTCCACGGCCGAGGTCGAGGATCGAGTGCGGCGCGGGCTGGTGAACGAGCTGCCGCCACGGTCGGGCCGCAGCACCTGGGACATCGTCCGGGCCAACGTGTTCACCCGGATCAACTTCCTGCTGATGGTGCTGTTCATCATGGTGCTGAGCACCGGCTCGATCGTGAACGCGCTGTTCGGCTTCCTGATCATCATCAACTCCGGCGTGGGCATCGTCCAGGAGCTCAAGGCGAAGCGCACGCTGGACAGCCTGGCCGTGGTCGGCGAAGGCAAGCCCACCGTCCGCCGGGACGGGGTTCCGGTCGAACTGCACCGCGAAGAGCTGGTGCTCGACGACGTGATCGAGATCGGCCCGGGCGACCAGATCGTCGTCGACGGCGAAGTGGTCGAGGCGTCCTATCTCGAAGTCGACGAGTCGCTGCTGACCGGCGAGTCCGATCCGCTGGAGAAGACGCCGGGCAGCGAAGTGATGTCGGGGAGCTTCGTGGTCGCCGGGTTCGGCGCGTTCCGGGCGACCAAGGTTGGCCGCGACTCCTACGCGGCCAAGCTGACCAGCGAGGCCAGCAAGTTCTCGCTGGTGAAGTCGGAGTTACAGCAGGGCATCAACCAGATCCTGCGGCTGATCACCTGGCTGCTGATCCCGGTCGGGCTGGCCACGATCTGGGTGCAGTGGGGCCAGCGCACCGACGAGACCTGGCAGCAGGTGGTGCTACGGATGGCCGGCGCCCTGGTGCCGATGGTGCCCGAGGGTTTGGTGCTGCTCACGTCGCTCGCGTTCGCGGTGGGTGTGGTTCGGCTCGGCAAGCAGCAGTGCCTGGTCCAGGAGCTCCCGGCGATCGAGGGCCTGGCCAGGGTCGACGTGGTCTGCGCCGACAAGACCGGCACCCTCACCGAGAACGGCCTCAAGTTCACCGACCTCGACACCCTGGATTCCAACGACATTCCGGGCCTCAGAAAGGTGCTGGCCCAACTCGCCGCCGGCGATCCGCGTCCGAATGCTTCGATGCAGGCGCTGGCACACGAACTGCCGCTCACCGAACAGCAGTGGGCGATCACCGCGATGGCGCCGTTCACGTCCGCCAAGAAATGGTCGGGCATGTCGTTCGAGGGCCACGGCAACTGGGTGATCGGCGCCCCGGACGTGCTGGCCCCGGCCAAGAGTGCGGCCGCGTCCCGGGCTGAACAGATCGGCGCGGGTGGCCGCCGCGTGCTGCTGCTGGCCGAGTCCGATCGGCTCGTGGACGCCCTCGGCGCCCCGGGAACGGTCACCCCCCGCGCACTGCTGGTGCTGGAGCAGAAGGTGCGCCCGGAGGCGGCCGGCACCCTGGCCTTCTTCGCTGAGCAGAACGTGGACGTGAAGGTCATCTCCGGCGACAACGCGACCTCAGTGGGCGCGGTCACCGGCTCGTTGGGCGTCGATACCGGCGAGGTCGTCGATGCCCGCACCCTGCCCGAGGACGCGGACGAGTTCGCCGCGCGCGTCGAGGAAGCCGGGGTGTTCGGACGGGTCACCCCGCAGCAGAAGCGGCAGATGGTGGCTGCCCTCCAATCCAAGGGACGCAACGTCGCCATGACCGGCGACGGCGTCAACGATGTGCTCGCGATAAAGGATGCCGACCTGGGCGTCGCGATGGGTTCGGGGGCCGCCGCAACCCGCTCGGTGGCCCAGATCGTGCTGCTGAATGACAGCTTCGCCACCCTGCCGCACGTGGTGGCCGAGGGCCGCCGGGTGATCGGCAACATCGAGCGGGTCGCGAACTTCTTCCTGACCAAGACGATGTACTCGATCATTCTGGCGCTGCTGGTGGCGTTGTGGCGGATCCCGTTCCCGTTCGTGCCGATTCACATCTCGTTCGTCGGCTGGTTCACAATCGGCATTCCGGCCTCCATCCTTGCGCTGGCGCCGAACGCCGAGCGGGCGCGTCCGGGCTTCCTGAAGCGGGTGATGAGCTTTTCGATCCCGGCGGGCATCGTGGTCGCCGTGACCAGCTTCACCGCCTACCTGCTGGTCAAGCCGGCCACCCCTGACCCCGTCCTCAGCACCCAGGCGAGCACCGCGGCGCTGGTCACGCTGATGATGGGCGGGGCGTGGGTGATGATCGCGACCGCGCGTCCGTACCAGTGGTGGAAGCTGCTGATGATCGGGCTGTGCCTGCTGGCCGCCTACGGGGTGATCTTCTGGCTGCCGTACTGGCTACCCGCCTGGGCCGAGGTGATCCCGCTGCTCGGCAACCTGATCCCGCAGCTGCAGATGGATCCGGCCAATGCCGCGATGATGACCACCACCGCCTCGATGGGCCTGTTGGCGATCGTCCTGATCGAAGCAATTTGGTGGATCTCCGGGAGGGTCACCGGCGAGCGGCGGCACCTGTTCGGCACTCTCGCCGCCGACTGAGAGTCTCTAGATCACCGGGTCGACCGCGAAGTCGGCCAGGCCGTGCTGCTCGCACACCACCAGGCAGCGATCCGCCGCCCCCATAGCTGCCGCGGGCCAGCCGGTCGCCGGCTGGGCCAGCGCGATCAGGTAGTTCGCCCGCGCCTCATTCTCCGGACGCGCCGAAGGCGTCAGCTGCCCGTGGTACGCGGCGGCGTAGACCGTCCGCAGCAGCAACTCATCGCCACTGGCCTCGCGTTCGGCAGCCAGCAACGCGTGGGCGGCGTTGTTGGCCTATGCGCCCTGGCGGCGGTGCCAGTCGGCATCCACCACGACCTCGCCCGCCGCGCCCGCGGTCAGATGCGAGCCGCGATCTCGTCGCCGACCACCGACGTCGGACGCTTGGTCGCGCCCCGCTCGGCGATGTCGGCGTCCACGGCCACCTCGATGCGCCTGGCGTCGGCCGGACGGCCGAGGTGGTCGAGTAGCAGGGCCATCGACAAGATGGTGGCGGTCGGGTCGGCGATGCCCTGGCCGGCGATGTCCGGCGCCGAGCCGTGCACCGGCTCGAACATGGACGGGAACGCGCCGGTCGGGTTGATGTTCGCCGAAGCGGCTAGCCCGATGCCGCCGGTGACTGCAGCGGCCAGATCGGTGAGGATGTCGCCGAAGAGGTTGTCAGTGACCATCACGTCGAAGCGCTGCGGGTCCTGCACCAGGGCGATCGTGGCCGCGTCCACGTGCAGGTAGTCGGTGGTGACGTCTGGGTGCTCGGCGGCGACGGTCTGGAAGAGCCGGTTCCACAGCCCGCCGGCGTGCACCAGCACGTTGTGCTTGTGCACCATGGTGACCGCCTTGCGGCGGTTCTCGGCGCGCTCGAAGGCGTCCCGGATCACCCGCTCGACACCGTGGGCCGTGTTGATGCTGACCTCGGTGGCCACCTCGAAGTCGGTGCCGGCACGGAAGGCGCCGCCGTTGCCGCAGTAAAGGCCCTCGGTGCCCTCGCGCACCACGACGAAGTCGATCGGCCCGCGCTCGGTCACCGACGTGGCCAGGGGAGTGGGCACGCCCGGGTACAGCTTGGACGGGCGCAGGTTCACGTAGTGGTCGAACGCGAAGCGCAGCTTGAGCAGCAGACCCCGCTCCAGAAGCCCGGACGGGATCGCCTTCGAACCCGGCGCGGCTCCCACGGCGCCGAGGATGATCGCCTGCGAAGCGGCCAGGGTTTCCAGTTCGGAGTCGGGCAGCACCTCACCGGTGCGCTGCCAGCGCTCGGCGCCCAGGTCGTGGTGCACGAAGTCGAAGGCATCCTCGCCGACCACGGTGGTGAGGACCTTGAGGCCCTCGGCCACCACCTCGGGGCCGATGCCGTCGCCGGCGATGACGGAAATGACTGGCTTGTCGGCTGTTCTCACCCGGGCGAGGTTACTGGGACGACCACGCTTCGGACGTCCCTGTCTCACCACTCAGCGGTAGCATGCGCACATGTCCCTGACTTTCCCGCTCCATCGCAACCCCAATCCGGCCGGCGACGACGAGGTCGCGCGAGTCCTGGCGAACCCTGGCTTCGGTGATCACTTCACCGATCACATGGCCGTCGCGACCTGGACGAAAGCGGACGGTTGGGCCGCGGATGAGGTCAAGCCCTACGGGCCGTTCCAGATGGACCCGGCCAGCGCCGTCCTGCACTACGGCCAGGAGATCTTCGAGGGCTTGAAGGCCTACCGGCATGCGGACGGTTCGATCCACCTGTTCCGTCCGGAGGCGAACGCCGAGCGTTTCCAGTCCTCCGCCGCCCGGATGATGCTGCCCGAACTGCCAGTGGCCGACTTCGTCACCGCGGTCGAAGAACTGGTCAAGGTGGACGAGCGCTGGGTGCCGGTTTCGGCGGGTGAGCAGAGCCTCTACATCCGGCCGTTCATGTTCGCGTCCGAGGTGTTCCTAGGCGTGCGTGCGGCCGAGCGGGTCACCTTCTGCGTGATCGTGTCGCCCGCCGGGCCGTACTTCGCCGGCGGCGTCCAGCCCGTCGACATCTGGGTGACCGACGAGTATTCCCGGGCCGGGGTGGGCGGCACGGGTGCGGCCAAGTGCGGCGGCAACTACGCCTCGTCCCTGATCGCGCAGTACGAAGGCTATGAGCACGGCTGCTCGCAGGTGCTATTCATCGAGGCCGCTGACAAGGACCGGGTGGAGGAACTCGGCGGCATGAACGTCTTCCTGATCACCGCGGACGGGCGGTTGGTCACCCCTGCGCTCACCGGCACCATCCTGGAGGGCATCACCCGCGACTCGATCCTGACCGTGGCGGCCGAGCTGGGCCTCACTCCTGAGGAACGCCGGATCACTCCCGACGAGCTCTTCTCGGGCATTGCTGACGGCAGCACCGTCGAGGCGTTCTCGTGCGGCACCGCGGCTGTGGTCACCCCGATCGGTGCGTTCAAATCGAAGGCCGGCGAGTGGCGCCTGCCCGAGAACGGCAGCCCGCAGACCCTCGCGATCCGCAACGCCATCCTGGACATCCAGTACGGCCGCGTCCCCGACACCCACGGCTGGCTGAAGCGCGTCCGCTGAGCGCACAGCTCGTCGAGGGCCGGCCTACCCGAGATCCGTCGGGTTTCCGTCTGCTGCGCCTTGGGTTCATCCCTGTGGCGGGCATTCAACCCGGTTTTGACCGGTTTTGAGGGCCTCACCAGCGGCCCCCGAAAGAACAACCCGACTTTGACTGGTTATGGAGCCGGATTCCGGCCGGATAGCCAGTCAAAGTCGGGTTCATCGCAGACGGGACCACGGGACCGCCGCCATAACCGGTCGAAAGCGGGTTTATCGGCGTCGTCCGCGTGGATCATCGATCACATTCGCATCGGGGAACCGGACTTGGCGCCAGTACTCGCTCCAGGGGGTGTGCTCGCAGGTTTGGCTGGTCCTCGACGGGCGGTCGTGACGCTGGCGGCCGAGTTATCCCGATTAAGAGGGCGGCCTACGCCAGTGCGGCCAGCGCGGCCGCGTAGTCGGGCTCCTCGCTGATGTTCGGCACCTGTTGGGTGTAGGTGATGGTGCCGTCCGCGTCCGCCACCACGACCGCGCGGGAGAGCAGAGTGCGCATCGGCCCGTCCAGCAGGGTGACGCCGAAGTCGTCGCCGAAGCTCGAGCGGAAGCCGGACCCGGTCACGACGTTGTCGATGCCCTCGGCGCCGCAGAACCGGGCCTGGGCCATCGGAAGGTCGTTCGAGACACAGAGCACGACCGCGTCCGGCAGCCCGGCGGCGAGTTCATTGAACCGACGGACGCTCATCGCGCAGACCCCGGTATCGATGCTCGGGAAGATGTTCAGCACCAGCCGCTTGCCCACTGCCACGTCCGGGCCGAGGTCGTCGGTCATACCGGTGCTGGTGAGCACGAAGCCGGGTAGCTTGCTACCCACTTCGGGGAGTTCGCCGATGCTGTGTACGGTCAATCCGCGGTGCACGAGTGTCGCCATGTTTGAGATCGTAGTCTCGAAACCTGAAACGCTGGCGTAACCGCGGTGGGGGACGGCAAACTCACCCGGTGACTCAATTGCCAGCCGCACCGGACAGCTTCCACGTCTTTGACACCACGCTTCGCGATGGTGCCCAGCAGGAGGGACTCCAACTCACCGTTGCCGACAAGTTGAAGATCGCCCGTCACCTCGACGACCTCGGCGTCGACTTCATCGAGGGCGGCTGGCCGGGCGCCAACCCCAATGACACCGCCTTCTTCGCCGCGGCGGCCGCCGGCGAGCTGAAGCTGCGCAACGCCAAGCTGGTGGCCTTCGGCGCCACTCGCAAGGTCGGTGCCGCCGCAGCCGACGACCCGCAGGTGCAGGCGCTGCTGGACGCCAACACCGAAGTGATCTGCATCGTGGCGAAGAGCCACGACGAGCACGTCTTCCGTGCGCTGCACACCACGCTGGAGGAGAACCTCGCCATGGTCACCGATACGGTGGCCCATCTCGTCGCCAACGGACGCCGGGTGTTCGTCGACTGTGAGCACTTCTTCGACGGCTACCGTGCCAACCCTGACTACGCGCTCGAAGTGGTGCGCGCCGCTGCCGAGGCCGGCGCCGAGGTCGTCGTGCTCTGTGACACCAACGGCGGGATGCTGCCCTCCTGGATGGGGGACATCGTGTCCGCCGCCGCCCAGATCGGCGTCGATCTCGGCATCCACTGCCACAACGACACCGGCTGTGCCGTGGCCAACACGCTGGCCGCGGTCGAGGCGGGCGTGATGCATGTCCAGGGCACCATGAACGGCCACGGCGAGCGCACCGGCAACGCGAACCTGATCACGGTGATCGCGAACCTGCAGCTCAAGTACGGCTGGCAGGTGGTCACTCCCGACCAGTTGGCCGAGGCCACCCGGGTCAGCCACGCGATTTCGGGCGTCACCAACTACCCGATGAACACCCGCCAGCCGTACGTGGGTGCGTCCGCGTTCGCGCACAAGGCCGGCCTACACGCGTCCGCGATCAAGGTGGACGCGAACCTGTACCAGCACATCGATCCCAAGCTGGTTGGCAACGACATGCGCATGCTGGTCTCCGACATGGCCGGGCGCGCGAATATCCAGATCAAGGGCTCCGAGCTCGGCTACGACCTCTCCGACCGCGACCTGGCGGCTAAGGTCACCGAGAAGGTGAAGGCGCGCGAGATGGACGGGTATTCCTACGAGTCGGCGGACGCGTCCTTCGAACTGCTGCTGCGCGACGAACTCGGCTTGCTGGAGGACTATTTCGAGGTGCTCAGCTGGCGGGTGCTGACCGGGCATGAGGTGAAGCCCGAAGGTGATTCCGAGGCTGTGGTGAAGGTGCGTGCGAAGGGCTTGACCTACAACCTGGTCGGTGAGGGTCACGGCCCGCTGAACGCCCTTGATGTCGCGCTGCGGAACGCGCTGAATCCTGCCTACCCGCAGGTCGACGAGTTCGAGCTCACCGACTACAAGGTGCGGATCATCGACCAGGGCCACGGCACGGACGCGATCGTGCGTACCTTGATCGACATGACCGACGGCGAGCGCACCTGGACGACCGTCGGTGTCGGCACCAACGTCATCGAGGCATCCTGGGAGGCGCTTCACGACAGCTACCTGTGGGCGCTGGCCCACCCTGGCTTCGAGGGCGCGGACGCGTAGTCGCGGCACCCCGCTAGGCTGGCCGGGTGACCAGTAGCGATGAGATTCGGATCGGCCACGTCGAGCGTGAGCAGGCCGTGGCCGACCTGCGCCGCGCGGCGGAGGACGGCCGGCTCACCGCGGAGGAGCTCGACGAGCGAGCCGAGCGGGCCCGGGCCGCACGGACCAGCGCTGAGCTTGCGGCGCTGTTCGCTGATCTGCGTCCTGGTTCTTCGGTTACCGTGCCGGTAGCGATGCCGACCGCCGCGCAGGCCCTGGCCGCCTTGGCGAACGTCGGCAACCGGCCAGAGGCGCCGCTCATCCTCGACGCGGGATGGTCGGGCACGAAGCGCACCGGAGCCTGGGTGGTGCCACCGTTCATGGTCGCGCGTGCTGGGATCGAGACTGTCCGGATCTACTGCCTCCAGGCGCGGGCCGCCACCGAGGTGATCGATCTGGTGGTTGAGGCCACGATGGGCACCGTCGTGTTGGTGCTGCCCGACGGTTGGGCGGTGAACGTCGACCGGCTGACCCGCGGCATCGGCACTGTGAAGGTGAAGGTGCCGGGCATTCCGGCCCCGGGCTGTCCGCTCTTCCTGGTGCGCGGCTCAGTGGGTATGGGCACCTTCAAGGCCCGGCCGGCGAACCGCCTCGACCGCTGGCGCCTGCGTCGGCAGCGCGAGCGCGAGCAGCGCGCCCTGACGGCGTAGAGCAACGCTGATCAGCGCTGGACGTCTGCCTGGGTGTTAGGCCCCGGGCGGCTGCACCACGGTCACCCCGTCGGCTAGGTAGCGCTGATGCGCTCCAACACCAGCGGACCACGATCCACCGGGGAGTCGGCGTAAGTGACGGCGTCCGCCAGCGCCTCGCGGGCGCGTTCCATGCGTTCGGGGGTGTCGGTGTGCAGCGTGAACAGCGGGGCACCGGCGGCGACCCGGTCGCCCACTCCGGCGTGCCAGGTGACGCCGGCGGCGGCCTGTACCTGCTCGCCCTGCACTGCGCGTCCGGCCCCTAGGCGCCAGGCAGCCAGTCCGACGGCCATCGCGTCCATGCCAGCGAGGTAGCCGTCCGCCGAAGCGGTAATGACCTCGGTGTGGCGGGCCGTGGGCAGGGGAGCGTCCGGATCGCCGCCCTGGGCGCGGATCATGGCCTTCCAGGTGTCCATGGCCTTGCCGGACGCGAGCACGTCCGCGGGGTCGGTATCGATGCCGGCGCACAGCAGCATCTCGCGGGCCAGGGCCACGGTCAGTTCGACCACATCGGACGGTCCGCCGCCGGCCAGCACGTCCACCGACTCGGCGACCTCGAGGCCGTTGCCGGCCGTCCGTCCGAGCGGAGCGTTCATGTCGGTGATCAGCGCGACCGTGTTCACCCCCGCGGCAGTGCCGATGCCGACCATGGTCTGAGCGAGCGCCCGGGAGTCAGCTACGGACTTCATGAAAGCGCCCGAGCCGGTCTTGACGTCCAGCACCAGCGAACTGGTGCCCTCGGCGATCTTCTTGCTCATGATCGAGGCCGAGATCATCGGAATCGACTCCACGGTCGCGGTCACGTCGCGCAGGGCGTAGAGCTTCTTGTCGGCCGGGGCAAGGCCTGCGCCGGCAGCGCAGATCACCGCACCGACGGACTCCAGTTGCGCCAGCATCTCGGTGTTGCTGAGGCTGGCCCGCCAGCCCGGAATCGCTTCGAGCTTGTCGAGGGTGCCACCGGTGTGGCCGAGACCGCGTCCGCTCAGTTGCGGGACGGCCGCGCCACAGGCCGCCACCAGCGGGGCCAGCGGCAGGGTGATCTTGTCGCCCACACCGCCGGTGGAGTGCTTGTCGACGGTGGGCCGGGAGAGCGAGGAGAAATCCATCCGCTCGCCGGTGGCGATCATGGCGTTGGTCCAGCGGGTCAGCTCGTCGGCATCCAGGCCACGGAAGAAGATGGCCATTGCCATCGCGGCCATCTGCTCGTCGGTGACGATGCCGTCGGTGTAGGCGCGGATCAGCCAGTCGATGGCGGGCTCGCTGAGGCGGCCGCCGTCGCGCTTGGTGCGGATCAGTTCAACAGCGTCGAAGGTGCTCACGCATCGCACCCTAGGGTAGAGGCATGGCTCGTCGCATCTGGTTGCCCTATCCAGACTCGGCCGCAGCCGAGACCGCTCTTGGGCCGCTCCCGGAAGGGCTTGTCGCCGACTACTTCCTGGCGGACGGGAGTTGGCCCGACTCGATCGACGAGGTCGAGTTGCTGGTCGCGCCGTACATGCATCCGGCGCCTGCGGTGATGGCCCGGGTGGGGGAGATGGATCGGTTGAAGGTGGTCCAGCTGCTCAGCGCGGGCTACGACAACTTCCTGCCCTACCTGCCGGACGGGGTGCAGCTGTGTAACGCGGCCGGAGTCCACGATGCCAGCACGGCTGAGTTGGCGGTGGGTCTCGCGCTGGCCAGCAACCGGCACCTCGATACCTATGCCCGTAACATGCCGGCCGGAATCTGGGGCAACGACTTCGCCACCTCGTTGGCCGACCGGCGGGTGCTGATCGTCGGCTACGGCCGGATCGGTGCGGCCATCGAGCGCCGACTCGCCGGGTTCGAGGTCGCGTCGGTGACGCGGGTGGCTCGGCGGGCGCGGACGGGAGCGGTTCCCGTCCGCTCGATCGGGGAGCTGCCTGCGCTGCTGCCGGACGCTGATGTCGTGTTCGTGATCACGCCGCTGACCCCAGAGACCGAGCACCTGATCGGAGCCGCCGAACTGGCGAAGCTGGCCGACGGTGCGCTGCTGGTGAACGTGTCCCGCGGCAAGGTGGTCGACACCGAGGCGCTGGCGGACGCGACCGCGTCCGGACGGGTGCGCGCTGCGCTCGACGTCACCGACCCCGAGCCACTGCCGCCCGATCACCGCTTGTGGCGGACTCCCGGCGTGCTGATCAGCCCGCATGTCGGCGGCCAGAGCACCGCCTTCTACCCACGGATGCAGCGTCTGGTGCGCGCCCAGCTGCAGCGCTTCGCCGTCGGCGAGCCGCTGGAGAACGTGGTGGCCTGACCGACGACTCAACTTCGCTCCCGAATGGGACCTTTGCTCCCGAAGTTTCGGGAGCAACGGCCCCTCTAGGGAGCGAAGTCGGGCTCGAGCGGGCGCTGGGGCCGGACGCCCGCGGACGGGCTCGGCGCAACCTGTCTGTCGTAGACTCCGCGCCATGCGCATCGCCAGATTCGTCGCCCAGGGCGACCCGACCTACGGAGTTGTCGAACTAGCCGAGGATTCGGGCCCCAATCCGGACACCATCGCCGTGGTCTCCGGTGATCCGCTGGCCGGACCGGTGCACTACACCGGCGAGCGCCTCCCGCTGGCGGACGTCCGGCTGGTTGCCCCGGTGATCCCGCGCAGCAAGGTGATCGGCATCGGACGCAACTACGCAGCGCACGCCGCCGAACTCGGCAACGAGGTGCCGGACCAGCCGATCATCTTCAGCAAGCCCAACACCTCTGTGATCGGTCCGGGCGAGCCGATCGTCTATCCGCCCGAGTCGAAGGACCTGCACTACGAGGGCGAACTCGCGGTGGTGATCGGGCGGATCTGCCGCCGCGTTCCGGTGGAGCGGGCGGCGGACGTGATCTTCGGGTACACGGTCGCAAACGACGTCACCTGCCGCGACCTGCAGAAGTCGGACGGGCAGTGGACGCGTGCGAAGGGTTTCGACAGCTTCTGCCCGATCGGACCCTGGATCGCCACCCACCTGGACATCGACGAAGCCGGCCGGCTCGACATCGAGACGACGCTCAACGGTGAAGTGGTGCAGTCGGGCAACACCGAACTGATGGTGCGTGGCGTGCCTGAACTGATCGCTTACGTGTCGGCGTTCACCACCCTGCTGCCAGGTGACGTGATCCTCACCGGTACGCCGGCAGGGGTCGGCCCGATGCAGCCCGGTGACCGGGTCAGTGTCACGATCGCCGGCATCGGCACACTGACCAACGTCGTGGTGGCCGAGGACGCCTGAGGTGACGTCCGCCGTCCTGCACGAGCCGCGTCCGGGGGTTACCTATCCCGAGGTGCTTTTGGTTGCCGAGAACGAGTCGCCGGCGCGCCGGATCGCCCTCGGCCTGGGCGGGCCGCTGGCTGGGGTAATCACCTTCCTGGTGGTCACTCCGCTGGTCACCGCGGGCCTGATCGGGCTGGGTTGGGTGCTGGCGGGCTCGCCGGGCGACTGGCGCAGTTTCTATGCCGCCGCGGCGAAGTTCGAGGAGCCGGCGGGAGTCTTCGCCACGCACCTTGGACTGTCGATGCTGATCCCGATCAGCTTCGGACTGGTCTACCTGCTGCACCGGTTCAACCCGCGTTGGCTGCACTCGGTGCAACCCGGCTTCCGCTGGCGGTACACGTTCGCGGCGACGCTGGTGGCGGTGGTGGTGCTGGGCGGGCTCTGGGTGCTGTCCCGGGTCGGGGAGGCCTGGGTGTTCGCTCCCGAAAAGAACCTGTGGTGGTTCCTCGCCGCGATCGTGATCACTTCGCCGCTGCAGGCCGCGGCCGAGGAGTACTTCTTCCGCGGCTACCTGTTGCAGGCGATCGGCATGGCATCGCCGGCCGGTCCGTGGTTCGGCGTGGTGGGTTCGGCGGCCGTGTTCGCGCTGCTGCACGGGACGCAGGACGTGCCACTGTTCCTGCATCGCTTCGCGTTCGGCCTGATCGCAGGCTTCTTGGTACTGAAGACCGGCGGGCTGGAGGCGGGCATCGCCGCACACGTGGTGAACAACCTGGTGGCGTTCGGCTATGGGGCGCTTTCGGGGACGCTGGCCGAAACGAAGGGGGTCACAACGGTCGGCTGGGTCGAGGTGGCCTGGAACCTGGCGGCTTTCGCGCTGTTTGCTGCTGGAGCGCTCTGGGTGGCCCGGCGGATGCGGCTCGCGACGACGACTCCCGGCGTCCGGGTGGGCTCAGTTTGAGCCAAGGGCGTGCCGTCCGGTAAGGTCGTTCCTCGGCTGGTTCGCGGGAATTGGCCGATGGGGTATGGGGTAATTGGCAGCCCGCCGGATTCTGGTTCCGTCAGTCTAGGTTC
>DAOPRQ010000015.1:0-11254 GCA_035349055.1 Propionicimonas sp.
ACTGCTGGTCGAGTCCCTTGCGCATGTCGATGCCGTGGGCGATGCAGTGGCTGTACGCGAGGATCAGGCTTGGCCCGTTGTAGGCCTCCGCCTCGCGGAACGCCTTCAGCGTCTGCTGCGGGTCGGCGCCCATCGCCACCCGGGCGACGTACACGTTGCCGTAGGCAGTCGCCTGCAGCGCCATGTCCTTCTTCCCGGTCGGCTTGCCGGCCGCGGCGAACTTCGCCACCGCCCCCATCGGGGTCGACTTGGACGCCTGGCCGCCGGTGTTCGAGTACACCTCGGTGTCCAGCACCAGCACGTTCACGTTCCGTCCGGACGCGAGCACATGGTCGACGCCGGCCGAGCCGATGTCGTACGCCCAGCCGTCACCGCCCACGATCCACACCGAGCGACGCAGCAGATGGTCGGCCACCGAGCGCAGATCCTCGACCCCCGGCGCCGACATGGTGTCGAGCAGCGCCTTCAACGCGTCCACCCGGGCCCGCTGCTGGCTCAGCTCCGATTCGTACTGCTGCGGCGCGGTCAGGATCGCGTCCACCACCTCGTCGCCCAGCTCCGGACGCAGCGACTCCAGCCGCTTCCGCGCGGTCCCGGTGTGCAGGTCGGCGGCCAGCCGCAGGCCCAGCCCGAACTCGGCGTTGTCCTCGAACAGCGAATTGGACCACGCCGGCCCGCGGCCGTACTTGTTGGACGACCAGGGCGTCGTGGGCAGGTTGCCGCCGTAGATGGACGAGCACCCGGTCGCGTTCGCCACGGTCGCGCGGCCGCCGAACAGCTGGGTGAGCAGCTTCAGGTACGGCGTCTCGCCACAGCCGGAGCACGCACCGGAGAACTCGAACAGCGGCTCAAGGAACTGGGTGCCGCGGACGTTGGCGAAGTCGATCCGGGAGCGCCGGTTCACCGGGATGGATTCGAAGAACTTCACGTTCTCCTTCTCCTTGGTGCGCTCCAGCACTGTGCCCAGATTGATCGCCTTGCGGGAACCGCCGGTGCCCAGCGGCTTCACCGGGCACGCCTCGACGCACAGGCCGCAACCGGTGCAGTCCTCGGCGTAGACCTGCAGCGTGTAGCGCGAACCGGGGAAGCCGGCGGCGTTCAGCGGTGCCGACTGGAAGCCCTCCGGTGCGCCGTTGAGCGCAGAGCCCGCGTAGTACTTGGCGCGCAGCACGGCGTGCGGGCAGACGAACGCGCAGTTACCGCACTGGATGCAGGCTTCCGGATCCCACTCGGCGATGATGTCGGAGATGTTCCGCTTCTCGTACTGCGTCGTGCCGGAGGGGTAGGTGCCGTCCACCGGCAGCGCGCTGACCGGCAGCTGGTCACCCGTCCCGAGCAGCATGGACGCGGTGACGTTGCGCACGAAGTCGGGTGCGTCGGCCGGGACCGGCGGAATCATCCCGACGTCGCCGACGACCACGGCCGGCACCTCGATGCGATGCAGGTTGTCCACGGACGCGTCCACTGCGGCCTCGTTCTTGGCCACCACGTCGGCGCCCTTGCGGGAGTAGGTCTTGCGGATCGTCCGCTTCACCTCTTCGATCGCGGCCGCACGCGGCATCACGTTCGAGATCGCGAAGAAGCAGGTCTGCAGCACGGTGTTGGTGCGCCGGCCCATGCCGGCCTTGCGCGCGACCATATTGGCGTCGATCGCCCAGAGTTCGATGCCCAGATCGATGATCTTCTGCTGCATCGGCATGGGCAGGTGGCCAAAGACCTCGCCCGGCTCGTACGGGGTGTTGATCAGCAGCACGGTTCCCGGGCGCGCGAACTCGAGCACGTCCACCCGCTCCAGGATCGACCAGTGGTGGCAGCCGATGAACCCGGCCTGGCTGACCAGGTAGGGCGCCTCGATCGGGTTCGGGCCGAAGCGCAGGTGCGAAACCGTCCGCGAACCCGACTTCTTCGAGTCGTAGACGTAGTAGCCCTGGGCGTAGGTGTTCTCGATGCCGCCGATGATCTTGACGGTGTTCTTGTTGGCGCCGACGGTGCCGTCCGAACCCAGGCCGTAGAAGACCGCGCGCAGGGTCTGCGGATCCTCCAGGTCGATGGTCGGGTCGTAGGGCAGCGACAGCATGGTCACGTCGTCGTTGATGCCGATCGTGAACCGCGGCCGCGGGGACGGCAGCGCCAGTTCGGCGTAGATGCCCACCACCATGGCCGGGGTGAATTCCTTGCTGGACAGGCCATAGCGGCCGCCGACCAGCAGCGGCAGGTGCGGACGCCTACCGGCAGCGCTGGCTTCGCCAATCGCGGCGGCCACGTCGAGGAACAGCGGCTCGCCACCGGCGCCCGGCTCCTTGGTGCGGTCGAGCACCGCGACCACCTTCGCGGTGGCCGGAATCGCGGCCAGCACGGCCTCGGTCGGGAACGGCCGGTAGAGCCGCAACTGCACGACGCCGACCTTCTCGCCCTTGGCGACGAGATGGGCCACGGTGCTGCGGACGGTCTGCGCGCCCGAGCCCATGATGATGGTCACCCGCTCGGCCTCGGGATGGCCGTAGTACTCGACCAGGTCGTAGCTGCGTCCGCTCATCTCGGCGAACTTGGCCAGGGCTTCGGCGACCACGCCGGGCACGGCCTCGTAGTAGCGGTTCACGGACTCGCGTCCCTGGAAGTAGGTGTCCGGGTTCTGCGCGGTGCCGCGGATGTAGGGGTGCTCGGGGGACAGTGCGCGCCGCCGGTGCTGGCGCACGAGGTCCTCGGGCACGTAGCTGAGCAGCTGGGCGTCGGTGAGCAACTCGACGCCGTTCTCCTCATGGCTGGTGCGGAAGCCGTCGAAGAAGTGGACGAAGGGCACCCGCGAGATCAACGTGGCCAGCTGCGAGACGGCGGCCATGTCGTGGGCCTCCTGGACGCTGGAGCTGTTCAGCATCGCGAAGCCGGTCTGGCGGACGGCCATCACGTCCTGGTGGTCGCCGTAGATGCTCAGGCCCTGGGCTGCCAGCGACCGGGCCGCGACATGCAGCACGGTCGAGGTGAGCTCGCCCGCGATCTTGTACATGTTCGGGATCATCAGGAGGAGGCCCTGGGACGCCGTGAACGTGGTCGACAGCGCACCGCCCTGCAGCGCCCCGTGCAGCGCGCCGGCGGCACCACCCTCGGACTGCATCTCGACCACGGTCGGCACCAGGCCGTACACGTTGGCGCGGCCCTGCGCCGACCACTCGTCCGCCAGCTCGGCCATCGTCGAGGACGGGGTGATCGGGTAGATGCTGCACAGCTCGTTGAGCCGGAACGCAGCCGAGGCCGCGGCCTCGTTGCCGTCGATGATCACGCGGCTCATGCCTTCTCCTCAACCATCTCGATGGCGTGCACCGGGCACTGTTCGTAGCAGGTGGCGCAGCCGGTGCACTTGTCGTAGTCGAAGCGGTAGCGGAAGCCCTTGCCGAGCTTGATCACCGCGTCCTCGGGGCAGGAACCGAGGCAGCCGTCGCACTCGAAGCAGTTGCCGCAGGACAGGCACCGCGCGGCCTCGAAATGCGCCTGCTCGTCGGTCAGGCCACCGACGATCTCGTCGAAGTCGGTGATCCGGTCCTCGGGCTCGAGCTCGGGCTGGGAGTGCCGGCGGGCGTCGCCGAAGTACCAGAGGTTCAGCCGGTCGAAGTCGGCCAGGTCGTGCTTGGGTCGGGCCCCGGCTTCGCGATTGCCCAGCCAGGCGTCGATCTGCTGGGCGGCACGCTTGCCGTGGCCGACGCCGATGGTCACCGTGCGCTCGGACGGGACCGCGTCGCCGCCGGCGAAGATGCCGGGGACGCCGGTCATCAGCGTCCGCGGATCGACCTGGACGACGTCGTGGTCGAAGTGCATGCCCGGAATCCGGCGCAGGAAGTTCGAGTCGGCCTCCTGGCCGAGCGCGAGGATGACGGTGTCGGCCTGCAACCGCTCGAAGCGTCCGGTGCCGCGGGCGCGTCCGCTCTCGTCGAGTTCCATGATCTCGACGGTCAGGTCGTCGTCCTCCATCGAGGAGATGGTGCGCAGCCAGTTCATCTTGACGCCCTCGGCCTCGGCGCCTTCCTTCTCCTCTGCGTGCGCCGGCATCTGCTCCTCGGTGCGCCGATAGACGATGATCGACTCCTCCGCGCCGAGCCGGCGGGCCACGCGGGCGGCGTCCATCGCGGTGTTGCCGCCGCCGTAGACAGCGACCTTGCGTCCGATCAGCGGACGTTCGCCCGAGGCGACATCGCGCAGGAAGCTGACCGCGTCCACGATCTTGGACGCGTCCCGGTTCGGGATGTCGATGCGCTTGGACAGGTGCGCGCCGATCGCGACGAAGACGGCCTCGAAGCCGCCCTCGGCCTGGTCGGCCATCAGATCCTTGACGGTGTAGTTGGGCACGAAGCGGACGCCCAGGTCGACCAGCCGGGAGATCTCGGCGTCCAGGACGTCGCGCGGCAGACGGTATTCAGGGATGCCGTAGCGCATCATTCCGCCGGGAACGTCGGAGGAGTCGCGGATCTCCACGTAGTGGCCCATCTTGGCCAACTGGTAGGCCGCGCTGAGGCCGGACGGGCCGGCGCCGATGATCAGCACGCGGCGGCCCGAGGAGAAGCGGGGCTTCTCGAACGTCCAGCCCTTCTCGATGGCCAGGTCGCCGAGGTAGCGCTCGACGGAGTGGATGCTGACTGCGCCGTCCAGTTCTTCGCGGTTGCAGGCGGCTTCGCAGGGGTGATAGCAGACCCGGCCGTGGATGGCGGGGAACGGGTTGTTCTTCACCAGTTCGCGCCAGGCCTTTTCCTCTTCGCCGGCCTTCACCAGGCGGAGCCATTCCTGGATGTTCTCGCCGGCAGGGCACGCGTTGTTACACGGTGGCAGCAGGTCGACATACACCGGCATGCGGGTACGGACGGGGGCTACGCGGCCGCCCTCAACGGCGAGGTCGGGAAGTCCGGTCATATCGCGGGCCATGGCTTGGCACCCTTCTCTGGGTTCAGATCAGGGTCAATGTACCTCACTAGAACTACGGTGTTGACAAGGGCATTTATGCAATATATAGAGCGCGTAAATACCCCAGGAGGTATTTGTCAGAATGTTAAGTCAGGCTCTCGAATTCTGCTGGAATTGAAACAGCCGCCGGCCGGACGCCGCGACCAGACGGATGTAGGCGTCCGTGGCTTCCTTGTTCTGGCGCAGTTGCGCCTCGGCGCGCTTGGCCATGCCGCCACCGATCGCGGAACAGGTCGCTGATGATGGAGAACAATGCCAGCAGGTACGAGATGAACACGATGATCATCAGCGCGTACCAGATGGTGTTTCCGAGGGTTGGCCAGAATTCGGGAATTCTTTCCTTTCAGACTCCGATTGCCGAACGCATCCGGCAATCGCGGGTTCATGAGCCCAACCTGAACCTATGCTGAGGTCATGCGCGCGACGTGTGCGCAGATTGAATCGGAGAACGAATTGAGCACTGCCGAGACCCCTGCGCGCGCGGCCTGGTTCCGCCGGCTGTTGCCCGTCGAGCCGCCGATCGGCTCGGGATCGGTGGCTGCACCGGGAGCGTTCGGAAGCGAGCCGGCGCTGGCTCGGCTGGCGCAACTCGAAGGACTGGACCCGGGTATTCCGGAGGCCACCAGAACGCGTTTGTACGAGCCCGACGGCGGGGCGGAGATTTCCATCGTGCTGTGGCACGGGTTCACCAATGCGCCCTCGCAGTTCGGCGAAGTTGCGCAGAATTTACGGACGCTGGGATACCGCGTCCTGGTGCCGAGAATGCCGTACCACGGCGAGGCCGATCTGTTGAACCGGGAGTTGGCAAAGCTCACCGTCGCGGACTTGGTAGAGCAGGTGGATACGTGCGTGGACATCGCTTCCGGGCTGGGTTCGAAGGTCTGGGTGCTCGGGCTCTCGGCGGGCGGCACGATGGCTGCGTGGGCCGCGGCCACCCGTCCGGAGGTGAGCCGAGCCGCGCTGGTGGCGCCGCTGATCGCACCGGTCGGCTTCCCGCTGCCGGTGGTCCGCGCGCTGGTGAAGTGGCCGGCGATCGTCCCGAAGTTCTACATGTGGTGGGATCCGCGGGTGAAGGAGAAGCTCACCGAAGGCCAGAGCCCGTACGCCTACCCGGGCTTCCCGGTGCCTGGACTGTTTCCGTTCCTGCACTTGTCGGAGGCACTTTTCGACCATTCGGTCGCGGCCGGGCACGAGCTGGAGCGGGTTGCCCTGGTGACCAATCCGGGCGACTTCGCGATCCGGAAGGATGTCGCCCAAAGGTTCGTCGAGGAGGTGTTCGCCCCGCGGGCCCGCGCCACGGTTGAAGCCCACGTCGACGGCGATCTGAAGTGGATGCACGACTTCGTCGACCCTTGGGGCGGTAACGGATCGACCGAGCAGGTGGTGGCGATCATCCTGGCTGCGTTCGGTGTGGGCGAGCCGACCGCCGGCGGCGTCCTGGTGCCCCCGCTGGTCACCGAGCAGCCCTAAGGAAGCGCTGATCAACGCTCCCTGGGCTCCTCCCCCACGATCCCGTCAGGCTCAGTCGGCGTTTCTAGGCGCACTCGGCGCAAATGCCGTAGAACTCCAGCTCGTGGTCGAGCTTGGTGAAGCTGTGCTGGGCAGCGATGCCGCCGACCAGCTTCTCGATGGACGGCAACGCGACTTCGACCGTCCGTCCGCACGAACGACAGATCAGGTGGTGATGGTGCCCGGGCGAACAGGTGCGGTAGGCCGTCTGTCCGTCCGGGGTGCGGATCGCGTCCAGTTCGCCGGACGCAGCCATCGACTGCAGCGTTCGGTAAACCGTGGCCAGTCCGACACCCGAACCCTGGTGGCGAAGCTGGTCGTGAATCTCCTGCGCGGTCGCGAACGTGGCCAGTGCTTCGGCGGCCTGCCGAATCTCGGCGCGCTGTCGGGTCTGGCGCGGGGTGGCCGGCTCAGTGCTCGTCATAGTGGTCACCGTGGGCGGCGTGCCGATGGCCGTCGTGGATGTAGTCGACGTGTCCGGCGTGCTGGACGGGCTGGTGTCCGCACTGCTCGTTGTGCACGTGCGGGTGCGGTTCGGTTAGGTCGTGGCTGACCGGCGCCAGGTCGTCGGTCACCTCGATGATCGGGCGGTTCCGCCGCTGCAGTGCTCGCGCGAGCGGCCAGCTCAGCACGAACAGGACGATCGCGATCACCACGATCAGCGAGCCTGGGGCGGTGTTCAGGTAGAACGAGCCGACCGTCCCGGTGACCGCAGCGATCGCGCCAAGACCCATGGACGCGAACAGTCCGCGTCGGAAGCCGATCATCACCTGGTTCGCCGTGGCCACCGGCACCACCATCAGCGCGCTGACCAGCAACAGCCCCACCGTCCGCATCGAGACGGTGACCGTGACCGCGGCCAGGCTCACCACCAGGATGTTCAGCAGTCGCACGGGCAGGCCGATCGAGCGCGCAAACGCCTCGTCCGCAGAGACCGTGAACAGTTGCGGCATCAGGCCGACCGCGACCACCAGCACCACCAGGCCGAGGCCGGCTATCGCCCAGAGGTCCCCCGTCGCCACCGTGAGCAACGAACCGAACAGGTAGGCGGAAAGGGTGCCCGCGCCCTGCCCGGCCAGGCCGGCCAGCAGCAGCCCGCCGGAGAGGCCGCCGTAGAACAGGATCGCCAGGCCGACGTCACCACTGGCGCGTCCGGACTCCCGCATCAGTTCGATGCCGATCGAGCCGAGCACGCAGATCACGATCGCCAGCGGCAGCGGCGCGGTGCCGGTGAGGATCGCCAGGCCGACGCCGGCCACGGCGAGGTGGCCGAGCCCGTCCCCGAGCAGGCTCAGCCGGCGCTGCACTAGGTAGGTGCCGATGGCCGGGGCAGTGACGCCGGTGATCAGGGCGGCCAGCAGCGCGCGCTGCATGAAGGCGAGGGCGAGCCAGTCCATCACGCCTCCAATCCGGTGCGATGCGTACGAGGACGCGGCAGTTCGTGCACCTCGTGGCCGCCGTGGGCCGCGCGATGGTCGTGGTCGTCGTGGTCATGGTCGCTGTGGTCATGGTCGTGCTCGTGGTGGCGGTAGCCGGGCGGCATGACCCGTCCGTCGACGAGGACGATCGACCGGTCGATCAGCGGACGGAACGCGCCGAGTTCGTGCAGCACCATCACGGTGGTGCGGCCGGCGGCCTTCAGATTTCCGGCAACCTTGGCCAGCAGTTGTTGGGTGGCCTGGTCGACGCCGGCGAGCGGTTCGTCCCAGAGCATCAGGTCGGCCCCGGTGGCGATCGCCCGCGCGATCAGGACGCGCTGCTGCTGCCCGCCGGAGAGCCTGACGAAGGGGTTCTTGGCGCGGTCTATGAGGCCCACCTCCTCCAGACCCGCGTTGATCGCCGTCCGGTCGGCATGGGTTTCGGGGACGAACGGACGCCGGCGCCCCAGGCGTCCGCTGGCGACCACTTCGCGCACGGTGGCCTGCTGCACGTTGATGCTGCTGCGCTGCGGCACGTAGCCGATGCTTCGCCAGTCCTGGAAGGTGTTCAGCGGGGTGCCGAACAGCTCGATGCTGCCGCGGTGCGGCACCAGTCCGAGCAGCGCCCGCAACAGCGTGGTCTTGCCCGAACCGTTGTTGCCCATGATCGCCACGAGCTCTCCCGGCTGGACGGTTAGGCTGGCGCCGCGGATGATCGGGACGCCGTGCAGCACCACGTCCACGGAGTCGGCGGCGATCACCGGCGGACGATCAGATGTCACGAGCATTGGTTGGCCGTTCGCAGGGCGGCGAGGTTCGCGCGCATGACCTCAAGGTAGTCGTTGCCGCGGGAGTCGGCGCTGATGCCCTCGAGCGGGTCGAGCACGTCGACGGCCAGGCCGAGGTCGCCGGCGATCGACCGGGACACGACCGGGGAGACGAGGGTCTCGAAGAAGATGGTGGTCACGCCTTCGGTGCGGGCGATCTGCTGCACTTCGGCGATCCGGGCCGCGCTCGGTTCCACGTCCGGCTCGAGGCCGCGGATGCCCACCTGGGTGAGTCCGTAGCGGTGGGCGAGGTAGCCGAAGGCGGCATGGGAGGTGATGAACGTGTTCCGTTCGCACTTGGTCAGGCCGGTCTTGAAGTCCTCATCGAGGGCGATCAGATCCTTGGTCAGGGCTTCGGTGTTCGCTGTGAATTCTGCCTTGGCTTCGGGTTTCGCCTCGCTGAGTGCGTCGCGGACGTGTTCGGCGACCACGACCAGATTGGTTGGGTCGAGCCAGGTGTGCGGGTCGTCGGCACCGTGATTGTGGCTGTCTTCGGCATGGTCGGCTGCGGAGTGGTCGTCGGCGTCCGCGGTCAGGAAGGTGAGGAAGGTGGCGGTGTCGACCGTCCGCTTGGGCGTGACCTGCGTGACCGCATTGTCCACCGCGGGCTGGAATCCGGACTGGAGCACCACCAGGTCGGCTTCGGCCAGCCCAGCCACCTGTCGCGGCGCGAGTTCGAGGTCGTGCGGCTCGGATCCGGGCGGGGTGAGGTTCGTGACCGTCACCTGGCTACCGCCAATGCGCTCGGCGACGAGCTGGAACGGGTAGAACGCGACCGCGACCTGCAGTTTCCCGTCCGCAACGCCGGTGTCGGACGGGGCTGACGCGCAGCCGCTCAGCGCCAACACGGACGCGAACAGCAACGCAATCGAGGTCCTTACGAACATGACAATCATTCTCAATAAGGAGGGAGTGGTTGTCAACTCGAGCGGCGGACTTCAGCCGAGCCGCACCACGCGATCGCAGCGGGCGACCAGATCGGGGTCGTGGGTGATCACGAGCACCGGAGAATCGGTCGAATCGGCCCAGATGTCCTCGATCAGGGCGTTGGCGGTGGCAGCGTCCAGGTGTTCGGTGGGCTCGTCCAGCAGCAGGACCTGGTAGTTCCCGACCAGCAGCCTGGAGAGCGCGACCCGACGGGCCTCGCCGCCCGACAGGCTCTCGCCGGTCTCCCCGACTGGCCGCGCCGGGTCGAGCTCGAGTCCGGCCCTGCCGAGCGCGGAAACCACATCGCCCCTAGTCGCGTCCCGGTTGCCGATCTTGACGTTCTCCTCAACCGTGGTGGTGAAGATGTGTGCGTCCTGTGCCAGGTAGCCGATCCGTCCGCGCACCTCCACCGCGCCGGCGAGCGCCGGGATCAGCCCGAGGACCGTGGCCGCTACCGTGGTCTTCCCGATTCCACTTGGGCCGACCAGCGCCACCTTCTCGCCTGCTCGGACGCTGAAGCTCAGCCCGGCCACCACCGGCGCCGAGCCTGGCCAACCGGCCGTGAGCCCGCGCACCGTCAGGCTCGGTTCGGGCACCGGCGCACCCGGGTCGGCCAGATCGCCGGAGCCGACCGGTTCGGCGTCCAGCACTTCGCTCACCCGGTCGAGCGCGGCCCGGGCGCGCGTGCTGGTCTGCGCGCTCAGGATCAGCGTGGCCAGCGCCTCATGCAGAGCCAGGGGGGTGAGTACGGCGACCGCTAGGAACACCGGCGAGAGCGTGCCGGCGTGCACCTGGTTGCCGGCGATGACGAGCGCACCGATCACAGCGGTGCCGGCGGCCAGCAGCTGGGCGGCGGCGCCGACACCACGGATCCACGCCGACCGCGCGGACGCCAGCCGTAGCTGCTCGTCGATCGCTGCGAAGTCGGCCAACCGGTCCTCGGCGGCGCCGTAGGCCACCAGGTCGGACGCGGTCCGGGAAAGCTCGCGCGCCGCGTCCGCCAACTGCCCGCGCAGGGGCAGGGCGATCGCGTCCGCACGGGCGGAAGCCGTCCGCGACAGCCACGGGACGACCGCCGCGGCCACCAGCGAGGTGAGCAGCAGCACGCCGGCCGAGCCGGGAGAGAAGAAGGCGATGCCGGCCGAGGTCACCAGCAGCACGGCCGCCGACGAGACGAACGGGATCCACACCCGCACCACCAGGTCCTGGATCGCCTCGACATCGGCGATCACCCGGGACAGCAGGTCGCCGCGACGACGGCCAAGCAGGGTGGTGCGCGCGAGTCTGACGTAGGTCTCCAGCCGCAGCGCCGACTGCAGCCGCAGCGCCACGTCGTGGCCGACCAGCCGCTCGACGTAGCGGAAAGCGCCGCGCGAGATGCCGAAGAAACGGACGCCGACCGCGGCCGCACCCAGGTACATCACCGGCGGGTGCTCGGCCGCGAACGACAGCAACCACGCCGAGACGCCCATCAACGCCACCGAGGCCGCGGTCGCCGCGAAGGCCAGGATGGTCGCCAGGCTCAACCGCCAGCGGGCACCGGGGACGGCTGCGAACAGCCGCTTGAGCAGCGGCGTCTCGGCAGCCTGCTGGTCGCCCGCCTCACCAACAAGGTGGACGGTTTCT
>DAOPRQ010000015.1:11354-38575 GCA_035349055.1 Propionicimonas sp.
CAAGGTGGACGGTTTCTTGTGGTGTGAGCGCCGAAGCGTCCGCTGTGTTCAGGGCGAGCGGGGCGGACGTGACAGCGGCGGGCTCAATGGCGGGGGCGATCTGTACCACCCGATCGGCCTCAGCGAGCACGGCCGGACGGTGGCTCACGACCAGCGCGGCCACACCAAGGGCACGCAGGCTGTGCAGCAGGCCGGCCTCGGTGTCGGCGTCCAGGCCGGCGGTGGGCTCGTCCAGCACCAGCAGCTCGGCGCGTCCCAACGTGACCCGCAGCAGCGCCCTGGCCACCGCGATCCGGCGGCGCTCGCCGGCTGACACCCCCTCGGCGTCGTCGCCGACCACCTGGTCGGGCGGCAGTTCGGTGGCGCCGGCGCGGCGCAGGGCGTCCGTCACTGCGAGGTGGGTCGCATGCGGGAAGCCCAACCGGACATTGTCGGCGACGGTCCCCGAGACCAGACCGGGTTCCTGGCCGACGTAGGCGATGTGGTCGCGCCAGCCGGACGTACGCCCGATCGGCTCGCCGCCGATGGTCACGCTGCCGCCAGTGGGTGCGAGGAAGCCCATCACCGCGTTCAGCAGGGTGGTCTTGCCGCCGCCGCTCGGCCCGGCGAGTGCGACGATCTCGCCCGGCTGAATGTCGAAGGACACCGGCGCCAGCGCGGGTGTGTCCGTTCCTGGATAGGTATGGGTCAGCTCACGCACGCTGAGCAGCGCGGCGTCACTCGTGGCGGACGGCCCAACGTGGCGTTCGGAGATCCCGGCCTGCGCCGGGATGACGGTGGAGCCGGGCTCAGGACCGTCGATCAGCGCGAAAGCCTGCTCGACGGCGGCGACCCCGTCCGCGGCATCGTGGTAGTGGACCCCGACCTGGCGTACCGGCAGGTAGGCCTCGGGCGCGAGGACCAGCACGAACAACGCCGTGGCCAGGTCGAGCTGGCCGTAGACCACGCGGAACCCGATGGTCACGGCGATCACGGCGACGCTCAGGGTGGCCAGCAGCTCCAGCACCAGCGCCGAAAGGAAGGAGACCCGCAGCGTCCGCATGGTCTCGTTGCGATGCGCGGTCTCGCTCTTCAACAGGCCCTGCGCCTGGGCCTTCGCCCGGCCGAAGACCTGCAGCGTGGGCAGGCCGGCGATCAGGTCGGCGAAGTGGTTGGCGAGCCGCGTTTGCACGGCCCACCGGCGCTTCGTGATCGCTTCGGTGGTCCAGCCGACCAGCGCCATGAACATCGGGATCAGCGGCAGGGTGACGGCCAGGATGATCGCGGAGGTCAGGTCGGCGCTCAGGATCGCCACACCGATGATCAGTGGCACGGTCACGGCGAGCAGCAACTGCGGCAGATATTTCGCGAAGTAGCCGTCCAGCCCGTCCAGGCCCTGAGTGATCAGCGTCACCAGGCCGCCGCTGGCCGTCGACTCCAGCGGACGCTCGATCCGTGCACCGAGAATGTCCCGGCGCAACTGCGACTTGACCTTCGCGGACGCGCGCTGCGCGAGCCACTCGTTCGCCCAGGCGAGCGCGGCCTTCAAACCGAACACCAGCACCAGGCCGCCGACGGCCCAGCTCAGGGTGCTCAGGTTCCGGGTGGCGAAGATGTCGGCCACCGAACGCGACAACAGCCACGCCTGACCAAGCGTCAGGATGGCTGTTGCGCTGCCCACCGCGACCCCGGCGACCAGGTAACCCCTGGTCGCGCGGGCTCTGCGGATGAGGCGTGGGTCGATCGGTCCCGCCATCAGGCGGCGGCCACCACCTCGTCTGGCATGTTCTCGACGCCGAGCCGGCGGCGGAACACCCAGTACGTCCACGAGGTGTAGGCAAGGACGATCGGGACGAAGATCACCGCTGCCACCGTCATCACGGTCAGCGTGCCTTCGGTGGACGCGGCCGTGACCACGTTCAACGGCGAATCGACGGCACCCGCCGCGTCCTTGAAGCCGAGGCCCGGCCACATGGTGAGGAAGATGCCGATGGCCACGAACAGGATGGTCACCGCCGTCGAGATGAACGCCAGGCCATTGCGATCCTGCTTATTGAACCACCACGCGGCCAGCAGGCCGGCAGCCGAAAGCACCAGCAGCCCCCAGCCGAGCACGCCGGTCGGATGCACGAACTGCTGGGCCAGCAGGAACACGGCACCAAGCCCGATCGCCACGAAGCCGGCCTTCTCGGCGAAGGCGCGGGCACGGTCGTGCACCTCGCCCTTCGTCTTCAGCGCGAGGTAGAGCGAGCCGTGGAACAGGAACAGCGCGACCAGGGTCACACCGCCCAGCAGGCCGAACCAGCTGAACAGCTGCCAGAAGTACGGGCTCGGCGTGACCACGTACAGGAAGGAGCTGGTCGTGTCCGGGGCCACCGGCAGGCCGATGATGAAGTTCGCGAAGCCGACGCCGAACACCAGCGCCACGATGAACGAACCGATCGAGGCCATCCAGTCGAAGCTGTTGCGCCACTTGGCTTCCGGGTGCTTGGAGCGGTACTCGAACGCGATGCCACGAATGATCAGGCCGACCAGCACCAGGAACAGCGGCAGGTATAGGCCGGAGAACAGCGTGGCGTACCAGCCGGGGAAGGCGGCGAAGGTGGCGCCGCCAGCGGTCAGCAGCCAGACCTGGTTGCCGTCCCAGACCGGACCGATGGTGTTGACGATGACCCGCTTCTCCTTGTCGTTCCTGCCGAGGAACGGGATCAGCATGGCCACGCCGTAGTCGAAGCCCTCAAGGACCAGGTAGCCGATCCAGAGGACGGCGATCAGGATGAACCAGAGCGTCTGCAGGACGGTGGGCTCGATAGCCAGAGCAATCATGTCAGCGCCTCTCAGTACGCAAAGGTCAGGGGAGCGTCGTCGTCGGTGAGCACTTCAGGCTCGACGACATCGGGCAACCCGAGCTTCAGGTAGTGCATGAACAAGGCGATCGCAACCACGGCGAGCGCGCCGTAGATCACCGTGTAGAGCACCATGGTGGTAGCCACCTCCCAGGCACTGACGCCTGGCGACTCCGCCGCCGCGACCGGCAGGACGCCGTTCACGATGAAGGGCTGGCGGCCCATTTCGGTGAAGATCCAGCCGAAGGAGATACCGAAGAGCGGTGCCAGCGGCGCCGTCCACATCAGGCTGGTCCACAGCTTGGAGTCCTTCGGGAGGCCCTTGCGCAGCGTCCACAGTACGAAGGCGCCGATCGCCATGGCGAGGAAACCCAGGCCCATCATGATCCGGAAGGTCCAGTAGGTCACCGGGATGTTGGGAACCCAGTCGGACGGGTTCGCCAGCAGGCCGGACGCGGTCAGCCGCTCGGCAGCCTCCTGCTGCAGCCGGTTGTCCGGCGAGATCAGTCGGCCGGCCGCGTACTCCTTGGCCAGCGGATTGATGCCTTCGACCTTGCCGTCGAAGGTGCCGGTCGCGAGGAACGAGAGGACCATGGGGATCTTGATCGAGAAGACCTCCCTGGAACCGTCAAGTGTGCCGATGGTGAGCAGCGAGAACGCCGCCGGCTGCTCGGTCTCCCAAAGGGCTTCGGCAGCGGCCATCTTCATGGGCTGCACTTCGGTCATGATCTTGCCCTGGATGTCGCCGGTGATGATCGTGGCCACGCCTGCGCCAAGCAGCACCCAGGCGCCGAACTTGGTGGCCCAGGTGTAGGCGCTGATGTCCTTCTGCTGCTTCTCGGACGGGTTCGCGACCTTCGCGAGCTTGGCCAGGTGCCAGCCGGCGATGCCGAGGACGAGGCCACCGGCGGTCATGTACGCCGTCGACAAGATGTGCGGCAAGGTGACCAGCGCCACCGGGTTGAGCAGCACATCAAGCAGTGAGGTCATCTCGGCACGGTCGGTGATGGGGTTGTAGGTGGCGCCGACCGGGTTCTGCATCCACGAGTTCGCGGCGAGGATGAAGATCGCCGAGATCATGGTGCCGACGGACGCCAGCCAGATGGTCGCCAGGTGCACCTTCTTGGGCAGGCGATCCCAGCCGAAGATCCACAGCCCGATGAAGACTGATTCGAGGAAGAACGCCAGCAGGGCCTCCAGCGCCAACGGCGCGCCGAAGATGTCACCGACGAATCGCGAGTACTCGCTCCAGTTCATACCGAACTGGAATTCCTGGACGATGCCGGTAACGAGACCCATGGCAAAGTTGATCAAGAACAACTTTCCGTAGAATTTCGTTAACCGAAGCATCTTTTCATCGCCCGTGCGGACCCAGATGGTCTGCATGATCGCCACCAGCATGGACAGTGCGATGGTGATCGGGACGAAGAAGAAGTGGTACACCGTTGTGATGCCAAACTGCCATCTGGCAAGGGTCTCCGCGCTCATGGCGGGCAATCTACTACTGGCTGTCGTAGTCCGCAATGAATGTTCTAGCATTGCGGCATGGCGGTGACGGGCGAGCTTGAACAGGCGGTGATGGACATCCTCTGGTCGCGTCCGTCGAGCCGGTCCGTGCGGGAAGTCCATGAACTCCTTTCCACAGACCGCGATCTCGCCTACACGACGGTGATGACCGTGCTTGACCGGCTGGCCAAGAAGGGCCTGCTGTTGAGGAATTTGGAAGGGCGCGCCTGGCTCTACGCACCGGCGCGGTCGAGGGTAGAGGAAGCCACCGCCGAGGTGCTCGAACTGCTTCAGCGGCTAACCGCCGCCGAACGCAGCCAGTTGCTGGCCAGGTTGAGCGCGGTGACTCCTGCCTGAGCCGTGGCGCTATACCCCCGGTGGTTTGTTGAATACCCTGAGCGGTGCATTCCTCCGCTTCGGCGCAGGGTGGCGGCGGCCCTTCGCGGCTGTCAGAACGGGCCACCGCCCACTCCTGGAATCACTCGGCTGCGAACGCGTCCAGCCGGTCGGCCAAGGCGAGCGCTTCAGCCTTGAGGGTGAGCGCCTGATCGACTCGCCCGGCGGTGCGGTAGTTGGCCGCCTCGGCCAGGCGAAGTTCGACCTGCTCGCGGGCCAGCGCCATCATCTGCTGCGGGGCTAGATCGGTGACCACCCGCTCGGCGTGGCCGAACCGCACCGCCCCCGCGACGAACTCATTCGGCACACCGATGGTGGCCGGGGTGGCCACGTAGCTGGTCTCGGCGTTCTCGATCGCGCTGATCGCGTCCCGGACGGCGTGCAGTGCCACCTTGTCGCGCCGCTTCATCAGCTTCGCCAAGTCGGCGCGCAGATAGGTCAACAAGGTCATTTCGTTTCCTCCTTACTCCTTTGCAGCGAAGCTAGAGGTTCACGTAACGTGAAGGTCAAGCAGCTTCCTGGCCACCGCGCCGAGCTGCGGATCCTCGGTCACAGCGAGAATTGCGTCGCGTCCGGCTTCGCCGAGCTCGTTGAGAGCCAGTAACGCCGCCATCCGCACTGATGCGTCGAGGTCGTGCAGCAACGACGAAAGGAGCGTGGAGGATTGTGCACCGAGTTCGGTGGACAATCCTCCGCCGAGCCGGCCGATGGCTTCGGCAGCCAACTGGCGGGTGGCTGGATCGAGTGATTGCAGGGCCGCAGCCATCGGTTCCAGCGCGGCCGGGCCCACCTGAACGAGCGCGTCCAGCAGATCGGCTGACGGCACGAGTGACGAACCGAGCAGCGCGGCCAGTGGAACCCCGGCCGCTGCGGCCTGACCGGCCGGCAGCGAGGCCAGCGCTCGGACTGCACTGGTCACCACCTCCGGATCGGACGCGGCCAGCGCCTCGCTCAGGGTGGGCAGCACCTCGGGCCCGCCCAGCTTGCCGAGCGCCCGGACGAGGAGGGCGCGCAGTCGGGCGTCCGCCGCCGGCCAGCGGCCCAGCACGCCGGCAGCCGCGTCCGGTTGCTGCGTGAGCGCCCAGATCAGTATCTCTTGAACCGCAGGGTCGGTCTCGTTGGCGAGCGCGTCCAGCAACTCGGTCGTGCTGCGCGGCGCAGCAGTGAGCGCTGCCCGCAGCCGGATGATCGGATCGGGATGCGCCAGCCGGCTGGTGAGCGCGATCACTCCGAGGACGTCCTCCCAGCTGCGCTCCGGCGTGTCCACGAGCGAGCGCAGTCGGGACGCGAGCGACTGCTCGTCCGCGATCCTCTCCTCGAGATGCTCAAGATGTGAGGCCAGCGTGGCGGACGCGTCCAGATCCGGGTCGCCCAATGCGTCCGCGATCTCGGCGAGGCTGAGCCCGAGTGCCTTCAGGTTCTGGATCTGCAGGAGCCGCACCAGATCGGCCTCGGTGTAGAGCCGGTAGTCGCCCCACGACCGCTCGGACGCGCTGAGCAGCCCGAGATCGTCGTAGTGCCGCAGCGTCCTCCGGGTGAGCCCGGTGCGCTCCGCGACCTCCCCGATCCGCCAGGTGCGAGCCATCCGCCCAGCCTAGAGCCAGCACCAGGCGGAGTCCGTCCGCCAATTCAGCGGTGCCCGTCGCACCCACGTCTGCTACCGAAACCGGTAATTTCGGCAGCAAACGCGAAGCTGGGTAGGGATCGGTCGACCGGCTGAGGGCATCGGGTCGGCGTAGCAACTAGGCGGCCTCGTCCTCGTCCACCATCGCGGCGGCGAACTGGGACTGGTAGAGCCGGTAGTAGTGGCCCTTCGCGGCGAGCAGTTCGGTGTGCGAGCCGTGCTCGACGATGGCACCGTCCTCCATCACCAGGATCACGTCCGCGTCCCGGATCGTCGACAGCCGGTGGGCGATCACGAACGAGGTGCGGTCGGCCCGCAGCTTGCCCATCGCGCGCTGCACCAGCAGCTCGGTGCGGGTGTCCACCGAGGAGGTGGCCTCGTCCAGGATCAGCAGCGACGGGTCCGAAAGGAAGGCCCGCGCGATCGTGATCAGCTGCTTCTCGCCGGCCGACAGATTGGACGCCTCGTCGTTGATCACCGTGTCGTAGCCGTCCGGCAGCGAACGCACGAACCGGTCGACGTAGGTGGCCTTCGCCGCGGCGACGATCTCCTCCTCGGTTGCCCCTCGCCGGCCGTACGCGATGTTGTCGCGAATCGTGCCGCCGAACAGCCAGGTGTCCTGTAGCACCATGCCGATCTGGTCGCGCAGGTCGTGCCGCGGCACGCTGGTGATGTCCACCCCGTCCAGGGTGATCCGGCCGGCGTTCAGGTCGTAGAAGCGCAGGATCAGGTTCACCAGGGTCGTCTTGCCTGCCCCCGTCGGACCCACGATCGCCACGGTGTGTCCCGGCTCGGCGACCAGGTTCAGGTCGGTGATCAGCGGACGCTCAGGGGTGTAGCTGAAGTCCACATGCTCGAACTCCACCCGTCCGGTGACCACCTCGCTGAGCTTGCCGGACGCGTCCGCGGGCTCCTCTTCTGCGTCCAGCACCTCGAACACGCGCTCGGCGGACGCGACGCCCGACTGCAGCAGGTTCGCCATGGACGCCAGCTGCGTGATCGGGTGGGTGAACATCCGGGAGTACTGGATGAACGCCTGCACCGCGCCGATGTTCAGCCCGCCGGTGGCCACCATCAGGCCGCCGACGACTGCGATCACGACGTAGTTCAGGTTCCCGATGAAGAACATCACCGGCATGATGATCCCGGAGATGAACTGCGCACCGAACGCGGCCGAGTACAGCTCGTCGTTCTTCTTGTTGAACTGGGCCTGCACCTCGCGGCGGCGGCCGAACACCTTCACCAGGTCGTGACCCGTGTAGGCCTCCTCGATCTGGCTGTTCAGCTCGCCGGTCGACTTCCAGGTCTGCGCGAAGAGCTTCTGCGAGCGCTTGCCGATCATCACGGTCAGGGCCATCGCGATCGGGATGGTGATCAGCGAGATCACCGCCAGGATCGGCGAGACCACGAACATCATCACGACCACGCCGATCAGCGTGAACAGGTTCGACAGGATCTGCGCCAGCGTCTGCTGCAGGGTCTGCGCGATGTTGTCCACGTCGTTGGTCACCCGGCTGAGCAGTTCGCCGCGCGGCTGGCCGTCGAAGTAGCGCAGCGGCAGCCTGGCCAGCTTCTGGCTGACCTCCTGGCGCATCCGGTACACCGAGCGCTGCACGATGCCGTTGATCATCCAGCCGGACGCCCACGAGAGCAGGAAGAACATCACGTAGAGCGCCAGCGCGAGCAGCAGGACGCGTCCGACCGCGCCGAAGTCGATCGCGGTCTGGTTGAGCACGTGCGCGGAGAAGATCAGGTCGGTGGCCTGGCCGAGGATGACCGGGCCCACCGCGTTGCCGATGGTGGCGAAGATCGTCATCACGATCACCCCGATGATCATCGCGATCTCCGGACGCAGGTGGCCGAGCAGGCGCTTCATGGACGGTCCGAACGACACCGCCTTCTCGCCGCTGCCGCCGCCCGGGCCGTGGCCCATCGGGCCGCCGCCGCGCTGCGGACCGTACTTCGGTCGCTCGTTGGCCTTCGTCGGCGCCTCCGGGGGAGCTTCCACGGCGACTGCCGGCTCGGGAGCGCTGGTGGACACGGTGGTCGGTTCCGGGGTTGTGGTCATGCTGCCGCCTCCGTGCTGCTGAACTGGCTCTCGACGATCTCGGCGTAGGTGGGGCAGGCGTCGAGCAACTCGTCGTGGGCGCCCACCCCGACGATCCGGCCGTCGTCGAGGACGATGATCTGCTCCGCCTCGCGAATGGTGGAGACCCGCTGGGCGACCACCACTACGGCCGCCCGTTCGGTCTCCGGACGCAGCGCTGCGCGCAGGGCCGCGTCCGTCGCCACGTCGAGAGCTGAGAACGAGTCGTCGAAGACGAAGATCTCCGGACGACGCACCAGGGCGCGCGCGATCGCCAGGCGTTGCCGCTGGCCACCGGAGACGTTGGTGCCGCCCTGCGCGATCCGGGAGTCCAGACCGTCCGGCATCTTCTCGACGAAGTCCCTTGCCTGGGCCACTTCGAGGGCGTGCCAGAGCTGCTCGTCGGTCGCCTCCGGGTCGCCGAGGCGAAGATTGGACGCAACCGTCCCGCTGAACAGGTAGGGCTTCTGCGGGACCAGCCCGATTCGGCTCCAGAGCAGGTCGGGATCGAGCTCGCGCACGTCCACCCCATCCACTGAAACGTTGCCTTCGGTGGCATCGAAGAGACGCGGGATCAGGTTCACCATGGTCGACTTACCCGAGCCGGTCGAACCGATGATCGCGGTGGTCTCGCCTGGCCGGACGACAAAGCTGATGTCGCTCAGCACCGGCGACTCGGCACCGGGATAGGCGAAGCTGACGTCGCGGAACTCGACCTCGCCGTGCCGGGCGAGTTCGGTCACCGGATGCTCGGCGGGAACGACCGAGGAGGACGTGTCCAGCACCTCATTGATGCGTCCGGCCGAGACCGCTGCGCGCGGGCCGATCATCAGCATCATCGTGGCCATCATCACGCTCATCAGGATCTGGGCCAGATAGGCGAGGTAGGCGGTCAGCTGGCCGACCTGGAGGTGGCCTTCGGCGATTCGGAAGGCACCGAACCACACCACCGCCACGCTGGACAGGTTCATCACGAAGAAGACGGACGGGAACATGGTCATCATTCGCCGGCCGACCGCGGTCGCGGTGGTGGCCAGGTCGTGGTTGGCCCGGTCGAAGCGCTCGGACTCGGTTGGTTCCCGGACAAAGGCGCGGATCACCCGCAGGCCGGAGATCTGCTCGCGCAGCACCCGGTTGAGGGTGTCGATGCGGATCTGCATGCTCTTGAACAACGGGGTCATCTGGCTGACCAGCACGCCGATGATCGCGGCGAGCACGGCCACCGCGACGACGATCAGCCAACTCAGGCCGACATCCTCGCGCAGTGCCATCACGATGCCGCCGATCATCATCAGGGGTGCGCTGACGATCATGGTCGCGGTCATCAGCACGACCATCTGCACCTGCTGGACGTCATTGGTATTGCGGGTGATCAGCGTGGGCGCGCCGAAGTGGTTGACCTCCTTGGCCGAGAACGACAGGGCCCGGTCGAAGATGGCGCTGCGCACGTCGCGGCCGAAGCCCATCGCCGCACGTGCACCGAACCAGGTGGCGCCGATCTGGCCGGCGATCTGCACCAGGCTGACGGCGAGCATCACGCCGCCGAGGGTCCAGATGATGGCGGTGTTGCCGGTGGCCACACCCTCGTCGATGATCGAGGCATTGAGGCTGGGCAGGAAGAGCGCGGCCATCGCCTGCAGCAGCTGCAACAGCAGCACCGCGACGAATGGCCAGACATATGGACGCAGGAAGCGTCGCAGTAGGCGGAACATCTATCCCCTTCTGGCGATGCCGTGGAGCACGGTATCGGCTAGTTCTTCGGGTTGGCGCAATGGATGGTCGTTCGACAGCGAGAAGCTGGTGGCGAACGAGAGTGCGGACAGTACCTGAGCGGCGAACACAGTCGGCACGGCGAACTGGTCGGCGTAGGGTTCGAGCGCTGCGGCGACTGCCGCGGTGAGCTGGGCTCGGCTGTCCTTGGCGTGCATCGGCGGTGGTGGTGGCCAGGGTGGGCGGTGTCCGTCCAATGATCCCTGAGCTCTACCCGACGATCCCGGAGCCTCAGCCAACGATCCCTGAGCCCGACGAAGGGTGTCCGGGCCGGTCGCGCTTGTTGAAGCCGGATGGAACAGATGCGCGAACAGCGACCGCGTGCGTTCGATCTCGCTGCGCAGGATTTCGACGACAGCCGCAACCCGGGCTTCGACCGGTTGGGACGCAGGCAGTCCGGTCAGCCTGGCCATGGCGGCGTCCGGCGCGAGTGCGGCGTGAATGGTGGCGTGGATCAGTTCCTGCTTGGTTTCGAAGACCCGGAAGATGGTGCCTTCGGCGACCCCGGCGGCGGAGGCGATCTCGCGCGTGCTCACCTCGGTGCCCTGTGCGAGTAGCAGCGGCAAGGTGGCATCGATGATGGCCTGACGGCGAACTTCCGGTGCCATTGGCGTAGCTCTGCTCACCCGCACAGCGTAATGAGTGAGCGCTCACTCATCAAGTCGAGGGAGCCAAACTACCCAGGCTCGTCCGCAATGTGGACGCACCGGGCCCCTGCCGGCTGCCTCCGGAAAGCGGTGCGGTGTAGGCATTTGGCGAGCTGACCGTCCCAATTCCCAACTTGATCCGAATCAATTGTTCGCGCATTTGGGTTGCGCCAAAGCAATTATGGATTTCAATAGTCAAGTGTTGTGTCTTCGCTTAGGAGAGCATTCGCGGGCATTCGGAACACTGGCTTTCCCCGGGGGCGGCGGGCCATGCGGCCGTCGAGGTCGACTGTAAAACAACAGTTCGCTCACTTTCTCGGCGGCTGAGCAGCGGACTGGAATTCAAGGCTCTAGGCTGCAACGGTGCGAGCACACCACCTACCCCTGCTCACGACCGTTTCCGCACCGACCGTTCACTCCGACTACGCCGTGGTCGCGGTCACGCGTCCGGACTTTGCGGCGGACGCGTACGTCGGCCAGCTTTGGCGCGTCCCCGTAGACGGCCGTCCGGCCCGCCGGATCACGCGCGGCTTCGTGGACACTTCGCCGAAGCTGTCGCCGGACGGAAGCCTGTTGGCGTTCCTCCGGGGCTCTGCGGAAGCCCCACCCCAACTGGCGCTCGTGCCGGCTGACGGCGGCGAGCCGATGGTGATCACCGACGCCGAACTCGGCGTCCGCGAGTTCGCTTTCAGCCCGGACGGGAAGCGGCTGGCCTTCATCGCCCAGGTGCCCGAGCCCGGGCGCTACGGCACGGTAAAAGATGTGGGTCCCGGCAGGGAGGACCCGCGGCACATCACCACTGTGCAGTTCCAGCTGAACGGGGTCGGCTACACCGTGGATCGGCGGGCGCACGTGTTCGTGGTCGACGTGCCCGACCCCTACGGCGAGCCCCCGGTCAAGCCGATCGGTAACGCGGCCAAGGCGGACGTCGACTTCGTCGCCGTTCCGGTCGCCACTCAGCTTTCGTCGGGTGATTTCGACCACCACGCTCCGACCTGGGACGGGGACACCGTCATCGTTGTGGCCGCACGGCACGAAACCCGCGATGGCGATCTTCGCGAAGACCTCTATCGTTTCGAGTCGCCGGACGCCGCTCCGGTGCGGCTGACCGCGGCGGAGAGCACGGTGGGCGTGATCGGCTCACCGGTCGTGGTTGGTGATGAGATGTTCTTCATCGGCGGCGACCTTGGGGCGAGCGGGCTCGACTTCTTCGGCCACAACCCGGGTGTGTTCGCTATCCCGCGCTCCGGTGGCTCGGCCCGCCGGTTGACCGCTGCGGACTCGGTGCATGTCGACGGTCAGTTGGTGGCCGACGGCGACGGCGTACTGGCGGTGAACCTCGTCCGCGGAGTGGGTCGAGCGATCCGCGTGGCCGCTTCCGGAATGGTTGAGCTTGACGGATCGATGGCTGAGCTTGACGAAGCCTCGGTGCTCGCCATCGGTGCCGCAGCCGGCCGCCGAATGGCCGTGGTCGCGTCCGCGGACAGCCCGGGTGAGCTGGTCGACCTGGCCCGTCCGGACGTGCCGTTGACCGATTTCGCTGCCGCGCTGCGGGCGGCGTCCGCACCGCTGCGGCCAGTCGAACTGGAGGCCAAGTCCGCGGACGGCTATCCGGTGCACGGCTGGGTGTTCGCCCCGCCCACGAGCGGCCCGCACCCGGTGCTGCTGATGATCCACGGCGGCCCGTTCAGCGCTTACGGACCGACGTTCTTCGACGAGGCGCAGGTGCTGGCGGAGGCCGGCTACGCGGTGTTGATGTGCAATCCGCGTGGTTCAGCGTCCTACGGTGAAGCACACGCGGCTGCCATCAAGCACGACTTCGGCAACCTGGACGCGGCCGACGTGCTGGCCTTCCTCGACCACGCCCTGGCGACCGTGTCCGGCCTGGACGCCGATCGCGTGGGCATCATGGGCGGCTCGTACGGCGGCTACCTGACCGCCTGGCTGATCGCGAATGAGCACCGCTTCGCCGCCGCGATCGTCGAGCGGGCCTATCTCGACCCGAAGACGTTCGTCGGCGCGTCCGACATCGGCTGGTACTTCCCGGCCGCGATCCACGGCGAGGATGTCCGTTCGCCGCTGCTGGTGGTCGACCAGGTGCGCACGCCCACGCTGGTGATCCACTCGGAGAACGATCTGCGCTGCCCGCTGGCGGTGGCGCTGCGCTACTACACCGAACTCAAACAGCGCGGTGTGGACGCGGAGTTGCTGGTGTTCCCTGGTGAGAACCACGAACTCTCCCGAAGCGGAAGCCCGCTCCATCGCAAGGCGAGGTTCGAGCACATCCTGCGCTGGTGGGATCGGCACCTGCCGGTGGTTTCTGCCTAGCGCCGAGACTGGGGCTGAGCGCGGCGGCGAGCGTCCGGGCGGAATCGGTAACCTATCCCGGTGACTGAGCCGACCTCCGCGAACCCGTCCCTGTCTGAGCAGGAGCAGGTGCGCCATGATAAGCGCGCTCGGCTGCTCGCCGAGGGGGTCGCGCCGTACCCGATCGAGGTGCCACGGACGCACACCGCTGCCCAGGTGCACGCCCAGTGGAGCCACCTGGTGGCCGGCGACGAGACCGCGGATGTGGTGAGCGTCAGCGGACGGGTCGTGTTCATCCGTAACACCGGCAAGCTCTGCTTCGCGACCATTCAGGACGGGTTCACCCAGGCCGATTCCGGCGTCCGACTACAGGTGATGCTGTCGCTGGCCGAGGTCGGTCAAGAACGCCTGGACGCGTGGAAGGCCGACGTCGACCTTGGCGACTTCGTCTCGGTGACCGGCCGGGTGATCTCGTCCAAGCGCGGCGAACTGTCGGTACTGGCTACCGCCTGGACGCTGGCCAGCAAGGCGCTGCGTCCGCTGCCGACGCTGCACAAGGAGCTCGGCGAGGAGACCCGCGTCCGGCAGCGCTACGCCGACCTGGTCGCCCGTCCGGAGGCCCGGGACATGGTGCGCACCCGCGCTCTGGTGACTCGCAGCATCCGCGAGACTCTGCACGCCGACGGCTATCTCGAGATCGAGACCCCGGTGCTGCAGCTGGTGCACGGCGGTGCGGCAGCGCGTCCCTTCCAGACGCACCTGAACGCTTTCGACATCGACATGACCCTGCGGATCGCCCTTGAGCTCTTCCTGAAGCGGGCGATGGTCGGCGGCGCCGACCGCGTCTACGAGATCGGTCGGATCTTCCGCAACGAGGGCATCGACTCCTCGCATTCGGCGGAGTTCACCATGCTGGAGGCCTACCAGGCGTGGGGTGACCAGAAGTCGATCGCCGACCTCACCCAGCAGATGATCGTCAACGCAGCGGACGCCGCCCTGGGCACCCGGGTGCTCGACACCCCGGCCGGTGAGATCGACCTGGACGGGGAGTGGGCCTGGAAGCCGGTGTATCCGACCTTGTCAGAAGCGCTTGGTGTGGAGATCACGCCCGAGACGGACGCGTCCGTGCTGCTTCGGATCGCCGCGGAGCGTGGCGTCGAGCACGATCCGGCCTGGCCGGCGCAGAAGCTGGTGATGGAACTGTTCGGCGAACTGGTCGAGCCGTCCCTGTTGCAGCCCACTTTCGTCTGCGACTACCCGCCGATCGCGCAGCCGCTGGCGCGTCCGCACCGCAGCGACCCGAACCTGATCGAGGCCTGGGACCTGATCATCGGCGGCGTCGAGCGCGGGACGGGCTTCTCCGAGCTGATCGACCCGGTGATCCAGCGCGAACGGCTGGTGGCGCAGTCACTCAAGGCCGCGGCCGGCGACCCCGAAGCGATGCAACTGGACGAGGACTTCCTCGCCGCCCTGGAGTTCGGCGCCCCGCCGATGGGCGGCATGGGCCTGGGCATGGACCGCCTGATGATGCTGTTCACCGGAGCCGGCATCCGCGAGACGATCCTGTTCCCGCTGCTCAAGCCCCACGCGTGAGGGCTACTTCCAGAGGGTGGAGAGCGCGAAGGCTGCGGCCATCAGGCCCATGCCGATCAGGACGTTCCAGCCAGCGAGGCCGGTGAGCAGGGGCACCACGATGTTCGTGGCCGAGGTGACGTAGTAGACCACCAGCCAGAGCACGCCGATCAGGCCGACGGTGATGAAAGTCGGCGCCACCCACTGGCGGCTGCCCGGCGCGACGGCATGGCGCTGCTCATCGGCCCGCTTCTCGGCGATCTGGGCTCGATCGGTCAGCTTCTTCTTCTCAGCAGCGGCCTTGCGAACCTTGGACTCAGGCACCGGGACTCCTACTAGATCGGACAACCAAGCAAGGATAACCGAGAAAGCTGAGAGTCCCGGTTCGATGGGAGAATGGACGCATGGCGCGGATCCTGGTGGTCGATAACTACGACTCGTTCGTCTACAACCTCGTTCAGTACCTGGCCCAGATCGGCGCCGAGGTCGAGGTTTGGCGCAACGACGATCCGCGGTTCGCGTCCGCTGGTTGGGCGGACGGCTTCGACGGCATTCTGTTGTCACCGGGCCCAGGCACTCCCGAAGAGGCCGGCGTCTGCATCGACGTGGTCCGCGAACAGGGTGGCAAGCTGCCGATCTTCGGCGTCTGCTTGGGTCTGCAGTCGATCTCGGTGGCCTTCGGTGGCGTCGTGGATCGCGCGCCTGAGCTGCTGCACGGCAAGACTTCGCTCGTCCACCACGACGGACGCGGGGTCTTCAGCGGCTTGCCCAATCCGTTCACGGCCACCCGCTACCATTCGCTGGCGCTCGACCCGGAGACCGTGCCCGACGCTTTGGACGTCACCGCCACCACCGACTCGGGCGTGATCATGGCCGTCCGGCACAAGACTCAGCCGATCGAGTGCGTCCAGTTCCACCCGGAATCGGTGCTCACCGAGGGCGGCTACCAGATGCTTGCCAACTGGCTGGTGGCGTGCGGTGACGCGGACGCGCCCAGCCGTGCGGTCGGGTTGACCCCGTTGATGGCGCTGCGTCCCTAGGCGCCCTCCGGCTGCGCCCTTCGTGACGCGCCCGCGCTCCCGTGCGGCCGCCCACTGGCCCAGTGCGGTCATCCCGGCGAAGGCCGGGATCTAGATTCGGTTGATCAACGCTGGCTGAGCCTGACGAAGCCCGTAGTCACCGCGCGGATGGACGACCCTTCGACAAGCTCAGGGGTCGTTGATCGGCGGTGCCTCGGCGCAACCGTGGGCCCGGAATCGCTCAGCTACTCCGTGGGTTCGACGTCGGTCGGCGCGATGCTCGCGGTTTCGGTGGGCGTGGTTGGCGGCGGAGTCGTCGGGGTGATCGCCTTGGCGAGCGTCAGCGTGATCTTCTGCGTGTACTTCACCGTAGTACCAGCCATCGGATCCTGAGCGATCACAGTCCCCGGAATCGCGTTCGACTCCTGCTCGACGAACACGATCTCCTTCGTGAAACCGGTCGAATTCGCAGTGTTGATCGCTTCTTCGCGCGTCATGTTCCGGAACGGCGGCATCGTGGTCGTGCCGCTGGCTACCCGTAGGACCACCTCGGTATCAAGGGCCACCTTGGCGCCCTCTGCGGGCGTCACCCCGGTCACCTCGCCCTGCTTGGCGGTGTTGGGTGCGTCCCGATCCTCCTCGACGACCACCGAAGCGAAGCCGTTGTCGGCCAGCAGTTTCGTGGCCACTTCCTGGTTGAGCCCCTTGACCGCAGGGATGACCGCCTTCGCCGGACCCTTGTTGACGTGGATGATCACCTCGGTGCCGATGGCGACCCGACCGTTCTTCGGGCTCTGGTCGACCACCCGTCCGACCGTGGTGTCGTCGGGGCCTGGCTCGTTGACCACCTTGGGTTGCAGTTGCTTGCTGATCAGCTGCTGTTCGGCACTGGCCTGCAACTGGTCCACCACCCACGGGATCTCGACCGTCTCGACCCGATTCGCGTTCACCAGGTAGTAGATCCCCATGCCGGCGGCCGCGACGATGAGCGTCACCAGGAACGCCACGAGCCCCCAGCGCCGGCGGCGCGGCGGCGGCTCGTAGGCGCGCGCGGCCGTCCGGGTGTCCTCGGTGGCGAGGACGGTGGTCGCGTCGCTCGCGTTGGCCGGCACTGGCGGTACCGGCACGGGCACCCTCGCGGTCACCTCCTGACCGGCCAGCAGTCTGCCGATGTCGGCGCGCATGGCCGCCGCGGTCTGATAGCGAGCGGCCGGATCCTTGGCCAGCGCCTTCAGCGTGATCGCGTCCATCGCCGGCGTGATCTCCGGGTCGAGCTGGCTCGGTGGGACCGGAGCCTCGCGGACGTGCTGGTAGGCCACGCTCACCGGCGAATCGCCCTGGAACGGTGGCCGTCCGACCAGCAACTCGTAGAGCAGGCAGCCGGCGGAGTAGATGTCCGAGCGCGAATCCACGTGCTCGCCGCGGGCCTGCTCCGGCGACAGGTACTGCGCGGTGCCGATCACCGCTGCGGTCTGGGTCATGGTGGCGGACGTGTCGGCGACCGCGCGGGCGATGCCGAAGTCCATCACCTTTACCTGGCCGTTCGGCGTGAGCATGACGTTGGCCGGCTTGATGTCGCGGTGGACGATGCCCGCCTTGTGGCTGTAGCTCAGCGCCTCCAGCACGCCCTGGGTGAACTCGAGCGCCTTGTTCGGCATGATCTGCCGGCCGGTGCGCAGGATCTCGCGGAGGGTGTGCCCCTCGACCAGCTCCATCACGATGAACGGCACCATCACGCCGGTGCCCGGGTCGGACTCCTCGCCGGTGTCGTACACGGCCACGATGTTCGGGTGGTTTAGCCCGGCGGCAGCCTGCGCCTCGCGCCGGAAGCGGGCCTGGAACGTGGGGTCGGACGCGAGGTCGACCCGTAGCTGCTTGATCGCCACGTCGCGGCCCAGCCGCAGGTCGCGGGCGCGGCGCACTTCGGCCATGCCGCCGCGGCCGAGCACAGGGCCCAGCTGATAACGACCGCCGAGCAGCCTCGGCTCATCGATCGTCGGTTGCATCCTGTCCTCCCGATATGGCGAAGCCAACTCTCCCAAACTTTGCTGAGCGTTCCAACCTGGTCATCGCAGCGCCTCGATCACGGCCTTGACGATCGGCGCGGCCACCGCGCCGCCGGCGATGTCGGTCGCCGGGATCTCCGCGTCCTCGACGAAGGCGCAGACCGCCACATTCGGGTCGTCCGCCCAGCCGGTGAACCAGGCATACGGCCGGCGCTCGTTGTCCGAGTGCGCGGTGCCGGTCTTGCCGCCGACGGTCACTCCGGGCACCTGCGCCCGTCCGCCCGTCCCGCGCTCGACCACCGCAACGGTCATCTCCTGAAGCGCCTTCGCGTTCTCTGCGCTCAGCGCCACCGAATGCTTCTGCGGGGACGTCTGCGTGGTCACCTTCAGCTCCCGGTCCAGGACGCGGTTGACGATGTAGGGCTCCATCACGACGCCGTCATTGGCGATCGCCGCGGCCACCATCGCCATCTGCAGCGGGGACGCGGCCACTTCGAACTCGCCGATCGCGCTCATCGCGGTCTGGGCACCGTCCAGTTCGTCCGGGAACGTGCTGGCCGCCGTCCGCAGATCGGTGAGGAACTTGCTGCCGAAGCCGAAGCTCTCGGCCTGCGCGCGTAGCTTCGCGTCCCCGAGTTCGGCGCCGAGCCTGGCGAAACCGGGATTGCACGAGACCATCAGTGCCTGGGTGAGGCTGACCTCGCTGCCGCCGCAGTTGCCCGAGATCACCCGGGTCGAACCGGGCAGCCTGAACGAGCTGGCGTCGAGCTTGGATTCGGGGCTCATCCCTTCGGCGAGAGCAGCGGCCGCGGTGACCAGCTTGAAAGTCGAGCCGGGCGGATAGATCTCGGCGGTCGCCCGATTGGCCATCGGCTTGTCCGGGTCGGCGTTCAGCCGCTTCCACGCCGCCGTGGACGCGTCCAGGTCGTGCGTGGCGAGGTCGTTGGGGTCGTAGCTCGGGTAGCTGACCAGGGCTTTCACCGCCCCGGTCTTGACGTCGATGGCGACGACCGCGCCCTTGCGTCCGTCCAGCGCGTCCCAGGCTGCCTTCTGCGCTTTCGCGTCCAGCGTGGTCTCGACCGTGCCGCCGGGGACGGTTGACCCGGCGGCCATATTGATCAGCCGTTGCAGGAACTGGGAATCGTCCTGGCCGGAGAGCTCGGCGGAACGGGACGACTCCAAGTCGGACGTCCGGTACAGGTAGGAGTAGAAGCCGGTCACCGGGGCGTAGAGCTTGCCGTTGCTGTAGGACCGTTGGAACTTGTAGCGGTCATCGACCGGCTTGGACGCGGCCACCGGCGTATTGCCGACCATGATCGGGCCGCGGTCCTGCGCGAAGCGCGCGTCGGTGACCCTGCGGTTCTCCGGACGCTCGCTCAGGTAGCCCTGCTGGCCGACGTAGAGGTAGCTGACGTTCACCAGCAGCGCGGCGAACATGATCATGGCCGCCACCGCGACCCCACGAATTGGACGGTTCATGCGGACGCCCCCGTGGTCGGGATGTTCTGGGTGGCCTCGTCGTCCGCCGTTGGAACGGGCGATGCGCCCACCGGAATCAGCTGCGTGGTCTCGTGCTCAAGCCACTGTTCAGGCTCAGTTACCACCTGGCTGGCCGGGCTGCGCACCTGATGGGTGATCACCAGCAGCAGGCTGATCATCACCCAGTTGGCGACCAGCGAGGAGCCGCCCTGCGACATGAATGGCGTAGTCAGGCCAGTCAACGGCAGCAGCCGGGTGACGCCGCCGATGATCGCGAACACCTGGATCGCGAACACGAACGAGAGCCCGGCGGCCAGCAGCTTGCCGAACGGCTCCTTGCCGACCAGCGATGCGCGGAGTCCGCGAGCGACGATGATGCCGTAGACGAGAACGATCGCGCTCAAACCCGCCACGCCCAGTTCCTCCCCGAGCGCAGCCGCGATGAAGTCGGTCTTGGCAAGGGGGATCAGGCTCGGTCGGCCCAGTCCCCAGCCCGACCCGAAAGCACCGCCCCAGGCGAGCCCGAACTGGGCCTGGATCACCTGGTAGTTCCGGTCGAAGTCGGCGAACGGGTTCAGCCATGCCGACACCCGCACCTGGACGTGGCTGAACGCCAGGAAAGCCCCGTACGCGCCGGACGCGAACAGCAGCCCGCCGAGGATCGGCCAGCTCGGCTTCTCGGTGGCCACGTAGAGCATCAGCACGAAGAGCCCGAAGAACAGCAGCGAGGTGCCCAGGTCCTTCTGGAAGACCAGGACGGCCAGGCTGGCCAGCCACATCAGCAGGATCGGGCCGAGGTCGCGCGGCCGCGGCAACTCGATGCCAAGCACGCGGCGTCCGGCCAGCGCGAGGACGTCTCGCTTGTCGACGAGGTAGGCCGCGAAGGCGATGGTCAGGACCAGCTTGGCGAGTTCGGCGGGCTGGAAGCTGTAGGAGCCGAGGCGGATCCAGATCTGCGAGCCGTTCTTCTCCTGTCCGATCAGCGGCAGCAGCGGCAGCATCAGCAGGGTTATGCCGGCGAGGAAAAGTAGGTACGGGTAACGGTTCAGCAGCCTGTAGTCGCGCAGGAAGATGATCACCGCCGCGCCCGCGGCCACCGCGATCACCAGCCACATCAGCTGCAGTTCGGCCGAGTGCATCGGTGGGCTGGACGCGAGGTCGAGCCGGTGGATCATGGCCAGGCCCAGGCCGTTGAGCAGCATCACCATCGGCAGGATCAGCGGGTCGGCGTACGGGATCCGCCAGCGGATGATGATGTGCAGCACCAGCCCGATGGCGCCGAGGATGGTGACCGCCCAGGGCCAGTTGGTGGGCAGTTCCGCGTCCCGGTTGAGGTGGGTGAGCAGGTACCCGCCGATGCCGAGGCCGATCGCGAAGACCAGCATGAACAGCTCGACCCCGCGACGCTTGCGATAGCTGATGACTGCGTCCATCAGCACTCCATGGGCGCCGGTGGGGTGGCAGATTCGGTGGGGGTGGGTGCGGCGGACGGTGACGCGGAGTCGGTCGGTTTGGCCGATCCGGACGGGTCGGCGGTACCGTCCGCGGAACCGCTTGGGATCCCTGACTGCGTCGCCGAAGTGGACGGCACCGCGGTCGCGGTCTGGCGGGCGAGCCGAGCGGCGATGCACTGTTCGGCCTTGGCGCGGAGGGTGTCGAGGGTGGCGTGCGCATCCGTCAGTGAGGCGGCCGGCATGGTTTCGAGCACCCGCTCGTGGTAGTACGGCGGCAGGTCGGCGACGCGCGTGTCGTCGGTGTGCACGACATGGGAGAGCGGCAGGTTGAACACCGGCTCGGGGATGCCCTGGAAGATCGCCACGTGCTCGGACGCGGCGCCGAGATAGAACTGCTGCTGGGTGTAGCCGTACCAGAGCGCGCCGCCGCCGCCGATCGCAACCAGCGGGATCAGCACCGCCAGCACCACCTTCACCCAGGTGGACGCGCGCCGCTTGGCCACTGGGGAGTAGCGCAGCCGCTCGGCGGCACCGGGATCCGGCGCGGCCGGGTGGTCGAGCAGCATCGGCACTTCAGCGGTGGTTTCCAGGGTGTCCAGGTCGAGGTTGGCCGCGGCACCCAGCACCTGAGTGGCGCCGTCCGGCTCGCCCTCCACGACGTCGGCGATGATGATGGTGATGTTGTCGTGGCCGCCGGCTTCGTGGGCGAGGTCGACCAGGTCGGCGATCACCTGTTCGCGGGGGCCGTCCAGATGGGCGGAGATGGCAGCGTCGGTGACCAGGCCGCAGAGTCCGTCCGAGCAGATCAGCAGGCGGTCGCCGGCGCGGGCGTCGACGAGTTCGAGGTCGGGCAGGTGTTGCGGCTGGCCGTTGATCACCTTGAGGATCAGCGAGCGGTGCGGGTGTTCGAGGGCCTCGGCTTCGGTGATGCGACCTTCGTCGACCAGGGTCTGCACCCAGGAGTGGTCGCGGGTGATTCGGGCCAGGTCGCCGTCCCGGTAGCGGTAGGCGCGGGAGTCGCCGATGTTGGCCATGCCGAACTGTGCCCCGTCGAACATCAGCCCGCAGACGGTGCTGCCCATGCCGTCCAACATCGGATCGGCCTCGATGAGTTCGCTCATCGCGTCCCCGGCACTATCGATCGCGGCTGCGATGACCTCGAGCATCTCGGGGCCGGAGTGGTCGCCGTCTGCTGCCTTGAGCTCCCGGATCGCGACGGCGGACGCGAGGTCGCCGGCGGCGGCGCCGCCCATGCCGTCCGCCACGACGAGCATGGTGGGAGAGACGTAGGCGGAGTCCTGGTTGTTCTTGCGCACCAGGCCGATCTCGGAGTGGGCGAGGTAGCGGAGCGCGAGGGACATTACTTCTCCACGCTCATCAGGGTGCGGCCGATGCGCAGGGTGTCGCCGATGCCGAACGCGGTGGGCGTGGTGACGCGCTGGTTGTTGACGAGGCTGCCGTTGGTGGAGCCGAGGTCCTCGACCTGGTAGCCGCTGGCCGTGCGGGTGATCTGGGCGTGTCGGGTGGACACGTAGTCGTCGTCGAGGACGAGCTGGCAGTCGGGGCTGCGTCCGATCAGGAGGACGTCGCCGAGGGGGAGGGTGAGGCCGGCCTGGCGGCCGTGGGTGACGACCAGGGACTTGGGCAGCTTCTTGGCCTGGCGGCGGGAGAGCTTCGGTGGAGCGGGTGCGCCGGGCGGGGCTGGTGGGGCGAGTTCGGCGGCGGAGACCTTGCGGCCGAAGAGGTCGGTGCGGATGACGTTTCCGGTGAAGAGGATGAACAGCCAGAGCAGGGCGATGAAGCCCAGCTTGAGCGCTAGGACGACCAGGTCAGACATCGCTCACCGGAGACACGATGGCCAGCCGGGTGGTGCCGATCTCGATGCGACTGCCGAGGGCGAGGCTGGCGTGCCGGGTGCGCTGGCCGTCCACGGTGATGCCGTTGGTGGACCCGAGGTCCTCGATGTCGAGGCGCTGGTCGGTGCCGCGGCCGTTGACGTTGATGCGGGCGTGCAGGCGGGATACGCCAGGGTCGTTGATCCGGAGGTCGGCGTCGGTGCCGCGTCCGATAGTGACGCCGGGCGGGGTGAGCGGGTGGCGGACGCCGTTGACTTCGACGACGAGGTTGGCGGCGCGGATCTCGCTTGGGGTGGCGTCCTCGGTCGCGTCGACCCCGGCGACGGCGGATGAGGTGACGGTGAAGCGTCCGACTGGGAGGGTACTGTCGAGGTAGTAGTCGATGGTGACCGGGCCGTTGAAGATGTAGCCGGCGTCGGCGGCGTAGCTACGCAGTTGCGGGATGATCTCAGAATTAAGGGTCTTGGAGTAGGGCGTGAGCCGGTCGTGGTCGTGCTGGGAGAAGCCGATCCGGAAGTCGTTGGGGACGAGCTTGCGGTCGCGGCTGAGCAGCCTGGCCTCGGCGTCGAGTTCGCGCTGGAGCCGGGCGGTGAGTTCCACCGGCTGTACGTCGCCCTTGAAGGCGCGGGCGAACGCACCACTGACTGCGCTCTCGAGCTTCTTCTCGACGCGGTCGAAGACCCCCATCCGCTTCCTTCCATCCCGTGTGGCGCTGACAAGCCTATCCAGCGCCGAACGTCAAGCGTACGCGACGGGCCTGAGCGGTCCTCAGCCTTGGAGTGCCAGGTGAGGTTGGGCGGGTGTTTGGACGGTCGTCGCCTGGTCGAGCGCCAATCGCCGGGTCGAGTTCGCCGAGACCCCTAGCACCACACCCAAACGCCGGCTGAGCCTGTCGAAGCCCACCCGTGCCGCGATCTGGACCCGGGAGCCTCCGCTGCGGCGCTGGAGCAGCTCTGGTCTACGTCGGTGTGCCGATTGGCGTCATGGTTGTGGGCTGTCGCCGGCTCCGGTCCTGCCGCCGAAGCCTCCCGTGTCGCGATCTCGGCAACGTTTGGTCCGTCGTGGCCGTACCACGCTGCTAGGGCGATGCCACCGCTGCGAGATCCCGTCATGACTGCTGCCAACGCCCCGGTTCGGGCGCGACGCGTTCGCTGTGCTAATCTCTTCCGGCTGGCTCCTGAGGGAGTCGGGCGCGAGTGGCGGAATGGCAGACGCGCACGGTTCAGGTCCGTGTGTCCGAAAGGACGTGGAGGTTCAACTCCTCTCTCGCGCACCGTAAGGTGCCTCTGGCTAGGGCATATGAATTCTTTCGCCTAGAGGTTTTGCACCTATCAGCGTCGAAGTTGAAGATGCCGGATCTCGCTGACAAGGCCAAACGTACAGTTCTGCTGGCGGCTCTCAGGAATGGGCGCCTCTCGTCTACGATCGAGGTGCCCCCGGACTTGCGCTGACAAGGGGCTTTGCGGTCCGAGTCGCTGCCGAGCGTCGTCGAGACTGGCCGCCTGCCCCTCATTCGCCCCCGGGTCGGGCGCTCCGAATCGGCTTCCCACTAGGGCTGGAACTCTGCGAGGCGCGACTTCGGCCGGCTCGCTGCCCCACGTGTGCCCCACACCCGCACGGAACTGCACGTCCACAGTTGTGATGAGGTTTCGCGTCGGAGCTTCCGCAGCGGTCGACGCCGAAGGCAGCCTTTCCTGTGTGCAGCTACGCCAAACCCGCGCACGCCCGCAGCGGCCCCGGGGTGCGCGAGGTCTGCGAAGGTCTTCCAGGTGTTGCTGGAGGCGGGCGGTGCTCAGGTCGACGCATTGAGCCCGCGGCTGAGAGCGCCCACGAGTTCCTGTCGTCTTCCGAACTCTGAGGGCCACCCAGGAGCGCCGCGAACCTGCAGGCTTCGGGTCAGTAGTGCGGCGTCGCCAGGCCAGCGTGCCAGGAGTTCCGACAACCGTTGCGGGCCGATCAGGCCAGCCACGTCCACGCCCAGCAGGTTCGCGGCAGCACGCTGAACGTCGGCCTGTTCGTCGATCAGGATGGCGTTTCCTTCGGCGGTGTCATAGAGCCGGTCCTGGACGTCGCGGTTCTCTGCGTACCAATGGAGGGTCAGCGCGAGGTCGGCCGCGTCCTTGGTCTCGTGGTATGCGGACCGGTCGAGCCAGGCGCCCAGCTTTGCCGCAGTGAACCCGGCGACAGTGGGGATCCTGACTTCCAGGGTCGGTGCCAGTGCGAGGGGAAGCGAGGCGGTGAGGATCTCCGCGAAGGCCCACACGCTGAATGGGACTTCCCGGGTGGGTGGCTCGACGATCCCGTCGGGATCCTCGATCTCCCCGAACGGGAGAAGATCGACGTCGATGCCGGTAACCCGGTAACGGATGCCGGTGTGACCAACCGCCGGGAAGGTGGTGGCGAGGGTTCGGTAGGCATCCCAGGAGGCCAGGGCCAGTGCGAGATCGAGGTCGCGCGTCGCAGTGGTCTCAAAGTCGTGGCCGAGTGCGCGGTGCAGGATGTTGCGGCACCACGCACCTACGAGCATGACGTCTCTCGGGGCAAGTGACTGCGACGTTGCCAGCACCTTTTCGACCACACTTGCTGCCGGCTCCAGGAAATCGTCAGGAACTCGTGTCAGGTCCAGCATGGGACTGCCTCCAGTCTTGGGCGGCCTGGCGCACGCGGGGGTCATCGCTGGCGGCGAGGTCGGCATAGACCAGTGGCCACGGCGCGAGCTGGACGCCCGGTCGGGTGCCGTCTGGGGCGCTCCAGAAAGCTCGGCGAACCTCGATGTTCGTCGGCCCATCGGATCGCCAGCGGTTCACGACCGGCAGGAGCGAGTCTTCCCTGGGTGTATAGAGAGTGAGTGTTGCCGGACGCAACTCCGGCACTGCCGACTCGCCCGAGATATAGAGCGTGTCGGGTTCAGCTGCTGGACGTACGTGCTCGATGGAGCCGCTGTACGTGGCGCGGGTGAGTTTGGCCCCGAGCCCGGTTGGGTAGGCGGCTGCCCACAGCTCAAGGAGGTCGGACTGACCGGCGGGTCGCGAACCTGCCCTGTACCCGGCCTCCGAGAGCAACTGACGCGCGTTGTGAGCCTGACCCACCGAGACGTCGGCGGCGCGGGCCAACTCCCGCAGAGGTGCCTGCCACAGGTCAGGCCACGCAAGCAGCGCGAAAATGACCTGGGCGCGGGCTGTGCTGAAAAGGTTGCCCGTCGCTGCCGCCGGCGCTACGCCCTTGGGCCTGGGGCGGCCACGGACGTCGATGAGTACGTCGCCGAACGTGATCCAAGCGTTCCCGGCAGTATCCAGGTACTGAACGCCGGCCCGGCGCAGTGCATCGGCGGTCCGCGGTGATACGAAGTTGCTCAAGACGAGCGCCGGGCCTCGTTCCTTGCCGATCCAAGCGGCGTCAGCCAACGTGAAGCTCGCCCTCACGAACACGGTGTATTGCTGCTCGGATCTGCCCCGCATCAGATACGCGTCGGCCCAGCCCTCGTCTGGCAGGCGGCTCTGAATGCCGAACTCGCTGAGGAGTCGGGTGTACGGCTTAGCCGCCGCTTCGTTCATTCCCTCCACCTGTTCAGGATAGCTGAACATTCGCCAAACCTGAACACGCCTTGCTGTATGGCTGGGCGGTACGAGGCGTCCGGAGGCGCCGCGGTCATGAACGCCAGTGGGCCAAGGTTGGTCGGGCAGGTTCCAAACCCTGCCCCACATCTGCCCCACGAGGCCCGTCACACGGTTCCAGAACTGTACATAACCCCTAGTGGAAGCTATGTTCACCCGTGTCCTGTGGGAGGTTCAACTCCTCTCTCGCGCACCGTAAGGTGGCCCTGACTAGGGCAAACACGGAAACGCGTATCCTCTCTCGGGACCATTTCCGACTAGGCCCCAATCTCTCTGGCTAGGGCTTTCGCTCGGTGCGGTGTGGCGCCTTGTCGGGTCAGTTGAGCCCCTTCGTGGCCACTCCTGCCCCACGGGAATGGTACGGCGAAACTGCCTGTGACTAGGTGCGGAAGGCGGTTGGGCGCCGCGTCGTTGAGGTCCGGCGAACAGCACAGGTCGCCAACCAGGTTCAGGCGCCGCGAACCCTCTTGAGAACTCATAGAAGCATGTCTATCATATCGATCATCATCAATCAAGCGATGAGCATCTATAGATCTGGAGTCCTGGTGATCGACTACCTCACCACCCTCGTCGCCACTGTCGCCGGCGACGTGTGGAACACGCTCGTCCACAACTGGCCCTACCTGCTCGCCAGTGTCGTGGTCGCCTCGCTCGTGCAGGTCTACGTCAGCGCCGATCACCTCGCGACCTGGCTGCGGCGCCGAACCTGGGTCGCCATCCTGGGCGCTGTCGCCCTCGGCGCGCTCACCCCGTTCTGCTCCTGCGGCACCACAGCCATCGTCCTCGGCGCCATGGCCTCCAGCGTCCCGTGGGCTCCGATCGTGGCCTTCCTTGTCTCCTCGCCGCTGACCAGCCCGGAGGAGTACGTGTTGTCGGTCGGCCTGTTCGGGCCCGCCTTCGCGACGACCTTCTTCGTTGCGGCGATCGCCGCCGGCCTGATCGGTGGGGGAGCCTCCTGGTGGCTCGAAAGCCGAGGGCTGCTCGCCGGGCAAGCCCGAATGGCCGCCCCAGGGTCCGCGTCCAGCTGCGGCGGCGCCTGCGAACAGCAACCCGGCGACGG
>DAOPRQ010000016.1:0-15250 GCA_035349055.1 Propionicimonas sp.
CGTCATCCCGGCGTAGGCCGGGATCTCGGACTGACTCGGAGATCCCGGCTTACACCGGGATGACGGTTGGGACTCCGCCTGAACGAGAAAGGAACCGTCCCCGTTCCGTTCAGGCGCGGCCCAGGCCGAGTTGCAGGTAGGCGGCGGCGAAGAGGCCCTTCTGCAGCACGCTGACGTAGCGCTCCACCTCGGTGCCGGTGTTGTGGTGCAAGGTTGAGATCAGTACGTCCTGAGCGAGCGCGTAGCGGCGCAGTCGATCGCGCTCCTCGGCCGCATGCTCGTCGTCCAGGTCGTCGTCGACCAGCACGAGGCCCGGACGCTGGGTGGCGGCAGCTTCCTCGAAGGGGTCGGCGAACGGGTCCCGCGGCGAAACCTCGGCCAGTAGTGGGGCGAGTGCGCCGGCGTCCGCCGACAGCACCACCCGTCCACTGGCTGAGCGCAGCGCCTCGGCGATCCGGCGGCTGGCGCGGGCGGCCAGGATCGAACCGCCCCAGACCAGGGGTTGCGCGTCCGCCAGTTCGAGGGCGACCGCTTTCGCCGGGTTCTGGGTGGCGTCGATGGTCAGCGAGCAGTCCATCGCCACCTGGTCCATGGCGCTCGCCACCGACTCCGGGTTCACCTGCGGACCGAGACCGAGCCGGTGCAGCGCACCCAGCGCGACGATCGCGGCAGCCAGCGGATCGCCGGTGGTGGTCGGCAGCAACGTGGTCGAAGCGGACGCGGACTGGCGCGCGAGCAGCGAATCCGGCGGGCTCACCACCAGCAGTCGGCAGCCCCGCCGGACGGCTTCGAACGCGGCCGCCAGACTGGTCTTGTCGCCGCCGCCCATGACCACGACCAGGTCCAGCGGGCCGACCCAACCGGGCAACCCGAGCCGCGGCCAGGCCACCAGTGGCACCGGGCAGATCGGCTCCAGCACCGCGCGCAGCAACCGGGCCTCCGGGCCGAAAATGATCATCGCCCGCGGCCGGTCGTCCAGGTCCAGCCCGCTCAGCGGCAGTTCCGCGGACGCGGCCTCACGACGCACCCGGGCACCGGCTTCAGCGAGCGGGCGCAGCAGGTGGTCGGCCGCGGCCAACGCGCCACGATCCTCCAACCGGGAATCGTCGAAGTCGGACATGTCAGTTGCTCGGGTTCCCAGGCCGGCGGGCTTCGTCGACCAGGAGGATCGGGATGCCGTCCCGGATCGGATAGGCCAGGCCACATTCGGCGCCGGTGCACACCAGTTCACGCGCCTCGTAGTCGAGCGCCAGCTTGGTGTGGCACGACGGGCAGACCAAGAGGTCGAGCACCTCTGCCGGCAGTTCACTCATCAGCTGTGTCCTTTCGAATGATCGCGAGGGCATCGTCGCGCAGGGACGCAACGGTCGCCTCGTCCCTGGCCTCGACATTGAGCCGCAGCAGCGGTTCGGTGTTCGACTCGCGCACGCTCAGCCACCAGCCGTCCCCGGTCACCAGCAGACCGTCGGTGAAGCTCAGCTCCCCCCGTCCGGTGAAAGCGGACGCGACCGCCGCGGAGATGGCCGCCGGATCGGCCACTGAGGTGTTGATCTCACCGGACGCGGCGTACTGCGGCAGCCCGGCGACCAGTTCCGACATGGTCACCCCGCTTCGGCCCAGCATCGCCAGCACGTGCAGCCCGGCGAGCATGCCGGTGTCCGCGCCCCAGAAGTCGCGGAAGTAATAGTGCGCGGAGTGCTCCCCGCCGAAGATGGCCCGGTGCTGGGCCATCAGCGCCTTCATCTTCGTGTGCCCGACCGCACTGATCGCCAGTTCGCCACCGGCCGCGACCACCACCTCGCCCACCGCGCGGGACGTGATGGTGTTCACCACGATGGTGGCCCCCGGCTCGCGGGCCAGCTCAGCCTTGGCGATCAGCGCCGTCACCACGGACGGGCTGACCACCTCACCGCGCTCGTCGATGATGAAGCAACGGTCGGCGTCACCGTCGAAAACCAGCGCCAGATCGGCACCGTGCGCGCGGACAGCGCGCTGCGCGTCCAGCAGGTTCGCCGGCTCCAGCGGGTTCGGCGGGTGGTTCGGGAAACTGCCGTCCAGCTCGGTGAACAGGCCGATGACTTCGACGTTCAGCGGACCGAGCACTGCCGGGGTGGTCCAGCCGGCCATGCCATTGCCGGCGTCCACGACCACCTTGAGCCGTCGGCTGCCGGACAGGTCGACCAGCGAGTGCAGGTGGGCGGCGTAGGCCGCGAGCAGATCGAGCTCGCGGTAGTCGCCGCGGGTCGCTGCGGGCGCGAGCTCCTGGCTGGAGAGTTCGACGATCCGGGCCATCAGTGCGGGCGTGATCGGCGCCGCGTCCGGCAGGCAGAATTTGATGCCGTTGTAGCCGGCCGGATTGTGCGAAGCGGTGAACTGCACGCCCGACAGATGGGTGTACCCGGACGCGAACCACAGCTGATCGGTGCTGGCCAGGCCGACATCGATCACACTGGCGCCTTGTTCGCGGGCACCCTCGACGAAGGCGAGACTCAGCTCGCGTCCGCCGGCACGCATGTCGCGGCCGAGAACGAACTCGGCACCGGCCAATCCGAAGGCCACCGCAAAGGCCGCCCCGATGGCGCGGGCGCCGGTCGCGTCCCACTCCGGTTGGTCGCCGGAAACGAGGCCGCGGATGTCGTTGGCTTTGAATACCTGTGGCTGGATCACGCCTGCGAGCCTAGCGCTAGCGCCGGCTCACTGCGGGTCGGCGAGGACCGCCAGGTGACCCTTGCGGCGGCTCACATTCGGCTCAGGCGCCGGGACGCTCTCGCCCAGGCCGACCTTTCGGACGGCGTCGGCCAGAGCCATCAGGTCATCGGTGGACGCGCGCGGGCTGTCCAGGTCGCCGGGCAGCCGGACGACCTCCCAGCCGCGCGGCACGCTGAGCCGTTCCGAATGCGCCCGGCACAGGTCGTAAGTGCCCGGCTCGGCGCGCAGCGCCAGTGGACCCAGCACCGCCATCGAATCGCTGTAAGCGAAGGTCAGCGTCGCCACCGCTGCGTCCGCGCAAGCGGAGCGGGAACAACGCCGATTGATCACGGCGTCACGTTACCTCTGTGCACCGGCCGGAGGCGGGAGGCGTCCGCGGTGTCGCTGTGATGGCCGGCACGCTCGGCAGTCCGTCGCCCCCAGGATCGCCTAGGCTGGCCGCCATGAAGCGGCGGGAACGGCATGGACGCGGGATGCGGGGGCCACTGGCCGCGCCGAACCCGTTGACCGGCTCGCCGGTGCCGCTGCGCCGTCCCACCCGGGGCATCGACTTCTTCACCGACTGCCTTCGCGATGCGGTCGCCCGCACATCGGACGCGTGCCCGCGCGCGCTGGTCGGCGTCGACATCGGTTTCGAGGAGGTGCCGAGCAACCTCGCCGCGTGGCGCTCTGAGCTGGTGCCGCTCGCAGCTGCCGTCCCAGCACACGGCGGGGCGAACGGCCAGGTGATCCTGTTCCGCCGTCCGCTAGAACACCGCGCCGACTCGCGGGCCGACCTCCGTCGGCTTGTGCAGCGCGCACTGGTCGAGCAACTGTCCGCACTCACCGGAATCAGCCCCGACGAGCTCGATCCGGGCGCGGACCGCGACTGGGACTGATTCCGCAACTGCTCTCCACGGTCCTGACCACCCGGATGGTTCTAGCCCGTCTGGTGGGCCGGTCGAGCTCACCTTCGCTCGGTCGAGCCTGTCGAGACCACACCGTGTCGCGATCTCGTCAACAGAAGCTCCACCCCGGCACTCAACCGCCCCCAGCCGACCGCACAACTCCGAAATCCCGTCACGGCAACCGCCCGCTACGGCTGATCGAGCCTGTCCAGAGCCACGGGACGACCTGGTCTCTACCGTTCCAAGGGCGGCTGGCGCGTCAAGACTCCCGCGCCATCACCGGTTGAGGCCGCTGATGGCGCGTCGTCTAGCCCGACAAGACAGCAACCGAACTCAGCGACCCAGGCGCGGGTCGTAGACCACCGATGCCGAGGTGCCGCCGGATCCCTGGTCGGCGAGCGGCCAAACCGCCAGCCCCTGCACCTTGCCGAGCTTCCGGGTGGTCACCAGCGCACCCCGCAACGAGGTGGCCGCCGTCTGGATGCGGACGGTGTTGGTGGCCGCTGCCGGAACCGGCACCGCCACCTGAGTTCCGGCAGGGACGGACACCTCCTGCGGCGAGGCGGCCTGCGTGTTCGCGGCCACGGTCACGGTCGCCACGGCCGGCTCGGCAGCCGGATTGGCCAGCACCAGCGTGGTGCTCGCCTTTCCGCCCGCTGCCAGCGGCCAGTACGAGTCCGCCGGCAACGGGAGCGTGGCCGCGCTGAACGCCGGGTCATGCCGAGCAACGGCAGCACCGGTGTCCTGCCAGACCGCGGCGGTAACCGGCTGGGTCGAGGTGAGGCTCAGCGCAACCGCCTGTCCCGCCAATCCAGTGGTGACGTCGAGCACGCGGGTGGTCTCGGGCGGCACCTCCAACTGCTCGGCACCGGGCACTGCCCCCGGTCCGGAAGCACCGAGGAAGCCCACCGTGACGGTGGTGGTGCGTTCGTTCGGGTTGGTGATCACCAGCCGCCGAACACCGGCGCCCGCGGCCAATCCGGGGATCACCGGTTCGGTCGCAGGGACGGCCGCACCGGCCAGCCAGTCCCCTCCCAGCGAGGTGTCCCCCGACCAGGACCGCTGGCGGAGGAACGCGGCGAAGCGTCCGTCCGAACTGCTGGCCGCGATCGTGACCGGATCGTCGCCGCGCGGCAGCGAGCTGAGGGAGATCGCCTGGGACGAGTTCCCGGCCACCTCCACGCCGCGAGGGGCCGCGATTCTGCCGTCATGGCTGTAGGCGATCAGGTCGATCGAGGCCGCGGTCCCGTCCAGGTTGACCACGACCAGGTCGGCCTGGGCTTCGGCGCGGACGTCGACGCCCACGAACCAATGGTCAGTGCGCGGCGCCACGCAACCGGCGGCGGAGATGCCGCGGGCCGGGCCGGACGACGCGGTCGCGAAACTGCTGGCACCGAACGGGTCGGGCAACAGTGCCGATACCCGCACCGGTTCGGTGGCGTTGGCGAGCACCTGCTGCTGCCCTGCGCTGGCATCCGCAGCGCCGCCCGAGAGCTTGGCGACCTGCAAACCGGCGCCGGTGGCCGCGGCCACCACCTTCACGCTCGCAGTGGCGGACGCGAACGCGGGACAAACCACCGAGACCCGGGCCGGCGCGGCGGTGACCCGCTGCTCCGGGACTGCCTGAGCGCCCGCCAGCGTCCCCACCACAGTGGCCACCCCGACCATCACGACGACCGCTCCCGGCGGCACCCAGCGGTTCATTGCGCACCCCCTGCGGCCCGCCGCGGCCCGAGTTCCTCGCGTCGGCGCACCGACGGCGCGGCCAGCACGCCCAGCAGCGCAAGTCCGGCCAGCTGCACCCAACGCCACGCGGGCGACCCTGCGCCCAAGTCGATCGAAAGCTGTCCCGACGCCGCACCCAGTGCGAACTGGCCGCCGGGCTCGCCACCGTCGACCGAAGTCAGCGGTGTGTCGCCAAGACGAACCTGCCAGCGCGGATCCCTGGGTTGCGCGAGGCGAAGCACCCGCTCGGCCGACCCAGCGGCCACCTGCTGCCCGGCACCGGTGAGCTGGCGGCGGGCGCCGTCAACGGCCAGCACGATGCCGGAGTCGGGCACGGGCCAAACGAACTGGGTGGCGTTACCGGTGCCCTGGCCGAGCCCAGGGGCGTTGTCGATCGCCAACTGCTGCGCGCCATTTCCCCCGGTCAGCACCACATTGCTGACCCCAAGGGTGACCAGATCAGGAAGGATCTGATCGTCGGCGCTGTCACCTACCAGCCGGGCCGCGACCGAGCCGGCCAGGTCGCGCGCAGCAGTGCTGCCACTGAAGGCGATGCCGCGCTCCGAGTCGCCAAGGCGGGGGAAGTCGTCCTCCAGCAGCGCCCAGGCGATTTGGTCGCCGACCGCTTCCAGGTAGAGCGTGCGTCCGGGGGTCGCCGAGTCCTGGGCATTGCGGACGAAGGCCGGCACATTGCCGACCGTGCTGCGCGTGAGCCCGACCTGGCCGGCCAGCACCCACCAGCCGGCGCCGATCGCGATCGCCACCGCGCCGAACAGGGCCAGACCGAGGGTTGCCAGGTGGCGCAGGCCGAGATCGTGGCCACGTAACTCGCCCAACATCCCATCCAGGCCAAGGCTCGCGGCGAGCACCAGGCCGGCGACCAGGGCCAGTTGCCATTCCAGCCCCTGCGGCCTCGCCCAGACACCGAGCGGCAATTCGACGACCAGTCGGGAGAGCACCATGGCCACCACCGCGGCCACGCCCCCCGCGAACAGCGCCAGACCGGCCGAGCCCGGACGCCGGGCAGCACCGATGAAGGCGGCCAGCCAGCAGGCTGCGAAGAACACGATCGACACCCACAGCGGCGGAGCGCCTGACGTTGCCCGGCCGATCAGCACCAGCCAGGCGTCCGGTGCCGCGGCTGGGGTGAGCGCCGGTTCAATCCCGGTCAGCAGGCGTCCCGGGAACCGCAGCAGGGTGCCACCCCAGCCGCCGACGAGCAGCAGTCCGGGCGCGGCCAGAACCAGCGCCCACTGCGCCCAAGCCCGGGCGCTCCGTGCCCGAATCGCGGTCCAGATCGCGGCCACCACGGCGCCCAGCCAGGCGGCAGGCACCAGCGCGCAAGCCAGCAGCAGCCAGAACGCGACCGCTCCAGCGCGTCGCCATGACCAGCGCTCGGCCACCAACCAGTGCCAGAGGCTGTAGCCGAGAATCGGCAGCAGCATGGCCATCGCAGCAAGTCCGAAAGCGCCCGCGTTGAGTCCGCCAAGCACCGCTGGCGCAAGCGCGTAGGCGAGCGCTGCAACCCCGGCCAACCGACGGTCGGCCACCAACTGACGCAGCAGCCGGAAAGCCAGCAGCCAGGACACGGGCACGGCCAGCAGCAGTGTCCCGGTCACCAGCCATTCGGGGTTGCCCATGGCCACGAACGAGAGCAGCCCCGCGAGAGCGGTCCATGGTGCCCCGGAGATACCGGGGGCCCCGGCGATCGGCGCCACGTAGGCATCGACCAGTTGCGTCCAGTTCCCGGGCGCTGGCAACAACTGCGCCCCAGCCAGTGACCCGGCCCCGAAAGTACCGCGGGCAGCAGCCAAGCCACCGAGCAGGAGCACCAGAGCTCCGGACGCGGCCAGCGGCAGCGCGTACCGACCCGAGCCCACTTCGGCGAACTCGTCGCCGGTCATCTCGTCGAGACTGACGCCGCCGCTGCGTCCGGTGAAGGTGCGAACCCATTCGGCCAACCGGGCAGCAACCAGCTCCACCGAACGCCGCAACCCGGCACCGCGCTTGGGCCGTAGCGACTGGGTGGCGCGGCGCGCCTCCGGCGTGACCGGCAGCGACGCCACCCGCTCGGCGATACCCCGCCGCAGGCTGCCGTCGCGCAGCCAGCGTGCCAGGCCCCGCAACTCGTCGCCTGCGCGCCGAGGGTCCTTGCCGAGCAGCAGCCCGACCGCGGTGAACAGCGTGCCGACGATCAGCCGCAGCATGGTGAGCCACCGTCGCGCTGCCGGGGTGTTGCCGGAGACCAGCGCCAGCCCGGCGGCCTTGAGGTGCGCGTCGTCGGAGTACTCGGAGTGGTCGACGAGTTGCGCTCGCGGCTCGGCGATCACCCGGTAGCCGGCGAGATTTGCCCGCCACCCGAAGTCGAGCCCCCAGTAGTCGCGAGGCAATTCCTCGTTCAGCCCGCCGAGGAAGCGCCAGGCGTCGCCGCGCACGAGCATGCCGCCCGCCGGCACCCCGAGCGCGCGGACCGCGTCCAATTGGCCCTGGTAGAACTCGCCCGGATCAGTGAGGGGGCGGACGCGTCCGCTCTTCGTGATCGTTTGCGCCCAGTCGCTGATGATCGTGCCGGCTCCCCTACGGCGAGGCTCGATCAGCAGCGAGCCGATCACCGCCGCGTCCGGTTCGGCGCGCACCCGGTCCAGGAGTGCGGTCAGGCTGCCCTCGGTCGGGACGGTGTCGTCTGGAACCACCCAGATCCAGTCACCGTCCGCGTCCCCGGGCAGGTCGTCGCGAATCTCAACATCGATCACCTGGTCGGCCAGAGCTTCGCGGACGAGCTGATGCTGCGGCTCGCCGCGTACCGGGAGCACTCCGGCGACAACGTGGAATTGGCGGTAGTCCGGCGGAGCTGAAGTTCGTGCGGCGTGCAGCCAGGCCCAGGGATCCTCGTAGGACTCGGCACTGCCCGCGCTCACACTCCACCTCTCCGACCGGTGATCGGTTCAACCGGTGGTTCAGCCTACCCCGGCGGCGCCTCCGCCCCAGGCTGGCTCAGATGGCTCGCTTCTTCACGCGGCGGCGCTCGCGCTCACTGAGCCCGCCCCAGATGCCGAACCGCTCGTCGTTGGCCAGGGCGTACTCGAGGCACTCCGCACGGACCTCACAGGAGAGGCACACCTTCTTGGCCTCCCGAGTGGAACCGCCCTTCTCGGGGAAGAACGCCTCCGGGTCCGTCTGGGCGCAGAGGGCGCGGTCCTGCCAGCCCAGGAGGCCCTCAGCCTCCGGTTCCACGACAAGGAACAGTTCCTGCATGCGATATCTCCTCGGACCGTGCCCGCGTCGATGTTCCCGCGAACTACCTGTCCAGAATTACACGCCTGTCATTCACGATAAGTCAACCCCGATGCATTACCATTTGTCGCCCGCTGCGTTCGGTCAAATTCTGGTACGGGCTTACCAGGCCCTCCCGGACGCGATCAGCCTTCAGTTTCCGGATCGGCCGGCTCGCGCGGAATCCGCATGGCGCCGGGCGCACCGGCGGCAGCCTCGTCCGCCGTTCGCCAGACCGCACCGACTGCCTCGCCACGTTGCCAGGTGGTGGCCGCCTCTGGTTTCGCAACCTCGACATCGGCCGGCTTGGCCGGCGCCAGTTCGGGCAGCGCAGGGGACGGGGTGTCGATTCGTCCGGCGTTCACCCCGCGCACCAGCACCCACAACGAGCCGGCGGCGAGCGCCTTGATCAGCAGGTCGAGGAAGCCGCCGAGGAACTCGAACACCACCGCCAGGGTGTTGGCGCTGGCAGCGATGCCCATGCCCCAGCAGACCGCGGTTAGCGCCACCCCGATGGTCAGCACCCAGGCGGCGACCTTGGTCACCAGCAGCGCGTGCCGAGTGGCCGGCGCGATGAAGAAGCAGATGCAGACCAGCACCACCACCGCGAGTACCAGCGAGACGTTCATCAGAGACGCACCGATCTCTGCGAACGCGATCGGCACTGGCACATCGGCCACCAGTTGCAGCACCAATCGCACCATCCCGAGCACGATGTTCGCCGCGACGATGGCGATCACCGCCCAGGTGATGGGTTCGCGGATGCGCTTGAGGTTCTCGACCATGCTTCCTCCAGAGTTCGGCGACAGCCTAACAACGGGGTCAGCGTGGGCGGACGAACACCGCCGTGGTCAGGGGCGGCACCGTTGCCCATTCCGGTCCCACGGAGCTCGCCCGCACGACCTCATCGCTGCCGTGGGCCTGCACCGGGTGGAGTTCGAAGCCGGTCAGGTCGAGCGGGACGCTCTGGCGCACCACCCAGTTGGTCGCGTTGAACACCACCAGCACACCCGACCAGCGCTCGTCGACCGGGTCGACGCGGTCGTCGATCGCCATCACGATCACGCCGGGCGAGGAATGCCAGCTGTCGGACGTGGGGAACGTCACCTTCGCCAGAATCCGCTCCGCGCTGCCGAGCCGGAACAGCCGGGTGGACGCCCGCAATCGCAGTAGGTCGAGAGCTTGGTCGTGGGCGCGCCGGATGTCGTCGCCCGTCGGCTTCAGCCGGGCATCGGCCAGCAATGGCGCGATCAACGGCCAGGTGGAGCCGTTGTCGGGTTCGGGCGGCAGGCCGGCGCCGAAGCCGTTGTCAGCCATCGTGAAGTCGAGGTAGTTGAACCAGTCGCCGGAGTTGTAGGAGTTCCGGTCGAAGCTCTTGCTGCGCAGCATGTCGGTGCCGGCATGCCACATCACCGGGCTCTGGCCGAGCGTGGCCAGCGAAAGGCAGACCGCGTTCGCCCGCACCCGTGAGCGCATCGGCGTGGCTGGGTGCAGCTTGAGCGTGAGGGCGTCGAACAGGGTCTCGTTGTCGTGGGCGTCCACGTAGTTGATCACTTCGTCCGGCTGGTCGGCGTAACCGGCCGCACGTCCGCCGAAGTCGAGCTGGTCGCCGCGCAGCACGGTGTGCCGCGAGTTCGAGCCGAGTCGGAAGGAGCGCAGGTTGCCGGCCAAACCCAGCTCGACCAGGTCGGTGTACCAGGCCAGCCGCCCGCCCTGCGCGCGGAGGTCACCGTTGGTGCCGCTGCCGTTGTCGGCGGTGAGCAGGCCAGTGCCGAAGCCCTGGGAGCGGGGATCGGCGTCCATCACTGAACCGCCGCGGACGGCGTCCCGCAGCCGGTCGGAGAAGGTCGCGATGCCCGTCCCGCCGAGCTGGCCCTGGCTGGCCTGGACGAAGCGGGCATTGTCGGCGACCTCACCGAAGTTCCAGCCCTCGCCGTACATGGTGACCGCGCTGCCGTCGACACCGTCGGCTTCGACGGTTAGGGCATCGAGCGCCGCCCGCACCGCCAGCATGTTGGCCCTGGTGTGGTGGCCCATCAGGTCGAAGCGGAAACCGTCCACCCGGTACCGCTTGGCCCAGTGGACACAGGCGTCCACCATCAGTCGTTCGGCCATGCGGTGCTCGGTGGCCACGTTCGCACAGCAGGTGGAATTCTCCACCTCGCCGGTGGCCGAGAGCCGGTGGTAGTAGCCGGGCACGATGCGGTCGAGCACGCTCGACTTGTCCTGACCCCAGCTCGCGGTGTGGTTGAACACCTGGTCGAGCACCACCCGCAGCCCGGCGGCGTGGAACGCGCCCACCATCATGCGGAACTCGATCACGCGCGCGGCCCCGTCCGCACTGGCCAGGGTAGAGGAATAGGAACCTTCGGGCGCGAAGTAGTGCCACGGGTCGTACCCCCAGTTGAACCCGCTGCGCCCGCCGAACGCGGCCACCTGCCGCTGCTGCTCGGCGCTGTTCGGGGGGAGCGACTTCAACTCGTCCTTGAGCGGACGTTGCTGCTGCTCGGGATGCTCCTCCACCGTCGCGTTGTCGAACAGCGGCAGCAGCTGGACGGTGTTCAGCCCCGCTTCGGCGAGCCGCCGCAGGTGCGTCATGCCGGCGCTGTCGACGGTCGTGGCAAGGAAGCTGCCGCGAAGCTCCTTCGGCACCGAGGAGTCCGAGATCGAGAAGTCGCGCAGGTGCAGCTCATAGCTGATTTGGTCGACCGGGTGTTCGAGGACGGGCGCGGATGCGGTGAGCCACAACTCGGGGGCCAGTTCGGGATCGTCCGGGTCGACCAGCACCGAATGGGTGGAGTTGACCGTGAGCGCCTGCGAGTAGGGGTCGGTCACCTGGTTCACGACCAGTCGGTGGTGGTGCCAGGTGTTCACCGCCACCTCGTAGCGGTAGCGGTAGCCGAGCCAGGACGATTCGCCGGTGATGGCCCAGGTGCCGTCTTCGGCACGCCACATCTGTCGGCGATCGCCGGGTGAGTGCAGGGGCGCATCCGGCGACCAGAGCAGGAGGGCCACCTCGCGCGCGGTCGGGGCCCACAACCGCAGCGTGGGTGCGCCGTCGTGCCAGGACGGGCCGAGCACGGTCTGGGCCGCGACCGGGTAGAGCTCGTCGAGCACACCGGGGAGCTGAAGTTGGCCGGCGGCGACCAGCCGTCCCGAAGGCAGGTGGACGCTCAGCGCGACCTGGCTTCGCAACGCTTCGGGAACCTCGGCGACCGCGGCTTCGGGCAGCCGCAGGACGAGGTAATTGTGCAGATGCGGGAACTGCTGGACGAGCGCTCCGGGCAGCCCGGCCTGGTCGAATCGGAGCAGGGCGGTCTGCCACGGCACGGGCTCGCTCGCGGTCGGATCGATGCGCTCCTCGGTCGACCAGTGCAGCCGCCAATCGAGGGCGGCCGGGTCTTCCCCCGGCGGCAATCGATGGGGCGGCCAGGCGATCAGATCAGCACGCAGCCAGTAGCCGGGAGCCTCTTCGAGACCCGGCACCACCTCTGCCGATCGGGACATGGTTGCGATTCTGCCACTCAATCTGATTCGTGGTGGTATCGCTCCCACAGGTGTCTCGCCTAGCCAGCCTGATTTCTTCGGGAGCCGCCAGCCCCAACCTTCCCGAGCCGGTGGTCGCGCGGCAGCCAGTCAGGGTCGTCACCGAATCCCGAGCCAGTCCCGCTTCCCGACAAAGTGGACGGTTTCGCGGCCGGACGCCGCCAAAACGGGCCACCTTGTGGAATCGCCTCCGCGGACGCGAGCGGGGACGGCTGTAGCGGGAGGTGATGGCCAAACCGGACGCCCCCGCAGTGCCGCATCGCGGATCAACCCACTTCTAGCTGGCTATGAGCGCCCGACTTGGGCTTGCCGCGCAACCAACCCAACTTCTGCTGGCTATGGGGGGCGAATCAGGCCTCATAACCAGCAGAAGTTGGGTTGGGCCCATACGACTGCCGAAGTGACCCCTCATAACCGGTCAGAAGTGGGTTCATCCGGCAGCAAGCCAGCGGCGGCCCCATCGCGTGGGTGCGGATGGCTGCGCCATCGAGGATCAACCGCATCAACCTCGACCAGCCGACCGCAGCCGGGGCCAGCCTCCCGCCAAAGTGGACGGTTTCTCGCCGAGACGCCGCCAAACGGGCCACCTTGTGGAATGGCAGAGACGAGCGAGCCCCCAAAGTCGTAAACGCCGACGACTCTGCTCAGCGGTTCAGCTGCGCGTAGCGGCCGCCGGCGGCCAGCAGTTCGACGTGCTCGCCGCGTTCGACCACCCGTCCCCCGGCCAGGACGACGATCTCATCGGCATCGCGGACCGTGCTCAGGCGGTGCGCGATGGTCAGGGTGCTGCGGCCGGCCATCAGGGCCTCCAGTGCGACCTGCAGTTCGCGTTCGGTGTCGGTGTCGAGGGCGGACGTCGCCTCGTCCAACACCAGGATCGGCGGATTCACCAGCAACGTCCGGGCGATCGCCAGCCGCTGCCGCTCGCCGCCGCTGAAGCGATGGCCGCGTGCGCCGACCACGGTGTCCAGCCCGTCGGGCAACACCCGCACCACCTCGTCCACCTGAGCGGCTGCCAGCGCCGTCCAGAGTTCGGCTTCAGTCGCGTCCGGCGCAGCTTCGCGCAGGTTCTCGGCGATGCTCGCGTGGGTGAGATACGTCTCCTGAGTGACCATGCCGATGATCCGGCTGCGTTCGACCGGATCCAGGTCGCGCACATCCACACCGTCGACGGCGACCCGTCCGCTCGTCGGATCGGCGAGGCGCACCAGCAGCGCGGCCAGCGTCGACTTGCCTGAACCGGTCTCCCCCACCACGGCCACCGACTGCCCCGGCTCGATGGTCAGGTCCACGTCGGTGAGGGCGTTCTCGGTACCGTCCGGGAAGCGGTAGCTGACGTTCTCGAAGCGCACCTCACCGCGGACGCGACCCGCGTCCAGGTGCACCGGGCGCACCGGATCCGGCACCTCGATCGCCAGGTCGAGGTAGCCGAAGATGCGGCTGAGCAACGCCATCGAACTGACCCATTGGGCACCAACGTTCAGCAGTCCCATGATCGGCCGGAAGATGCCGGCCTGCAGGCTGGCGAACGCGATCAGGGTGCCGATCGAGATGCCGCCGCTCAGCGCAGGGAAGCCCGCGACCAGGTAGAGCATCGCCGGGATAGCGGCGAACACGATGCCCATGGTGGCCATCCGCCAGCGGCCGGCGAGCTGGGAGCGCACTTCGAGATCGATCAGTTCGGCGGAGGTCTGCGCGAACTGCCGTTCCCGTGCGGGACCGGTGCCCAGGGTCTTGGTGAGCTGTGCCCCGTTGATGCTGAGGGCCTCCTCGACCTGGGTGTGCAGGTCGGAGAGCGCGCGCTGCTTGGCCGCGGTCAGATCGCGGCGGACGAGCGCCACCTTGCGCGTGAGCAGGATCGCCGGCGGCAGCACCAACAGCGACAGCAGTGACAGCCGCCAACTGATCGCCACCATCGCGACCGCGGTGGCGACCGCGGTGGTCAGGTTGGCCGCGATCGAGGTGGCCGTGCTGGTTACCACCGACTGCAGGCCGGCGACGTCCTGCAGCAGCCGGGATTGGATCTCGCCGCCGCGGGTGCGCTTGAAGAAGGCCAGCGACTGCGCCTGCAGATGGTTGAACACCCGGACGCGCAGCGTGTGCATCACCTTCTGACCCATAGTGGTGGCCAGCCAGGTCTGCCAGACCCCGAGCACCCCCGTCACAGCCGCGGCAAAGACCATGCCGCCGACCAGCCAGAGCAGGTGGGCGAGGTCGCCCTTGGGCAGCGCTTCGTCGATGATCGCGCGCAGCAGGAAGGGCTGCGCCAGCCCGACCACCGAAGCGACGACGATGATGGCGGTGACTGCAGCCAGCGCCCAATGGTGGCCGGCGAACAGCTTCGCGACGCGGGCCATGCTGACCGGCGATTCGGCCAACTGCGCGCGGTCTGCCGGATTGATCCGGGCCGGTCCCCTTAGTTCTTCGTGATTGATCTGTCCCATGCAAACTCCATATAGTGAGGTAACCACACTAAATAAGGCTGGTCGGCATGGATTCATTCCCGGACGCATTGGCGGAGGAGTTGCTGCGGGTTGCCCGCCGGCTGCGCCGAGATACCCAGCAGCGGGTGGCGCCGCTCGGGCTCAACCCGCATCAGGCGCGCGCACTTCGGGTGATCGGCCAGGCCGCGCCGCTCCGCCCGTCCGCCGTGGCCGAGGAACTGCATATCGCCGCCCGCTCGGCCACCGACTCGATCGCGGGCCTGGCCACGTCCGGGCTGGTCGACCGCCGACCCGATCCGGCGGACGGGCGCGCCCACCTGCTCGTGCTGACGCCCGCCGGCGAAGCGGTGTTGGCGGAGGTCACCACGATCCGATCGGAGGTGGCCGCCGAAGTGTTCGGACGTCTGACCGAAGCCGAGCAGGCATCCCTGGCGTCTCTGTTGCAGCAGCTGGCCGCCGACCGGGCGAAGCCTGTCGCGAACTCGTCCCCATAGACTGGCCGGGCTCCATCGAACGCCATCGAAATCGATCGGCACGGGAGCCCTGGAGGAGGTGGATCCGCTGAGCCGGCTGGGCATTGACGTGTTTCTGGCTGTCGCGGTCGGCATCTGGTTCGTGGCTTTCGGCACCGCCAAGCTGCCGTCGCCGCCATCGACCGGTCGCCGC
>DAOPRQ010000016.1:15350-19850 GCA_035349055.1 Propionicimonas sp.
TGCGTCCAGGCGCAGGACGCCCCGCTGGCACAGGCGATGATCGCACTGCGGGCTGACACTACGGTGGCGGCCGTGCAGCAGGCACTGGCCAGCGGTGAGATCGTGCGCACGCACGTGCTGCGGCCCACCTGGCACTACGTGGCCGCCGACGATCTGCAGTGGCTGCTCGAACTCACCTCGGCGAAGGTCGAGTCGGGCATGGCCGCGCGGCATCGGCAGCTGGAGCTGTCACCCGCGCGAATCTCGGCAGTGCTGGATCTGGTCGCGTCCGCCCTTGCCGGACGTGAGTTCCGGACCCGCACCGAGCTTGGCCAACTGCTCGACCAGGCCGGGCTGCTGACGCCGACTGACCCGCAGTTCGGCCAGCAGGTCGGGCATCTGCTGCTCCTGGCCGAATTGCGTGGGCTGATCTGCTCCGCACCCGACGCACGGCCGGAGCACCGCTACGCGCTCCTCGATGAGGTGATCGGACGCGTCCCCTCGCTGGAACGGGCGGACGCGGTGCTGGCGCTGGTCGGACGGTTCGTGGCCGGCCACGGCCCGGTCGCCCTTTCCGACCTGCAGCGCTGGGCTCGGGTGACCCTCACCGAAGCCAGGGCCGCGCTTGCCCGGTTGGGCGAAGAGGTCGCGCCCGTCCAGTTGGATGGCGACGAACTCTGGTACGCACCGAAGGCCGTTCGACCCGCCAGCAGACCCGCCCAAGCGTGGCTGCTCTCGACCTTCGACGAGGCGTTCCTCAGCTACCGAACGATCCCCTGGCCGCGGTCTGCCGCTCACCCTGCCGGTGACGATCCGTACCGCTTCGCCGAAGCCGGTGGCGGAGTGGTGCTCCACGACCTGGCGGATGTCGGGTCGTGGAAGCGGACGCGGACGCGCAGCGGAGTTCGACTGACCCTCGCGGTCGACCCCGAATTGTCCGCGGCGGCTCGCGAAGCGATCGACGTGGCCGCACGACGGCTGATCGACACGATCGAGACGCAGGGCAGTGTCGTACCCGGCTCGTAAGCTGGTCGCGATCCGAACCCCGGGAGCGCCGAGTTGACCAGCGAGCCGAATCCGTCCGACTGGGGACGCGCTACGCCCCCAGGTCCATTGGGCGCGCCCGGACACGATGGATCGGCCAGCGCCTTCTCGGCCGGGCCACCCCCTCCGCCCGGCGCCTGGCCGCCCCCGGCTGACCAGGCGTGGGCGCCACCAACCGGGCCGAACCTGTGGGCACCGCCTACCGAGCAGCCATGGCGGCCAGGCGTCGACCCTCACGGGCAACCGTCTGAGCGGCCATGGATCCATCAGCCAGAGCATCTGGCCGGGCAGTACCTGGCGGGACCAGCGCCGTCCCGGCACCGCGGCTGGGTGACCGCGCTGTCGACAGGTGCGGTTCTGGTGGCGGTCGGCTTGGTGGCCGCACTGGCTCTGCACTTCACCAGTGGCGGGCAGACGCCCCGGCTGATCACCCCGCCGAGTCCCAGTGCGAGCAGCAAGCCGAGCCCAACCGCGTCCGGCACTGCGAATCCGAAGCCAACCCCGACCATGCCCAGCGATCCGATCGACATCCTGAAGAAGAACCCGCTCTATTCGCTGAAGGTCAACGCGAAGTGCGCTGCCCAGTCGGCGCCCACGACGACGGCAGCCTTCCGCAAGCAGGTGAAGGCACTGGTCGACTGCCAGAACAAGGCGTGGCAGAAGGCACTGGCGAAGACCGCGATCGAGTTCCGGAAGCCCTCGATCAAGCACTACAGCAGCTCGATCAAGTCACCCTGTGGAGCGCTGGGCACGAACTTCCCGGCCAGCTACTGCACCGCCGACAACACGCTGTACTTCTCGAAGGCCTCGTTCACCCAGGGGCGCTACTACCGGCTGGCCGTGGCCGAGTTCGTGATCCACGAGTACGCCCATCACGTGCAGACGCTGGCCCGGATCTTCAGCCACACCGATGCGATGAAGGAGCGCGAAGCCAGCATCAGCCGACGGATCGAGTTGCAGGCCCACTGCATGGCCCAGTACGGGCTGACCCACTCCAACCTGGGATTCACCGCCGCCGACCGAGCCGACCTGGAGTACCAGTTCGGCTACACCAGCGATGCCGAGGGCCACGGCAGCGCGAAGGCCGAGCGCTACTGGGGCCTGCGCGGACTGGACGCAACCAAGGTCGGCGCCTGCAACACCTGGAAGGTCAAAGCCAGCCTGGTGAAATGACCCACGCGGCTGTTCGGGCCCACCTCTGCGCTACCGGCCGGTTCACCGTCGGCTGGTCGAGCCTGTCGAGACCAAGCTTCACGCCCCGCGACCTTCATCCTGTATGGCGAAATGTCCTGCACTAGTCGGGTAGCGATGCCGAGCGGATCCAGACCAATCTCCGCAAGGATTGAGGCCATCTACGCCAGGAGGCGCCGCCAGCACAGAACGGGACAAATCTGCCGCCAGCCGCCGGAATCGCGTGGCTATCGTCAGTCGAAGCCATCCAGCGGCAGCTTTGTCCCGTTTCGCCAGCAGCCGGCTTGGCTGCGACACCTAGGCTCCCACCGAACCTGGAAGGGAACCGGACGGAGAGCGCGAGCACAACGGTGGCTACCACTGCATCTTGGCCAGCCATCGCCGCAGCGGTCGTTGGCACCCTGCTCGTGACCGTCTGCGCCGCCCTTGGCGCGGTTCAGATTCTTGTCCTCAACCCTCTGGCCGCGGTGCCCGGCGCATCGCTAGCGCAGATCCAGCAAGAGCTGGCTGCGCACGATGAATCTCTCGGCACCCCGTTCGTGCTGGCCGAGATGGGTTTCGGGGTGCTGTTGGCGATCGCCCTGCTGTTCATCGCAGTCCGAATCCGACTGCCGTTGGTCGTGATCGCCGGCGGCTACCTTTGGCTGCTCATCCTGGCCACGCCCGCCTACTTCTGGGCGAGCTTCGGTGCGGGCATGAGCCTTGCCGACACCTTCGGCATCAGCGGTGGCGACTATTCACCGTGGGCGTGGCCGATCTATCTGGTCAGCGCGCTGGCCACCGGCGGCTTGGTCGCAATCCTCGTGATCAGTGGAGTGAAAGCCGTCCGAAACACGCGACCAGCAGTGACGATCTCGGGGAATTCGGCGAACTAGAGCGGTTTGACCAGGATCAGGCAGGGGTTGTCCGCGCCCCACAGTTCGGTTTCTTCGAGCGGCAGGAAGCCGAGCCGCTCGTAGAAATGACGCGTCCGGGCGTAGCCGGCGTCGGGATGAGAAGCCCCCAGCGTCTTTACCTCGATCAGCCGGACACCAGTTGCCCGCGCGTCCGCCTCGATCGCCTGGAGCATCGCCGTGCCCACGCCACGTCCGTGGTGCGCACGGTCGACCACAGTGAGGTGGATCTCGGCCGCATGATCGAAGTGTCGGCGCACGAGCGTCACCCCAATGACCGCCCCGGCGGCATCCCGGACCGTCCAGGTCTCCATGCTGCGCGCCGCGTCCACGTATTCAGCGTTCGCGTCCGGCATGCTGAACCACTCGGGGACGCTTGCCAGTAAGCGGGCCACATCGTCGGGCATCGGCTCATCGCGGGCGCACACCCGGTCCTTTCCCGACGCTGGTTCGACGCCCGGCGTCAGTTCACGGACGACCGGGCTCGGACCGGAGGCGTCATAGACCCGGATCCAGTGCGGACGCACCCGTACCACCGTCATGCCGGATTTGAACACGTTCGACCCTGGGAAGTGGTGTTCGTACTCGGCCGCCCATTCGAAGCCCTCTTCAGCGGAAGGCAGCTTGGCCACACCCTCGATCTGCATCGACACCGATCCGGTACAGCCAAGCACGATCGCAACCCGAGGATCGGCCTGGAGGTTCGCCATCTTTCGCGAGTCCGCAAAGGTGTCGAAGAGGATCGCGCCGTCGTCGGCTAGGGCGAACGACACCAGCGCAGCTTCGGGACCGCGCTCGGCATTGTGTGTGGAGACCACCCCGAGCGGATGTTCAGCCATGAACGCGCGGAGATCATCTGGTTGCACGATTGGCACTCCTTGAATCGATCCGGCCGGCCCCAGAACCCTAGTAGGTCTCGGCCAGGCCGGGCCTCATTCCTCGATAGTGGCCAGGACGCGCCCGCGCCTACTCCGGGGAGGGGTAGCCCGACCATCCCGGGAACGCGCCGTCCACGTCCCCGGTGAGTGATAGGCACGAACCGAGTTCTCCCGACGCCTGCGGTAATGCCGGTTGGCTGCGGAAGCGCTAGCCCGGCCCCAGGGAGCCTATCCACGAGAACCCGGGTGTCCGCGAGCCTACGAGTTGAAGCGGAACTCCACCACGTCGCCGTCCGCCATGACGTAGTCCTTGCCTTCCAGCCGCGCCTTACCGGCGGCCCGGGCGGCAACGACCGAGCCGGCTGCGACCAGGTCTTCGAAGCTGATCACCTCGGCCTTGATGAAACCCTTCTGGAAGTCGGTGTGGATCACGCCCGCAGCCTCGGGAGCGGTGGCGCCCTTGCGAATCGTCCAGGCGCGCGACTCCTTGGGGCCGGCGGTGAGGTAGCTCTGCA
>DAOPRQ010000016.1:19950-32202 GCA_035349055.1 Propionicimonas sp.
CACCGCCTGCGCCTCCTGGAAGGCGATAAGGGTTGGCTGGCGCTCCTTGCGGATCCGGGCCTCCTTCTCCACCCGGGGCAGTGCCTTCTCAATGGTCTGCAGGTCGGCCAGGATCAGCTCGGTGCGGATCGTCTCGATGTCATTGCCCGGGTTCACCGCGCCATCGACGTGGGTCACATCCGGGTCGCGGAACACCCGCGTGACTTGGCAGATCGCGTCCGCCTCGCGGATATTGGCCAGGAACGCGTTGCCCATCCCCTCGCCCTTGGACGCGCCCTTCACGATGCCCGCGATGTCGACGAAGCTCACCGTCGCCGGGATCGTCTTCTCCGAGCTGAACAGCTTCGCCAGCACCGGCAGCCGCTCGTCCGGCACCCCGACCACGCCCACGTTCGGCTCGATGGTCGCGAACGGATAGTTGGCCGCGAGCACGTTGTTGCGAGTGAGCGCGTTGAACAGGGTGGACTTGCCCGCGTTGGGGAGTCCGACGATGCCGATGGTGAGAGCCACGTCGGCCTAGCTTAGTGGTCACCAGCGTGGAGGCTTTTCCACCGAAGTCGGTGGGGAATCCTCCGCGTTATCCACAGGGTGCGGTTCTCCTGACGCGATTCGGCCGATGTTGCCGACAGTGTGGGTGTGATTCCACGAACCCGGCTGCCCGAACCCCTGCTCCAGTTGGCCGCGGCTCAGGCAGGCGTTCTCTCCCGGGAGCAGGTGCTGGCATTCGGCATCACGGATCGCGTCGTCGATCGACTGGTCACCCAAGGCACCTGGCGGCGGGTCACGCGGGGTGTGTTCGCGGCGAGCGCGGAGACCTGGCTTCAGCTGGCCTGGGCCGGTGTCCTGCTCGGTGGGACCAGCGCGATCATCGGCGAGCGGTCGGCGGGCTACCTCCACGGAATCGAACGCAACCCTCCCGACCAGGTCACCATCTTCGTTGGCCGAGGTGGACGGGTCGAGCGCGACGACCGCTGGCGGTTCCTCCGCTCCGATCGCCTCGGGGTCAAGGAGCCGCCACGGACCCGGCTGCCCGAGACCGTGGTGGACGTCGCCGGCGCCTGCAGCGACGACGAGCTCACCGCGATGCTGGCCGAGGTCATCGCATCTGGGCGAGCGCGGCCCGAGGACATCCTCCGAGTTGTTGCGTCGCGCTCCCGGGTGGCGAATAGGAAGTTGTTGACCGAGATCCTCGGCGACGTAGCGGATGGGACCGACAGCCCCCTCGAACGCCGATACCTGCACAGTGTCGAACGTGCGCACGGTCTACCGCGTGCCGAAAGACGCCGTCGACCAGCGCAGCGTTTCCGCACCGACGCCTGGTATCGCGCGTTCGGGTTGATCATCGAACTCGACGGCGCCGCCTACCATCGCGGGAACGCCCGATCGACCGACATGACCCGGGACAACCTGCACCAACTGAATGGCATCACCACCCTGAGATTCACCTGGACCCATGTGGTGGGACGCCCATGCGCGGTTGCCCGCCAGGTCGCCGTGATGCTTGCCCGGAACGGCTGGTCGGGCGAGCTGCGAACCTGTCCCCGCTGTTGTGCGGAGGATTTCGCACCGTAGTCGGTGGACAATCCTCCACGTTGATTACAGGTCGGCGCCCGTGAAGTGCGCGCCCAGAGCGTCTGCCAGCCATTTCGGGTCGTTCACACCGCACAACTCGCGGGCCGAATGCATGCTGAGCAGCGGAATTCCGATGTCAACGCTCTCGATGCCCAGCCGGGTCGCGGTCAGCGGACCGATCGTTGAGCCGCACGGCACCGAGTTGTTAGAAACGAACGGCTGCGTGGGGACACCGGCCGCACGACACGTCCGCAGCCAGCGCGCGGTCGACGGGCCTTCGGTCGTGTAGCGCTGGTTCGCGTTCACCTTCAGCAGCGGCCCGGCGTTCACCACCGGACGGTGGTCGGGGTCGTGCAACTGCGGGTAGTTCGGGTGCAGCGCGTGCCCCGCGTCCGCTGAGACCACGAACGACCGCGCGAACGCCCGGGCCAGGTCGTCGTCCGTCCAGCCCAGCGAACCAGCGATCCGGCGCAGCACGCTCTCCAGGAACGGTCCGGACGCGCCGCTGCGCGTCTCGCTGCCGATCTCCTCATGGTCGAAGCAGGCCAGCACCTGGACCTGGTCGGAGGCGTCCGCGGCCAGCAGCGCGGCCAGGCCAGCATGCACGCTGGACAGGTTGTCCAGCCGGGCGGACGCGAAGAACTCCCCCGCGACCCCGATCACCGCAGGTGGCTCGGTGACCGCGGCGAACAGGTCGTGGCCGTCGATCTCGTCACGATGCAGGTCGAGAATCCCGGCGACGGCGGAGAGTAGATCGACCGAAGCCGTGCCGAACACCGGCTTGAGGTGAACCTGCTTGTCAAGGCGAAGACTGTCGTTCACGCTCCGATCCAGGTGCGGCGCCACCTGCGGGATCCGCAGCCAAGCGGGGGTCGATACGAGATGGACGGCGCCGTCACGGCTGACGACCCGTCCGGCAAGCCCGAACTCGCGATCAAGCCAGGAGTTGAGCAGCGGCCCGCCGTAGACCTCCATGCCCGCCTGCGACCAGCCGAACGCATAGGCCGACGGTTCCGGCTTGAGCTTGAAGCCGGGTGAATCGGTGTGCGCGCCGACGATCCGGAATCCGACCGGCCCGGTCGTGACCGCCGAACGCCAAGCGATGATCGCGCCGTCACGAATGACGTAGCGGGCACCCTCCGCCTGCCACGGATCAGCTTCGAGTTGCTCGGTGAAGCCGGCGGTCCGGAGCCGGCGCGCGACCTCGGCGGCCGCGTGGTAGCTGGACGGGGATGCGGTTACGAAAGCAGCCAGGTCGTCGATGAACATGCGCCCAAGTGTGCACCTTCCGCGGATCTGCGCTGACTGTGGCTGAGCGCACCACGGACGGTGGGCCGAGCCACAGTGAAGGCTTCTGGACGACGGTTTGCAGGCCGCTGCGTGGCGGTTGGCAGAACTGTCAGTGCGGGCAGGCAAGATCATTGCCATGGAGTTCCTGGGTTGGTTGGTGGTCGGCATCGCGCTCGGCGCGATCGTCGCCTGGCTGGTGCTGCGCGCGTTCGCCGGCAAGTCGGACGCGGAGGCGGTCGCCGAGACCGAACGGCTGCGATCCGAAGCTGAGCGGGCACGGGGCGAGACCGCGCAGGCGCGCTCGGACGCAACTCGGGTGGCCCTCGAAGTCGCGGTCGCACAGAGCGATGCCGCCGACGCCCGCACCGAGCGGGCCGAGGCCCAGGCCATTCTGGCGAGCGCCCGGGCGTCGGCTGCTGCAGCCGAAGCCAAGCTCGCGGCTGCTGAGGCCGCGCGCGACGGCGCGATCGAGCGCGCGGAGAAGATCGCCGCCGATCGCGAGCAGCTGGTCAACCAGTTCAAGGCGCTCTCCGCCGAGACTGTCCAGCAGCAGACCCGGCAGCTCAACGAGACCGCCGAGCAGCGCCAGCGGGCCACCGACCTGATGCTCGCACCCGTCAAGGAGAGCCTGCAGCGCTTCAACGAACGCCTGGCCGAAGTGGAGAAGGAACGCGCGGTGATGGCCACCGATCTGCGCAACCAGGTGGACGCGGTCCGGCTGACCGGCGACACCCTCCGCCGCGAGACCGCCGCATTGGTGACCGCGCTACGCAAGCCGCAGGTGCGCGGCGCTTGGGGCGAGCTGCAACTCAAGCGGGTGGTAGAGCTGGCGGGCATGGTCGAGCACTGCGACTTCGTGCAGCAGCAGACCACCCAAACCACGTCGGGAGCGACCATCCGGCCCGACCTGAAGGTGATGCTGACCGACGGCCGGTTCATCTACGTCGACTCGAAGGTGCCGCTGAGCGCGTTCCTGGACGCGCACGACGCTGCGGAGGAGTCCGATCGGAGCCGGCTGCTGCAGCAGTTCGCCAAGAACGTGCAGACCCACGTCGATCAGCTGTCCAAGAAGGACTACTTCAAGGCCGAAGGCGGCTCAACTCCCGAGTACGTGGTGCTGTTTCTCGCCAGCGAGGCGCTGGCCGCGGAGGCCTACAACCAGCTGCCCTCGCTGCTGGAGTACGCCGCAGAGCGCGGCATCATGCTGGCCACGCCGAGTTCGCTGATCGCGACGCTGAAAACCGCAGCCTTCACCTGGAAGCAGGTGGCGCTGGCCGAGTCCGCCAACGAAGTGTTCAACCTCGGCCGTGAGCTGTACGACCGGCTCGGCACGCTGGGAAAGCACTTCGACAAGGTCGGACGCTCGCTGACCAGCGCGGTGGGCGCTTACAACGAGGCGGTGGGCTCGATCGAAGGACGGGTGTTCCCGACCGCGCGCAAGCTGCGCGAGCTCAAGCTGACCGACAAGGAGCTACCCAGCGTGAGCGCGTCCGAGGCTGCGGTGCGTCCGCTGACGAGCAACGAGTTGGTCGAGGACGCGGCTGGCGTGGCCCCGATAATCGGACGCGCGAAGCTCGAAGAACTCACCCGGCCACAGCCGACGCTGGACGAACTCGTAGCCCTGGAGGGACCACGGGCGAAAGGCGTGACCGCGCAGACTGCCTAGTAGGAGCCTGCTGAACGCGTCACGAGAGGCGCCCCCATACCCGGGCCGGGCCAGTTGCCGGACGGGCGTGCAGGGCGGCCTCGGCCCGGGTGGCCGCGCCGAGCTTGGTCAGGATCGCCGACACGTGGACACTGACGGTCTTCGGACTGATCCGCAACTGGTCGGCGATCTGGCGATTCGACCAGCCGCGCGCGACCAGGTCGAGCACCTCCCGCTCGCGGGCGGTCAGCGGATCGTCGGCGGGCCTACCGGGCCCAGACCCGGCACCTATCGGTCCGAGGATCGCGCGATAACCGGCCGTCTCGGCCGCTCGCTGAACCCTCGCAAGCCCGGCCCGGTCGCCGCCGGCGATCGCCGTCCGGGCCTGCACGTACCAGCTTGGCCGGCGCACCGGGGAAGTCCGCCAGCGCGGACGCGACCGCCGACCACGCCTCACCCGCGCGGGTGAGTTCGGCGCGTGCCGCGGCGGCCAGCGCGCAGGGATAGCCGTCCGCAGGGAGGGCGCCGAGCAGGGCGGCCAGACGCTCGGACGCGATCCTCCGACAGCACCGCCTGCGCGGCCAGAAGTTGCCGCGTCGCCGCCTCAGGCTCGCCGGCCCGCGCCCTCTACCGGCGACGGTAATTGTGCGCACCGACGGCGCCCCCACGCCGGCCGGCGCGAATCAGCCGGCCGTGCCGGCAGCAGTCGGATGGTGGGTCCAGTGATGGTCGGTCAGGAACACATCGATGCGGGCGCGGAGCGAGTTCCACCACTGGGCGATCGGCAGTGGCCCATCGGCTGGGCTGTCGCCGGCCAGTTGGTTGCACTCGCGGATGCGACGCATTCGCTCGTTCTCGACGTTCAGCTGGCTCAACTGCTGTTCGTACAGCCGCTGCGTCACGTAGCTATCCAACATCTGCGGGCCTCCCCCCGAACCAGGTCTTTACGACTGCTCCAGCGGGTCGCCTCAGAGGGTGTCCCGGCGTGGGGCGAATGCCCTAGCTGGGATACGCAGTGCTGGGTAAGCACTCGCCCTAGGCGAGTATCTCTTCACCGGAATCCGGATCGACCCGGCTCCCACCAAGCGCTGCGGCGTCATCGCATCGCCGCGGTGCCACAATGAGCCGGTGACGATCGATGCCAACGCGGTGGACGCGGCCGCGCAACGCCTCGCGGGGGTGGTCACTCGTACCCCGCTTCAGCCCAACGATCGGCTCAGCGCCGCGACGGGTGCCTCGATCTGGCTCAAGCGGGAGGACCTGCAACCCGTCCGTTCGTACAAGATCCGCGGCGCATACAACGTGATCGCGCAACTCGACGCGTCCGAGCGCGCTGCCGGCGTCATCTGCGCCAGCGCCGGCAACCATGCCCAGGGAGTCGCCTTCGCGTGCGCGCGCCTCGGCATCCGCGGTCGCATCTTCGTACCGGCCACCACCCCCCGGCAGAAGCGGGAACGGATCATCGCGCTCGGTGAGGGTCGCGTCGAACTGGTCGTGACCGGCGACACCTACGACGAGGCGGCCGCGGCGTCCCTGGCCGAAGCTGCGCGGACGGGAGCAAGCGTCGTACCGGCGTTCGACCACCCCGACACGATCGTCGGTCAAGGCACTGTGGCGAAGGAAATCGTCGAGCAGCTCGGCCGCGCACCCGACGTGCTGGTCGCTCCGGTGGGTGGCGGTGGCATGATCTCCGGCTGTCTCGCATACCTTTCCGAGCGGTATCCACAGACCCTGGTGGTGGGTGCTGAGCCAGCCGCAGCCGCGTCCATGGCTGCGGCGGTGGCCGCCGGCCAGCCGGTGCAACTGGATCGGATCGACACCTTCGTGGACGGTGCCGCCGTGCGGCGAGCGGGCGACCTCACCTTTGCCGAGGTGCAGAAGCACGGCCCACAACTCGTCGCAGTGCCTGAGGGCCGGATCTGCTCCGAGATGCTGTCGCTCTACCAGACCGAAGGCATTGTCACCGAGCCGGCCGGCGCGCTGGCGGCGGCGGCGCTCGGTCTGTATCAGCCCGAGCCGGGCCAGACCGTGGTTGTGCTGGTCTCCGGCGGCAACAACGATGTCTCCCGGTACGCCGAGATCGTCGAGCGGTCGCTGGTCTACGAGGGCCGCAAGCACTACTTCCTGGTGAACTTCCCGCAGGAACCGGGCGCGCTGCGGCGTTTCCTGGACGAGGTGCTCGGCCCTGACGACGACATCGCTCTGTTCGAGTACGTGAAGCGCAGCAATCGCGAGACCGGTCCGGCACTGGTGGGCATCGAACTCGGGGATCCCAACTCGTTCGCTGATCTACTGCTGAAGATGGACGCAAGCCCGATCACGTTCGAAGTGGTCGCGTCCGACAGTCCGTTCTATCGCTTCCTGGTTTAGCTCAGATCCACTGATTGCGGTGCGAGATCCCGGCCTACGCCGGGATGACGGTGGACGGGTCGCTGCGAGATCCCGGCCTACGCCGGGATGAGGGTGGAGCCGGGCTTGCTGCGGCTGGTCGAGCTTGTCGAGACCACTTGGCAGGGTCTCGACAAGCTCGATCACCCGAGAGGTTCGGGGTCGTTCCCGATCAGGCCAGGCCGCTAGCCTTCAACCACTCGGCGGCAACGTCGGCTGCGTCCGCCTTGTCGACGACCACCTTGGTCACCAGCGTGGCCAGGGAGTCGGTGTCGAGCTTGGCCGAGACCGCGTTGAGTGCGGCGGACACCTCGGGCGTGGCCTTCGACTTGGTCAGCACCGGGATCACGTTCTGCGCACCGAAGAAGCTCTTGGTGTCCTCCAGCGAGACGAAGTTGTTCGCCTTGATCGCCGGGTCGGTGGTGAACAGGTTCGCCGCCTGCACCTGGCCGTTCTTCAGCGCCTGCACGGTCAGCGGACCGGCCACGTCCAGCGGCTTGAACTCCTTGAACTCCAGCCCGTAGGTCTTCTTCAGGCCGGGAATGCCAGCGGCGCGTTCCTTCCACTCCGGCGGGCCACCGAGCACCAGTTCGCCGGCAACCGGCACCAGATCCTCGATGGTCTTCAGGGAGTACTTGTCCGCGGTCTCCTTGGTGACCGTGATCGAGTCCTTGTCCTGCGCGCTGGACGGCTCGAGCGCCACGAGGTTCTCGGGCAACGCGGCCTTCAACGAGGCCAATGCCGTCGCCTCGTCGGACGTGTCCGCGTCCGGATTGAGGTACTTGGCGAAAGCGCCGGTGTATTCCGGGATCAGGTCGATCTCGCCCGACTTCAGCGCAGGCACGTACGTCTCGCGCGAGGCGATGTTCAGTTTCCGGGTCACTTGAATGGACTTGGCTTCGAGGGCGCCCGCGTACAGCTCAGCGAGAAGCTCGTTCTCAGGGAAGTTCGCCGAGCCGACGACGATCGCCGGTTGCGCAGCCGAGCTTCCGGCGGGCGCGGACGAAGTCGACGGTGCGGCAGCCAGCGGGTCGCCGGACGCGCACGCCGTCAGCGCGATCGCGGCGATGGTCGAGGCGAGGATAGTGGTCAGTTTCTTCATTGGATGGTCCTTTGTTCAGGTGGATGGGATGAGCCGGCGGATCGAGCGACGACATCGTCCGGTGGCCCTTGGTGCGCTCAGTCCTGGCGAAACCACCAGGCGTTGGACTCCGGCGAAGACGAGATCAACCAACACCGCCAGTAGGGCGACCAGCAGCGCCCCACCGGCCATCTGGCCGTAATCGCGGTAGGCCTGGCCGTCGATCAGGAACCGGCCGAGACCACCAACACTCACTGAAGCCGCGATGGTCGCCGTGGCCACCACCTGGAGCGCGGCCGAGCGCAGGCCGCTGAACAGCAGCGGCAACGCGCAGGGGATCTCCACGTCGAATAGCAACTGCCGTGGGCTCATGCCCATTCCCCGGGCCGCGTCGCGAGCGGACGGATCGACGCTCTCCACGCCGGCGTACGCACCGGCAAGGATCGGCGGAATCGCGAGGATCACCAGCACGAAGATCGCCGGCACGAGGAAAGCGATGTTGCCGGCCAGCAGCGGCCCGGCCACCAGCACGGCCACGAACAACAGGCCGAGCGTGGGCACCGAACGCATGCCGTTCACCAGGTTCACCACCAGCACCCGCCCCTTGCCGGTGTGCCCGATCCACAGGCCCAGCGGCACTGCGACGACTGCGGCCAGCACCAGCGTGATCGCGCTGTAGAGCAGATGTTCGAGAGTTCGGACGGGGATCCCGTCCGCGCCCTGCCAGTGCGCGGGGTCGGCCAGCCACTCCCACAACAGGTTCATGCCGCCCTCCCCGCTCGTTGCCACGGCGTTAGGACGCGGGTCAGCCAATGAATCGCCAAGTCGAGGGCAACCGCGAGCACCATGCAGGCCAGGATTCCGACGATGATCGGGTCGAGGAAGTTTCGGGCGAACCCGTCCGTGAACAGCGAACCCAGCTGCTCGATGCCCAGCAGCGCAGCCACGGAGACGATCGAGACATTGCTCACCGCGGCCACCCGCAGCCCGGCGGCAATCACCGGCACCGCAAGCGGCAGGTCGACAGTGAAGAAACGCCGGACGCGTCCGATGCCCATTGCGGTCGCCGCCTGGGTGACCTCATCTGGGACCGCCGCAAGCCCGTCCGCCACCGTGCGCACCAGCAGCGCAACCGTGTAGATCGTGAGGGCCACCACGACGTTGAGCGGGTTCAGGATGCCGGCGCCGAGCACCAGCGGCATCAGGATGAACAGCGCCAGCGACGGAATCGTGTAGAGCAGGCCGGTGCCGGCGACCAGGGGCGTCCGCAGCCCACGGTAACGCCGGGCCAGCCAACCCAGTGGGATTGCCAACATCAGGCCGATGACCAGCGGAATCACCGCCAGCACCGCATGTGTCACCAGCAGCGAGCCCACCTCGTCCAGGTGGTCGAGGAACCACTTCATGTCGCATCCCGATCGCTAGGCCTCGGCTCAGGGAGCGTCTGGTCGCGCTCAATCGCCGCGAGAACGTCCTGGGCGCGGACGGTGCCGACCAGCCGGCCGTCGGCGTCAGCCAGCACGCCGCGGCGGCTGGGAGCCGAAAGGGCCGCATCCAGCGCCGCACGCAGCGACCCGCCCGCGCGCGCTACCGTGCCGCCACGGTGCAGATCGTCCCGGTCGATGGGCCCGGCCAGCCCGGAGAGCTCCACCCATCCGGCCGGTGCGCCCGCCTCGTCCACCACCAGCAGCCAATCTTCGCCGCCGGCCGCCTGCCGCGCGTCCGCCACGCTTGCCCCGAGCGCGACCGTTGGCTCACGGCGAATCGGTAGGTCGGGCGCCGCTTGGAACGCCAGCCCGCGATAGCCGCGGTCGCGGCCGAGGAAGTCGGCCACGAAGTCGTCGGCGGGGTCCGCCAGCAAGCGTTCCGGGCTGTCGAGCTGGGCCAGCGTCCCGCCGACCCGGAGCACGGCCACCTGGTCGCCGAGCTTGATCGCCTCATCGATGTCGTGGGTGACGAACACGATGGTCTTGCCCAACTCGGCCTGCAGCCGCAGGAACTCGTCCTGCAGTTGATCGCGAACCACCGGATCGACCGCACTGAACGGCTCGTCCATCAGCATCACCGGCGGGTCGGCGGCCAGCGCCCTGGCCACGCCGACGCGCTGCTGCTGACCCCCGGAGAGCTGGTTCGGGTAGCGGTTTGCGAGTTCCGGGGCGAGGCCTACGCGCTCCAGCAACTCGAGCGCCTCTGCGCGGGCCTTGGCGCGTCCCCAGCCGAGCAGCAGCGGCACGGTGGCGATGTTGTCGACAATGGTGCGGTGCGGAAACAGGCCGCCGCTCTGGATCACGTAGCCGATGCCGCGGCGCAGTTCGTTCGCGTTCAGGTTCGCCGTGTCCCTGCCGTCGATGGTGATCAAACCTGAGGTGGGCTCGATCATCCGGTTGATCATCCGCAGCGAGGTGGTCTTGCCGCAGCCGGATGGCCCCACCAGCACCGTGATCTTCCCGGTCGGCGCGGTCAGGGTCAGCCCGCCGACCGCAGTGGTGCCGCCCGGATAGACCTTGGTGACATCAGTGAAGCTGATCATGCCGGAGCACCTCCTGGTCGTGGTTCGACACCGGAGTCCGGAACACGGGCGCGCGCATCTCGGAGAGGTCGTCCCCTCGACGCTCCCTGCGTAGCGCTTCGATCACCCACTCGATCACCTCAGCGGTCACCTGCGTCCGTCCGGTCACATCAATGATGGCCGCACGCAACCGCTCGACGGGCGAACCGAGCTCGGCGGGATGCCGAAGCTGATGCATCGAGATGACCGTCGCGGCCAGCAGCGCCTCGACGGCCAACAGTTGTTCCACCACGTCCAGCACGCCGTCTGTGACGCGCACGGACGAGTAGGCCATGGACGAGTGGTCTTCCACCCCGTCGCCCACCGGCGAACCGGTCAGCGAGATCGGCGACGCCGCGTGCTTGACCTGGGCCAGCAGCGCGGAGGCGGTTTGGGCGAGGATCACGGGCGTCACGTACCCCGTCGCGGACGTGACCGCCTGCACCTGGTCAACCAGGGGCAGCCCCTGTCGAAGTTGGCGCACCAGCATTGCCACCCGGCGCTCGGCGAGCTTCGCGACGTGGGCCAGCGCGATCCGCAGTGCGTCGAACCGGATCGCCAGGTTGGTGATCGAGAAGTTGCCGTTGGAAATGAACTCGCCCGACTCGATGTCCAGGAAGGGGTTGTCCGGCGCGCAGTTCAGTTCGACGGTGAGCACGCCCGCCAGTTCGTCCAGTTCGTCCAGCAGCGCACCGTGCACCTGCGGCACCGTGCGCAGCGACACCGCGTCCTGCACCGAGGAGGACGCGCGGACGCCACGAGCCAGGTCGCCACCGGCCAGCGCAGTGCGGATCCGGCTTCCACTGGCCTGTTGCCCGGGCAGCGGACGCGCGGTCAACGCTCGCGCGTCGAACGGGCTGAGGTTCGCACCCAGAGCCTCCACCGTGAGCGCGGCGACCAGATCAGCACCCTCGGCCAGGAGGACGGACCGCCGCTGGGTGAGCGCAGCCGTAGCCACCGAGAGCGCGTTCGAGCCGACCAGCGCGAGGCTGTCCTTGGCGGCGAGCTGGACGGGCGCTAGCCCGGCCGCCGCGAGCGCCACCGCGCCGGGGACGATCTCGTCCTGGCCCGGCAGCCAGGCACGACCGGAGCCGATCAGCACCAGGCCGATCGCGGCCATCTGGGAGAGGTCGCCCGCGCCCACCGAGCCCTGGTCGGGAATGACCGGGATCACGTCCAGCCGAAGTAGGTCGAAGAGTCCGCGGAAGAGTGCCTCCGAAGCCCCGGAAGCACCCCTGGCAAGGGTGTTGATCCGGGCCAGCAGGGCTGCGCGGCCTTCGGTGCGCGACAGCGGCTCGCCGATCGCCGCCGCGTGGCTGACGATCACGAAGCGCTGGAAATCGGCCATCAGCTCGTCCGGGACCTCGCTGTCGCGCAGCGGGCCGAGACCCCGGTTCAACCCGTAGGTCGGCACGCCGGTGGCCAGCGCGTCGTCGACCACGGCCCGCGCTCTGGCCAGGCGCTCGAGCACTTCGTTCCCGCTCAGCGCGACGGTTGCGTGGCCGATCGCGACGTCGGCGACCTGCTCGGGGGTCAGTTCGGAGCCGATCACCACCACCCCTGGCTGGTGGTTCATCCGGCCACCGGTGGTCGGGCAGGACGGGGCGTCCCACCGGCCGAGGTGACTTACGCTCGCTGCACTTGGCGAAGGGACTGAGTCGGTTCCAGGTGCTGTGGTCCCGACAGGCTCAACCACGCGAGGGCTGGGGCTGATCAGCCGAGGGGTGG
>DAOPRQ010000016.1:32302-38125 GCA_035349055.1 Propionicimonas sp.
GAGGGGTGGGATCGGCGAGAGCGGTCATCAGGCGTCCCCCGCATAGGCGGCGGTGCCGGGACGCAGGCTGGGATCGAGGTGGCTGAGGAAGTCGATGCCCATGATCTGCTCGCACTCGCGCAGCCCCACCTGGTCGATGCTCGAACTCGACACCGGCAGCACTCCGGCCTTCGCAACCAGCAGGACAACGTCCTGACCACCGCGGCCCGCGTCCTTCACGGCCAGGCCCTCGCCGGTACCGCGGTCGAGGATGACGATGGTGTCGGGGTAGGTCGCCACTCGTCCGCCGTCGTTGTCGACCGCCATGTACTCGTTGAGGTACGGGACGGTGTGGTCGCCGATCCGGAAGGTGCCACGATCCCAGCCCCCGATGGTCCTGGTTCGCTTCTCGATCCGCAACGGACCGGCGTCCACCACCTGCGCACCCAGGCGCTGGGCGACCGCCTCGACCACCGCGTCCGCATTCCCGGACGCCTGCGCCGCGGCCAGGTCGCGGCCAAGGTCGAGCGCGAGCGAGATCGAGCCGTGCGCGCCGTTGGCCTTCACCCAGTCAAGTTCGACCGGATTGCGTGCGGACGCGATGAAGCCACCGACCCGCACCGAGATGTCGCGCAGCACGTCGTCGACGGTGTTCAGATTTCCACGATTGACCGACTGGAAATGCCCGTGCAGTTCGCGGTTGCCGCCGGAGACCACCTGGATGGACTCGTAGCCGGCCCGCTCGCCCAGGCCAAGTCCGCCGAGCTTGCCGGTCGGGTGGGCGCGCACGTCGCCAGCGCTGTCGAGCACCAACACGCCCAGCACAGCGGACTGGATCCACCCGTTCACCGTTGTGGAATACCCATTCTGCGCAGTCATCACCGCACCGATGGGCACCTCCGCCACCCGGATCAGCTCCTGCAACGCGTGCACGTAGTCGACCGGACGGATCTCCCAATCCTTCGCTGCCGGAGCACCGATCGCCGAGACGGTGGCTACCCAGGTCGCTTCAGGCAACTCATCGATCGAGGCCAGCACGGGCCGCTCGAGGCTGGTGGCGAGCGTTCCCATCAGCTCGCCGTGGTGCTTCCAGCCGCCGCCACCGCAGGCCAGGATGCCGCCGCCGAGCACCGCATGGCGTGCGTCCGCACTGGTGAGTTCTCTCATCGGTTCTCCCTAACGCTGGCTGAACTGTCGTTCCAATGACCGGACGTACGCCGGGATGACGGTGAAGCTGGACGCACCCAGTTGACCGGCGCCTCCCCGGTCTCGCCGCCGGCGGCCACGCTGGCCTCGGCCTCGGTATACCCTGCGGAGGCGTGGCGCAGCACGCCGAGACCGGTGTCAGCGTCGAGGGCGCGACGCAGCCGGACGGCCGTCTCGGCACGCCCGTCCGCGACGATCGAGACACCGGCCGACTGCATCCAACCCGAGTACCCGCCACCTCCGGAGTGGATGGCCACCAGGTCGGCACCGGTAGCGGCGAGAAGCATCCCGTCAAGGAGCGGGAAGTCGGTGGACCCGTCCGAGCCGTCCCGCATGCCTTCGGTGCCGATTCGCGGGTGGGTCATGGCCGCGGAGTCGAGATGGTCACGACTGAACAGCACCGGCGCGACCAGCGTGCCGTCCGCGACCAGCTCGTTGACCGCCACCGCGAACGCCGAGCGTTCGCCATGTCCCAGCCAGCAGGACCTGGCTGGCAGGCCCTGCTGCGGCACGTACTCACGAGCCAGTTCGATCCAGCGCGCGACCTCAGGGCGCCGCGGGAACGAACGGGCAGCGAGGTCATCCAGCACCAGTTGGTCTGCTACCGAACCCGAGAGCGCCACCCATCGGAACGGCCCGATCCCCCGGGCGAACAGCGGCCTCAGATAGGCCTCCATGAAGCCCGGAATGCGGTTCACTTGATCGGTCGCGGCCGCACCGAGATGTTCGATCGCCTGCACCCGCAGGTTGTTGCCGTTCTCGAACACCACCGCGCCAGCGGTCGCGAGGGCCAGCATGGCCTCCACCTGCGCAGCGATGGACGCACGCGCGTCGCGCTCCACCTGCCGAGGCTGGGTCTCCCGAAGCGTCCGCCAGCCGGCGAGGTCGTAGCCGCGCGGCAGGTAGCCGTAACGGGCGTCGTGGGCAGCTGTCTGGTCGGTGACGATGTCGGGGACGACCCCACGCGCGGCGATCTCTGCGAAGACGTCCGCTGCGTTGGCGAGCAGCGCGATCGCGACAGTCTCCGCTGCCGACTTGGCCTGATGCAGTGCGGCCAGGGCGTCGTCAAGGCTTTCGGTGACCAGGTCGAGCGCTCCGGTAGCCATTAGGCGTTCGGCCTTCACGGGGTCCACCTCGGCCGTTAGGGAACTCAGACCAAGCATGCGTGCGCTGATCGGCTGCGCGGAGCCCATGCCGCCGAGGCCGGAGGTGAGCACCCAGCGGCCGGAGAGGGCGTCCGCCTCCGATCCGGGTGCGGCCCCGAAGTGCGTCCGAGCGATCGTGCCGAACAGCTCGTAGGTGCCCTGCAGCACTCCCTGCCGGCCGATGTACTGCCACGCCGCCGCAGTGAGCCCACCCCACATCGTCTGGCCGGCGGCGGCGCGAGCGTAGAAGCGGTCTGCGTCCGACCAGCGTCCGACTGTGTTGTTGACCGCCGAGAGCACCAGCGGTGCGGGCGTGCCGGTGCTCAGCACGCCGACCGGCGCACCGGAGGCGAGCACCAAGGTCTCGGCTTCGTCCAGTTCGAGCAGGGCGTTGACGATGGCGTGGGCGTCCGGCCAGGAGCGGGCCGCCTTACCGAGGGACGCATACACGATCAACTCGTCGGGAGACTCAGCGACTTCGAGGACATTCTCGAACATCCGCAGCAGACCCTCCGCACGCCAGTTCCGGGCGCGGAGTTCACCGCCGCGCTGGGCGACGATCGGCACGCCGGGGCCGGCGAGGATGCTGCTGGGACGGGCGGATGCGCCGGGACTAGAAACGGTGACCTCCGGTGGGCGGAGCCACAGTGCCGAAATATCGGCTGGAGCGGCTGCTATGAACGATTCGCGAGGCTCGACCTAGTGGTCGGCTTGGTGGGTTGGAAGCTGCGCCCTCAGCAACAGTCCGAGCGGTGGGTGCCACGACAACACATCGCCCGACAACACATGCGACAACAACGTTCGTGCACAGCCCACCTCCCTAAATTGAATCGTCAATCGGCATCGTGGGGAGACATTAGCATGCCCTCGAACCCGTCCCTGAGGAGACGATGGGCACATGCCCGTCGACAAGCTCAGGAATCGTCTCTGATCGGGTGGTCGAGCGCCGAGGAGCCCGTCAGTCGCCGATGGTCTTGCGGCGCAGGTCCTTACGGAGCTCCGGCGGCAGGGCGAAGGTGAGGTTCTCCTCGGTCAGCCGCTCCTCCACCGCGGGCGGGAATCCGCGCTCGGTGAGGAAATCAAGCACGCCCTGTACCAGCGCGTCCGGCACCGAGGCGCCAGAGGTGACGCCGACTGAGCGCACGCCGTCCAGCCAGGCTTCGTCGATCTCGCTGGCGTTGTCAACACGATAGGAGGCCTTCGCGCCCGCCTCCAGCGCGACCTCCACCAGGCGCACCGAGTTCGACGAATTCCTGGACCCGACGACGATCACCAGGTCGGAATGCGCGGCGATCTGCTTGACCGCCGACTGGCGGTTCTGGGTGGCGTAGCAGATGTCGTCGCTGGGCGGGTCCATCAGCGCCGGGAACTTCTCCCGCAGGCGTCCGACCGTCTCCCAGGTCTCATCGACACTGAGCGTGGTCTGGCTCAGCCAGGCGACCTTGCTCGGGTCGGCAAGTTCGACTCCCGCCACATCATCGGGGTGCTGCACCAGCGTGATGTGCTCCGGAGCCTCGCCGGTCGTCCCCTCGACCTCTTCGTGGCCGGCGTGCCCGATCAGCAGGATCTGGATGCCCTGGCCGGCAAACCGCTTGGCCTCGTTGTGCACCTTGGTCACCAGCGGACAGGTGGCATCGATCGTCTTGAGCCCGCGATCGGCGGCCTCGGCATGAACCGCCGGCGAAACCCCGTGCGCGGAGAAGACGACCGTTGCACCCACGGGCACCTCGGCCAGTTCTTCAACGAAGATCGCGCCGCGGGCCTCCAGGTCCTCGACCACGTGCCGGTTGTGCACGATCTGCTTGCGCACGTAGACCGGCGGACCGTAGACGTCCAGCGCTTTCTCCACGGTGACCACTGCGCGATCCACACCGGCGCAATAGCCCCGGGGCGCGGCGACCACCACTCGCTTGGCATCTGGCATGGGCACGATTCTACGTCGCGTGACCGGTGGCCCCTGACGGACCCTCGCGTGACCGAATGGGACAGACCTGACACCAGCCGACGACTCGTCGCGCTGGTCGGCGATCCGGCGCGTCGACTGGCAGCTTTGTCCCATTCGACACCGGCGTACGCGTTCGGTTCGACACCGGCGCGCGCGTTCGGGCCGATCCGACCGGTGTCAGCACCGCCCGCTAGCGTGAGCATGTGCCAATGCCGAGTTCGCCGGAGCAGCCCCAACCGCTGCGAGCTGTGGTCGCCGCGACCAAGCAGTGGGTCGAACGGCTGAACCCGATCTGGGTGGAAGGCCAACTGATTGAGATCAAGCGCCGCGCCGGATCGGTAACCCAGTTCCTAACCATGCGCGACACCCTGGCTGAAGTCTCGGTGACCCTCTCCACCTCACTCGCCGTGCTGGACGCCGCCGGTCCCCTAACCGAAGGCACCGTGGTGGCAGCGTGGGTGCGTCCGACGGTGTGGAGCAAGTCGGGCAGCCTGACCTTCGAATGCCGCGAGCTGCGTGCGTCCGGGGAGGGTCGGCTGCTGGCCGCGATCGAGCAGCGCAAACGCATGCTGCAGGCCGAAGGCCTGTTCGACCCGGCGCTGAAGAAGCGCTTGCCCTTCCTGCCGCGAAGGATCGGGTTGATCACCGGAACGCAGAGCGCGGCGGAGCGCGACGTGGTCGAGAACATCGGACGCCGCTGGCCGGCCGCCGTGCTGGAGGTGCGGCACACGCTGGTGCAGGGCGCAGCTGCGGTCGAGCAGTTGATCGATGCGGTCCGGGCGCTGGACCGCATGCCGGAGGTGGACGTCATCATCATCGCCAGGGGCGGCGGCTCGTTGGAAGACCTGTTGCCGTTCAGCGACGAGGCGCTGGTGCGCGCCGTTCACGCGTGCCGGACGCCCGTGGTGAGCGCGATCGGACACGAGACCGACACCCCCATCCTCGATCTGGTGGCCGACCTGCGCGCGTCCACGCCGACGGACGCCGCCAAACGGGTGGTGCCGGACGCGACCGCGGAAGCCACGGCGATCGCGCACGCGATCGGCCGGGTGCGACAGGCCGTGCTGAACCGGGCGGGCACCGAAACGCGTCGTCTCGCCGAACTGCGCAGCCGTCCGGTGCTGCGCGACCCGTCCGCGTCGCTGGAGGGGCATCGCGAACGGCTGGCGCACCAGGAAACGCGGCTGCGGCGAGCGATCGAGGCGCGGCTCCGCGAGGAGCAGCTGGGCCTCGGACACACCATCGAGCGGGTGCGCTCGTTGTCACCCCGCGCCACGCTAAACCGCGGCTACGCGATCCTCGCGGACGCCGATGGCGGCACCGTCGATCGAGTCGCGGCCACCAGCGTGGGCGCCGCGATCACCGCCCGTCTCGCGGACGGACGCCTCGAACTGACCGTCACCGATGTCGAACCCCAGGAGCAGCCATGACCAAGCTCAGCTACGAAGAGGCCCGCGACCAGCTGGTCGAGATCGTCCGGCAACTCGAGACCGGCAGCGTGCCGTTGTCGGAGTCCATGAAGCTGTGGGAACGCGGCGAGGAACTCGC
>DAOPRQ010000017.1:0-23767 GCA_035349055.1 Propionicimonas sp.
CCGCCGAAGCGCATGGTCACGTGGGACGCCTCGAGCAGCACCGTCTTGGCATCCACGCGATGGCCGGGAGCAGTTGTCTGGGTCATAGTTCGAACCCCTTCTGCTCTGGGTTGAAGTGGGCGTGGCGGAGGTTCAGCTCTTCCTCGATCTCCTCCGCAAGCTCCTCGTCCTCGTCATGGAACTCCAGCTGACGACGCTCGTCGGCGATGATGCCCTCTGGACGGAACTGCATCATGAAAACCATCAGCAGGCCAAACAGCAGCAAGCGGTAGTCCGCGAAGAACCGCAGCTTCTCCGGCAGCAGCTTCAAGATGGCAGCGCCGACCAGCACACCCATCACGGTGCCCATACCGCCGAGCACCACGGCCGCCAGCAGGAATGCCGACTCCAGGAAGACGTACTGGTCAGGGGTGACCGACACGTCGTGGTGGGCCTTGACCGCACCCGCGATGCCGGCCAGGAACGCACCGCCAGCGAAGGCCAGCAGCTTCAGGGCGAAGGTGTTCACGCCCATCGCCTCGGCCGCCAGCTCGTCCTCGCGGATCGCCACCCAACCGCGCCCGATCCGGGAGTAGTTCAGGTTCATGAACACCACGATGATCAGGGCGATCACAATCAGCATCAGCCAGTAGTAGTTGGCGAAACGGCCGATCGGGACGCCCAGCAGGACGTGCGGATCACCGAAGTTGAAGCCGAAGAACTCCAGGTCGGGAATGCCGGAGATGCCGTTCGAGCCGTTGGTGATGTTCGGGCCGTCGTTTCCGTCCAGGTTGTTCATGGTGATCCGGAAGATCTCCCCGAACGCCAGAGTGACGATCGCCAGGTAGTCGCCGGAGACCCGCAGTGTTGGCGCGCCGATGATCAGGCCAAGGATGGACGCGACCGCGCCGGCGATCAGCGCCGTCACCAGGAATGGCGGCTTGATGCCGGCGTAGTGCGAGAACGCCGAGTCCGAAAGGATCGCGGCGGTGAAGGCGCCGGCGCCGAGGAACGCGATGTAGCCGAGGTCCAGCAGTCCGACCAGGCCAACCACGATGTTCAGGCCCAGCGCCGCGGCAGCGAAGATCAGCACCTGGGAGGCAATCGACATGTTCGCGTCCGAGCCGTTCTGGGTGAACGGGAACGCGAACGCCACCAGGAAAGCGGAGAAGACCAGGACGCGGTTGTTGTTGGCGGCAGCCACCCCGAGCCAGCCGAAGACCCCGAACTGGCGCAGCACCAGCACGATGCTGACCAGGAAGGCGGCGAACGTGAGGAACGCCCCGGCGTCGTTCTGGTTGAGCGCGAAGGCTGCGGCGAACAGCGCCGAACCCATCAGCAGGGCGATCCCGACGATCTGCAACCACTTGGGGCTCTTCACCCGGCCAAGGGACGGCGTCCGTGAATCCGGCAGGAAGAGCGTGGCCGCGATGGCGACCACGCCGCCGATTAGGGCCAACCAGCCGCCGATCTCGATGTTGACCAACCCACTGAGTTCGATCGCGATCGCAGCGAGCGCGACCAGCACCGTGGCCGTCGCCCCGATCGCGGCCGTCTTGGCGGTCGTATTCCACGCCACGACCTTGGCGAACCTGCCCAGCCGCGACTTGCCCACCAGCGGCGCAGCCAGGAGTAGCAGGAGCAGCACCGGCAGCAGCACGAAAAACAGCTGCAGCGGGGACGGCGCGCCGGCATAGCCGACGTCGTCGAGTGCACCGTGACCGTACGCCCACGGCAGGAAGATGGAGACGATCATCAGTACCGCGCCCACGAGGCCGATTGCTCGTGCCGGGTAGCGGTACCTGATCTTGGTCTCGTCGCTGATCACGGTTCTCATGCGCGGTCCACCACCTTGGCGCCGAGCAGACCCTGTGGCCGGAAGACCAGTACCAGGATCAGCAGGATGAACGCCCAGACGTCTTTCCAGGCGGTGGTGCCCAGGTAGTTGCTGGCCAGGGCCTCAACCAGACCTAGCACGAGGCCGCCGACCACTGCGCCGTTGATGTTGCCGATGCCGCCCAGCACGGCGGCGGTGAACGCCTTCAGACCGGCCATGAAGCCCATCCGGAAATCGATGTTGCCGTAGCGCAGCCCGTGGGCCACGCCGGCGACGGCGGCCAGACCGGCGCCGACCGCGAACGCGGCGACGATGACCCGGTCCACGTTGATGCCCATCAGCTGGGCGGTGTCACGATCCTGCGAGGTGGCCACCATCGCGCGGCCCGTCTTCGTCCGGTTCACGAAGAACCAGAGGAACGCGGTGCAGACCACCAGCGCGCCGACGGTGAAGAGCGCCGACATCTGGATGGTGACTCCGCCGACGTGAATGATCGCACCGGAGATGCCTGGAATGGCTGGAAAGGGGACGGCGCTCTTCGCGTCCGGCATGCCGGGAATGCGGCCGAAGAACAGTCGCACCACTTCCTGCAGGAACACCGAGACACCGATCGCCGAGATCAACGGCGCCAGCCGGGGCGCATTGCGCAGCGGCCGGTAGGCGAACCTTTCGGTGAGCAGCGCCACCGAGATCGACACGATCACGCCACCGAGGATCATCAACGGCAACAGCACGAACAACGAGGCGGAGACGCCCCAGTTCGTTGGTGCGCCGAGCAGCATCCAGGTGGCGAATGAGCCGAAGGCACCCATCATGAAGATCTCGCCGTGGGCGAAGTTGATCAGTTGGACGATGCCGTAAACCACGGTGTAGCCGACCGCGATCAACGCGTACAGCGAGCCGAGAGAGAGTCCGTTGAACAACTGTTGCAGGAATAGGTCCACTGCCGCTGTACCCCTTTGCTATCGACGCCACGACCCCTTGGCGCTCGTCCGCGGACGAGCGCCAAGGGCAACTAGCTCACTGGAGCTCGCCGGTCTTCTCGGCCTTCCAAGCGCCGCCGGTCACCTTGTAGACGGTCAGCACCCGGGACACCGAGTCACCGAACTCATCGAAACCGACCTTGCCGGTCGCACCGTCGAACGAGACCTTGCCGATCGCGTCGATGGTGGCCTGTCGGGCCGACTTGGCATCGGTGGCCGACGCCAGGCTGGTCTTCAGCGCAGCGATGATGGCGTTGGCAGCGTCATAGCCGTAGGCACCGTAGGCGGAGAAGCCGTCGGGGAAGCCGGCTGCCTTGTAGGCCTCGACGAAGGCCTTCGCCGAGGCCAGGGTCTCGACCGGGGCACCCACCGAGGTGGCCAGGTCACCGTCGGTGCCACCCAGCTTGATGAAGTTCGCGTCGTAGATACCGTCGCCGCCCATCAGCGGGACGTTCAGGCCGGCGGCCTTCATCTGCTTGGACAGCGGGCCCGCCTGCGGGTACTCGCCGCCGTAGTACAGGGCTTCCGGACCGGCTGCCTTGACCTTGGTGATCACTGCCGAGAAGTCGCTGTCGTCGGGGTTGATGGTTTCGGCCGCGACGACGGTGCCGCCGCCGGCCTTGAACGCCTCGGCGAAGGCCTCAGCCAGGCCCTGGCCGTAGGACTTCTTGTCGTGGACGGTGGCCACCTTCTTGATGCCGGTGCCGAGCAGGTACTGCGCGGCGAACGGACCCTGCACCGCGTCAGTGGTGCAGACCCGGAAGTAGTTGGCGTTGGGACGCTTCGGGTTGGCCAGGTCGCTGCCCTTGGTGAGCGCCGGGTTGGTGTTGGCCGGCGAGACCTGGACGATCTTGGCCGCGTCGAGCACCGGGATCACGCTCTGCGCGACCGAGGAGTTCAGCGTGCCGACCACACCGACGACGGCATCGTCGCTGGCCAGCTTGGTCGCAGCGTTCTTGCCGACATCGGGCTTGGCCTCATCGTCCTGGGCGTCCAGTTCGAGCTTCCAGCCAGGGATCACGTTCTTGTCATTGGCTTCGCGGATCGCCAGCTCGACCGAGTTGCGGATGCCGAGGCCCATCGCGGACAGACCACCCGACAACGGGACGATGACGCCGATCTTCGCGACCTTGGTGGCGCCGCCACCGCCACCGGTGCTGGCTTCAGTGCGGGAACCGCAACCAGTGAATGCCAGCGAGGCCACAACCAGGGCCACTCCGGCGAGCTTGAATGACTGAGTCTTCAAGTTTCCCTCCTCAATGTGATGGGCACCCGTCCTTGCGGGTTGGGCAAGGTTATGGGCTGCGCACACTCAAGCACCCGTGTGTGGCGGCATTGTTACAGAACCGTTGCGTCGTTCGGCAGCACCGAATCGTCGTGTCTTCTACTAATCGAGAAGATCGCGGATCACCGCGTCCGCCAGCAGTCGGCCGCGCAGGGTCGGACGCAGGTTCCCGGCCTCCAGCCGGACCAGCCCGGACGCCAGCATTCCGGGCACCCGACCAGCCTCAGAAGAGGTCAGCACGCTCACCGGAAGACCTTGTGAAAGCCGTAATTCGAGCAGCACCCGCTCGACCCTGCGTTGCTCGTCGGTGAGCAGTTCACGAGCCTGCGCGGGCGAGCTGCCGGCCGCGAGTCGGGCGCTGTAGTCGCGGGGATGGCGGACATTCCACCAACGGACGCCACCGACGTGCGAATGCGCGCCGGGCCCGATCCCCCACCAATCGTCGCCCACCCAGTAGGCGAGGTTATGCCGGGAGGCGTGGCCCGGCTGGGCCCAATTACTTACTTCGTAGGCCGAAAATCCCTGCCCGGTGAGCAACTCCTCGGCCAGCAGGTAGCAATCGGCCTGCAGGTCCTCATCCGGAGCGGGCACCTGGCCGCGGCCGATCTGGGCGGCCAGCCGGGTGCCCGGCTCGACGATCAGCGAGTAGGCGCTGACGTGGTCGGGCGCGAAGGAGAGTGCGGCCTCCAGACTCGTCCGCCAGTCATCGATGGTCTCGGTCGGGCTGCCGTAGATCAGGTCCACGCTGACCGAGGCGAAGCCCGCGGCGCGCGCCCACTCGACCACCTGCCTCACCCGGCCCGGCGTGTGCCGGCGCTCCAACACGGCCAGCACCCCTGGCCGGGCCGACTGCATGCCGAGGCTCAACCGGTTGAAGCCGGCAGCCACCAGCCGGTCGAGGTACTCCCGGTCGACGCTCTCCGGATTCGCCTCGGTGGTGATTTCGGCGTCCGGCGCGACCGCGAACCGCGACCTCGCCGAGGTCAGCAGGCCGGCCAGTGCCGCTGCCGGCAGCATGGTCGGCGTGCCGCCGCCGAAGAAGATGGTCTGCAGCGGCGGCGGGCAACCGAGCACCCGGACGGCCAGCTCGAGTTCGGCCTCAGCCGCGGCCAGGTAGGCGTCCTGGCCTGCCCCCGGCCCGGCTCCGAGCTCGGCTGCCGTGTAGGTGTTGAAATCGCAGTAGCCGCAGCGGGTCGCGCAGAACGGCACATGCAGGTACAGGCTCAGCCGACGCTCCGCCAGCCCGGCCAGCGCCGCGGCCGGCAGCGAACCGTCCGCTGGTGCCGGCAGGCCGTCCGGCGGCTGGGAGGGCACGGTCAGGGCAGGACGAACGGCAGCTGCTGTCCGTCGTGCACGCGGCGGCACAGGCAGGCCGCGGTCTCGTCCGATTCGGCGGCGGGCAGGGCAGCGATCACCCGCACCAACAGGGTCTTCAGCCGGTCGATGTTGCCGGCGAAGACCCGCATCACCTCGGCGTGCGTGACCGCCTCCCCCGCTTCTACGCCGGCGTCGTGGTCGGTCACCATGCACACGGTCGTGTAGCACATGGCCAGCTCACGGGCGATCGCGGCCTCGGGCACCCCGGTCATGCCCACCACCGTGCCACCAGCGGCGGCATGCCAGCGCGACTCGGCGCGAGTGGAGAAGCGCGGCCCGTTGATCACCACCAGCGTTCCCACCGGCACCAGCGGCGTGGTCTCGTCGGCGGAGGCCAGGACGGCCGCCCGTCCCCGCGGGCAGTAAGGGTCGGCGAAGGCGGTGTGCACCACTCCGCCGACCTCGCCGTAGCAGGTGTGCTCGCGGCCCCAGGTGCGGTCGATCACCTGGTCGGGCACCACGAAGGCGCCCGGGCCGTGCTCGGCGACCAGCGAGCCGACCGCAGCCGGCGCGATCACCTGACGGACGCCCAGGCTGCGCAAGGCCCACAGGTTCGCGCGGTAGTTCACCTTGTGGGGCGGGTATTCGTGGTTGACGCCGTGGCGTGGCAGGAAGGCGACCTTGCGTCCGGCGACCTCACCGACGGTCAGCGGCGCACTGGGCGTTCCGAAGGGGGTGTCCACCTCGACGCGCTCGGGATTGCTGAGGAAGGTGTAGAAGCCGCTGCCTCCGATGATGCCGATCTCTGCGTCCATGCGGGTGAGCCTAATGGCCACCGCCGACACCCGCGATTCCGCACCCCATGGGAACGAACTCAGAGCCGCATCAGCTCGTCAAGGGTCAGGCTCGGGTTCGCCGTCCCGGCTCGCATCACTTCGACCATGAACCGCTGGCAGTCGTCGATCACCTCGACCGGCAGGTGGTCCACCTGGCGTTCCAACTAGCAGCGCAGCCCACCCGAGCCGTCATCGTCCATCACGGTCAGGTAGCAGAGCAGGCTGAACGCACCGTTGCAGACCCAGTCGACCGAAGCCACTCCGCCAAGATCCATCAGCCGGGTGCCGAGCGAAAACCTGTAGAACCCAGAACCTGCGCATGACTCCCCCAAGTACCGCGCCGTTCGAGCCGTCCCGGGAACCGGTCGGCTCCTTCTACTCCAATCTGCCACCGCGTGGCGGGTTGGCAGCCGAACCGCAGCAATTCGCCGCCCGAGTAATTCGCTCCAGTGGGGGCCTACTTCTTCTTTTCGGAAGTCTCCTGCGTGGACAGCGCGGCGACGAAGGCCTCCTGCGGCACCTCGACCCGGCCGACCATTTTCATCCGCTTTTTGCCTTCCTTCTGCTTCTCCAGCAGCTTGCGCTTGCGGGTGATGTCACCGCCGTAGCACTTGGCGAGCACGTCCTTGCGCATGGCACGGACGGTTTCGCGCGCGATCACCCGGGCGCCGATGGCCGCCTGGATCGGTACCTCGAACTGCTGCCGGGGAATCAGCTCCTTCAGCTTCTTGGCCATGGCCACGCCGTAGCTGTAGGCGGCATCGGTGTGCACGATCGAGCTGAACGCGTCCACCGGTTCGCCGTGCAGCAGGATGTCGACCTTCACCAGTTTGGCCACCTGCTCGCCGTCCTCGTCGTAGTCGAGAGAGGCGAAGCCCTTCGTCCGCGACTTCAGGGCGTCGAAGAAGTCGAACACGATCTCGGCGAGCGGCAGCCGGTAGCGGATCTCGACACGGTCCTCGCTGAGGTAGTCCATGCCGGTCTGCTCACCGCGGCGCGCCTGGCAGAGTTCCATGATCGTGCCGATGTACTCGGCCGGTGCGAGGATAGTCGCCCTGACCATGGGCTCGTGCACCTCGGCGATCTTGCCGTCGGGGTACTCGGACGGGTTGGTCACCTCATGTTCGGTGCCGTCCTCCATGACCACGCGATAGACCACGTTCGGCGCGGTGGAGATCAGGTCGAGGTTGAACTCGCGCTCCAGCCGTTCGCGGACGATCTCCATGTGCAGCAGGCCGAGGAAGCCGACCCGGAAGCCGAAGCCGAGCGCGCCGGAGGTCTCCGGTTCGTAGACCAGCGCGGCATCGTTGAGCTGCAACTTGTCCAGCGCTTCCCGCAGCTCGGGGAAGTCGGCGCCGTCGATCGGGTAGAGGCCCGCGTAGACCATCGGATGCGGCGGACGGTAGCCGCCGAGATCCTGCTTGGCCGGACGGGAGGCCGCGGTCACGGTGTCGCCGACCCGCGACTGCCGCACCTCCTTCACGCCGGTAATCAGGTAACCGACCTCGCCGACGCCGAGCGACTGCGCCTTCACCGGCTCGGGCGAGATGACCCCGACTTCGAGCGTCTCGTGGGTGGCCTTGGTGGACATCATCAGGACGCGTTCGCGGTGGCTGAGCTCGCCGTCCACCACGCGCACGTAGGTGACCACACCGCGGTAGGTGTCATAGACCGAGTCGAAGATCAGCGCGCGCGGCGGCGCATCCGGATCGCCGACGGGGTGCGGAATGTCGGCCACGACGTGGTCGAGCAGTTCCTTGACACCCTCGCCGGTCTTGGCGCTCACCCGAAAGATGTCGTCGGGGTCGCAGCCGACCAGGTGCGCGATCTCGGCGGCGTACTTCTCCGGCTGCGCGCTGGGCAGGTCGATCTTGTTGAGCACCGGCACGATGTGCAGGTCGGCCTCGAGCGCGAGATACAGGTTCGCCAGGGTCTGCGCCTCGATTCCCTGAGCGGCGTCGATCAGCAGGATCGCGCCCTCACACGCTGCCAGCGAACGGGAGACCTCGTAGGTGAAGTCGACGTGCCCCGGGGTGTCGATCATGTTGAGGATGTAGTCAGTGCCGTCGACCTGCCAGGGCATCCGGACGGCCTGGGACTTGATCGTGATGCCGCGCTCGCGCTCGATGTCCATGCGGTCCAGGTACTGGGCACGCATCGAGCGGGCGTCCACCACCCCGGTGAGCTGCAGCATGCGGTCGGCAAGGGTGGACTTGCCGTGGTCGATGTGCGCGATGATGCAGAAGTTGCGAATCAGCGCGGGTGGGGTCTTGCCTGGTGATGGAGTCGGCATGCACTTTCCTGGTTGCGGGACAGCCAGCACACGATACCGAACCCAGCCGGATCGGGCCTCTTCGAGCTGCATCCGGGCTCAGGCCGAGCGAGCCCGGCGAGGGCGGGCAGGCCCGGAGCGGTCAGGCGATCGAGCTGGTCGGTGGGAGACATGGCCCAAGCATCCTGGCTCCGACCAGCCGAACAGCGGGGGTGATTTGAGGCTGGCTTGGCTGCCTGATAAAGTTCGAAATCGCGTCCGTGCGGCGCAGCGTAGTCAAACACCAGCGAAAGAGCTCATCGGCGTGGCGAACATCAAGTCTCAGAAGAAGCGGATCCTGACCAACGAGAAGGCCAGGCTGCGGAACAAGGCCGTGAAGTCCGGTCTGCGTACCAACGTCCGCAAGTTCAACGAGGCCGTCGCTGCCGGCGATAGCGAGAAGGCGCAAGAGCTGGCGAAGACCGCGACCCGTTCGCTGGACAAGGCCGCGAGCAAGGGCGTCATCCACAAGAACCAGGCAGCGAACCGCAAGTCGGCCATCGCAGCCAAGGCCGCCGCACTCTGATCTTCCTCACAAAACGCCGCTCGGTTGCCCGAGCGGCGTTTTGTTGTGCGCTCGGACGCTAACGCCGCTCGCTGCGACGGCACTCAATCACGCCGAGCACCAATTGCTCAAGCGCGAACCCGGGATCGCTGGCAGCACCCTTGATCTGGGCGTCGGCGATCGCTACCTGCCGGATGGCAGCGGCGACCGCGGTCGGCTTCCAGTCGCGGGACAGCCGGGAGAGGTCCTTCAACTTCCACGGCGGCACGCCCACTACCCGGGCCAGTTCGGCGTCGCGAAGCCGGGCGTCCCGGCCGTCGAGATACTTGCCGAGGCTGCGCAGGTTGTTCGAAAGCGCGCTCGTGATCAGGACCGGCGCGACACCGGTCGAAAGGGCCCAGCGCAACTTGCCGAGCGCACCGTCGACGCGTCCGCTGAGTACGTCGTCGGCAACCGCGAAACTGGTCACCTCCGCCCGGCCGCCGAAGTAGCGACGCACGGCGACCTCGGTGAGCAGGCGGTCGGGCGAATCGTCCAGCAGTTGGCGAACCGCACCAGCCAGTGCTCGAGTGTCGCTGCCGACCGCCTCGATGAGCGCGCCCGCGGTTCTTGCGTCCACCCGTCCGCCGCACCGGCGAACTTCGCCCGCCACGAACTGGGGCAGATCCCAGGGCTTGATGGCGGCGAAGTCCTGCGCCGGGACGCGCAGCTTCTTCAGCCGGTCGAGCAGCGCCTTGCCTTTGACTCCCCCGCCGTGCACCAGCACCAGTGCCAGGTCGTCCCCAGGGTCGGTGGCGAGTGCGACCACATGGTCGGCCAACTCGGCGGGCAACTCCGCCAGGTTACTGACCACCACGATCGAGGCGGACGCGAACAGCGAACCCCCGGCGGCTTCGGCCAAAGCGCCCGCATCCAGCTCTCCGGCCTGCAGCCGGACGACGGCCGCGTCCGGGCGCTCCGCGGTAGCCCGCCCCACGAAATCGGCTACGGCACGCTCGGCCAGCAGTGACTCCGGGCCGGTGACCAGTAGAGCGGTTGCGAAGGCGGTTTCGGGCACGGGCTAAGCATGCCAGGCTGCACCGACAGCTCCGGCCGAGCGCTGGATCAGCTGAACGGCCGGCCCGCTGCCTGGGCGAGCCAGCCCGGCACCTCAGCGGGATGATCGAGCCGCGTGCCGAACGGCACCGTCACCGCGGTGACGCCGTCGGCATCCATGCACACCAGGTCCAGCCGGAGCGAGGACATGCTGGTCACCGAGATGATCGCCGCGGGCGCGTTGGGGTAGCCGAGGGCACCGACCAGGATCCGCAGGTCGAACTGATGCTCCCGCTCGATGCACTCGACGATCCCGGCTACGTCCAGCAGCCAGGATTCGGAGCGGGCCGAAGCGTAGGCGTCCAGCGCGACCGGGATCGCGCAGGCCCGGCACAGATCGGTGGCCGGGGCGAGGACCGTGACCGCTTCGAGATCGACCTCGACGACCGTGACCTCGGCCGGGTCGACGGCATCGAGATGGTGCTGCAGCAGGTGGTTGATCTCCGGACGCGCGATCGGGCAGACCGCGTCGCCACAACGGCCGTCGAGGCGCAGCACGCCAAGGCCAGGGACACCGGCCCGGCAGGTGATGCGGAAGCCGCCTTCGGGCAGCCGCGGATCCACGTCAGCCACCAGGTAGGCCGAGCCGTTGCCGTCCACCACGATGCCGAGATTGCCTTGGCTGATTACGCGACATCGTGTGCGCAGATTGAAGATCAAGGGTGGCATCGACGGGGCCGTGGCCCAGGTGGGCGCATGCTCGCGCACCGACTGCCGCCACAACGCAGATCTCGAATGCACCGCGGACGCCGTCCGCGTGGGTGCGGGCGCCGACGGCATGGCCGCCAACTGCCTCACCTACGAGCCGGCCTGACAGTTGCCTGACGATTGGGGCGGTCGACGCGAGTCGGCCGCCCCAATCGCGTTCAGCCAGGCTTGGTCGTCACCCGCTGCGCTGGGTGGTGACCGTCAACTCCCCATCGCGCCGGGAGACCGCGATCGCACCGCTGCGGTCGGTGCGGAAGATCTGCGCCCCAGTTCCGGCGACGGAGTCCACGGTGCGCGCGGCCGGGTGACCGTAGTCGTTTTCGGCACCAACGCTGATCAGCGCAACGCTGGCGTGGACCGCGGCCAGATACGCCGCGTCCTGGTGAGCAGACCCATGATGCGGTACCAGCATCACCTCGGCACTCAGGTCGGCGACGCGGGTGACCGCGTTGCGCTGCCCAGCCTCCTCAACGTCACCGGAGAGGAGCAATCTGAGCTCAGGAGTCGTCACTCGCAGCACCAGCGACGAGTCGTTCTGTTCAGCCGAGTCCTCGCCGGCGACTTCGCTGCCGCTCACCAGTGGACGAACGGCCAGCACTTCGACTGTGGTTGCGCCGGCGGCCACCACCATGCCGGGCACGGCAACCTGTTCGGGGTTGCCGGCCAGCGCCGCCCTGACTCCATGCCAGTTGGCGGCAGGCTCGGTGATGCCGGAGTACAGCAGCCGTCCGACCGAGCGTCCCGAGGCCACCCCGGCCACTCCGCCGGCGTGGTCGGAATGGAGGTGGGTGAGGATCAGCCACGGGACATCGACGATGCCCAATTGGTCGAGGCACTTGTCGACCAGCCCTGGTTCAGGCCCGGTATCGACCACGATCGCCTGCCCTTCGCCAATGCTGATCACGGTGGCGTCCCCTTGACCGACATCGCAGCTGACCACCGCCCATTCGGTTGGTGGCCAACCCGGAGTGGTGACCGGACGCAGCAGCACTAGCACCTGCGCCGCCACTGCGAACACGAGCAGCCACGGACGCCGCAACAGTCGCGGCATCAGGACCAGGGTTCCGGCGCAGAGCACCACCATCACCGCAGTGGCCAGGGGTGTCGCGGGCCAGGCCAGAGTCGCGCCCGGCAGCGCGCTGCCGGCTTCCGCGATCCAGCAGAGGCTCTGGGCGAAACCGCCGGCGGCCCAGCCGAGCAGTGCCGCCACCGGCGGGCTCGCTACGGACACCCCGGCCGCGAGGAAGCCGAGCACCGTGCCGGGCCCGACGAGTGGCCCAGCCACCAGGTTCGCAACCAGACCCACCAGGCTCACTTGTCCCGAGATCGCTGACACGATCGGCTGGGTGGCCAGTTGCGCAGCGGCCGGGACAGCCAATGCCTCGGCCAGCCACGCAGGCACCCATGCCTGCAGCACTCCCGCCCACGGCCGCGCCCAGAGCACGATGCCCGCGCTGGCGCACACCGACAGGGCAAACCCGACCGAGCGGGACAGCCACGGATCGACCAGCAACAGTCCGATCACGGCCCAGGACAAGTAGCGGAGGCCCTGCCGCGGGCCACCCCACCCCAGCGCGGCCAGACCCACCACGCCCATCGCCGCCGCACGCAGGACGCTCGCTTCAGCCCGGCACAGGAGGACGAAGGCCGCCACCCCGACGACGGCCAACAGCCGCCGCCACCAGCCCAGCACTCCGACCCGCGCCGCGGCCCAGGTGAGCGCAGCCAGGAGGAGGGTGAGATTGGCCCCCGAGACCGCCGTGAGATGGGTTAGCCCGGTGGCACGAAAGCGATCCTGAAGGGCTTCGGTCATGCCGCTGGTATCGCCTACGACGAGAGCCGGCACGAGCGCCCTGGGATCGGGCGGGAGCCCTGCCACCGACGCCCGCAATCCGGCCCGAACCGAAGTCACGGCCTGATCGACCGCACCCGGCTCGACCACGACGGTCGGAGATGCCCGGGCTCGTGCCCAGGCCCCGACCGATTCGCCTGGTTCGGCGGGACTCAGCCGAACCAGGGCCCGCACTGTCGAGCCGGCCGGCAGGTTGGCCCACGACTCGAGTTGCGTACCGCCGGCCGAGATGCGGACGGAGGCGCCGGTGATCCAAGCGTCACCGCGACCTTCGGCATCCACCAGAGCAGCAGTCGCGATCCACAGCGGACCACCGACTCCGCCGTCCGTGATCTGGCCGCCGGAGACCCGCGCGGTGATAGTGACCACCGCGTTGTCGGCCGCCCAGGTGGGGATGGGACCCACGCTCGCCAGCCACACGCGTGCCCACGCCGTTCCCACCACCACCAGCATGGTCACGGCGATGGCGATGCGAAGCCAGTGCCGCGACCGCCAGGCCAGCAGACCGAGTGCCAGAGCCAGCAGCCCGCACCCGACGGCCCACCAGTTCACCCCCGAGGTCGCCGCCCACGCCCCTGCCCACGACGCCATCGCGAGAAACGGGCCTCGCCAGTCGATCGGCGCGGCGTCCACGGAAGGCGCGACTGGCGTGGGTCCGCGACTCATGGGCAGGCCCGAGGGTGGCTGTGGGACGGCTGGGTGGTCTCGACAAGCCCGACCAGCCGAGAACCGGGTTGGCGAACCAGCCGAATCCCAGCTTGGCCGACCAGCCGAGACCCTGGCGGGCGGGCCAACGTCAACTCACACGCGCACATGGGGTTCGATCTCCGCGTAGATCTTGGGGCCGATTCCGTCCACCTCTTGAAGCTCGCCTACGGATGAGAACCTGCCGTGGGCGTCCCGCCAATCCAGGATCTTCTTGGCCGTCACCGGGCCGACCCCAGGCAACGTGTCCAACTGCGCGAGGGTGGCCGTGTTCAGCGAGATCGTGCCAGAACCCGACGAGCCAGCCGAGCCCGAGCTTCCCCCTGCTCCGCGCACCTCGCCGCCGGGGTCGGCGTCGGTGCCGATCACCAACTGGTCACCGTCAGCCACCAACGCCGCAAGGTTGAGTTCGCCCGGGTCGGCCGAAGCGGACAATCCGCCCGCAGCTTCGATGGCGTCCGCGACCCGGCTGCCCGTCGGCAAGTCCACCAGACCTGGCTTGCGGACCGCCCCGAGCACGTGCACCAGCAGTCTCGGCTCGGGTGTGGGCGTCGGCGTCGGACTCGCCACCACCGACGGCACCGCGGCGACCGCCACCGGGGTGGAGCGGGCTTGCAGCATGGTGTAAGCGGTCCAGGCACAGCCCACCAGCAGGATGACCACCACAGCGGCCAGGTGCTCGCGCCCGAAGTCGAGCAATCGAGTGCGCAGCTGGGTGATGCCGTTGTGGCCCGGCGGGTTTGCGGCTCGGCGCGGCGGCGGTGGGTCGGCAGCCCCCTGGTTCGAACCGGTTGCGGGCCGGCCCAAACCGGGCGACGGCAGGTGGAAGCTGCCTGGATCCTGCGGTGAGGCGCGTGGCGGACCGGCCGTGGAAGTATCGACCGGCGCCCACCCTTCCGTGCCGGACGGCTGCAGGCGACGCGGCTCGACCTCCGCCAGCAGCGCTTCCAGCCGCGCGCGCACCACCTCGCTCATCATGGGCTCTGGCGCAACCTTCACACCTGCACTATCGACAGCTTCCACCGAATCCGGTCAGGCGAATCTGCCGGCTGTGGAAAACCTCCCCCGGAATCTCAGCTATCCACAGCCTGACTTCGATCGGAGCCATGCGCCGGGTTACCCTTGGTGCGCTCAACCCCGATCGCATCACAGGAAATTCAAATGGCTATAGATATCGACCTCAATGAGAAGAAGACCGAAGGCGGCGGCTGCGGCTGCGGTTGCGGCACCCGGGCCGGCGTCCCGGAACTACAGGCCGCCGCGTTGCCGAAGGTGATCCGCCACGGCGCAATCATCGGCGGGCTGACCAGCATGAAGTCCGGCGAGGCGCTCGTGCTCGTGGTAAGCCACGACCCGCTGCCGCTGCTCAGCCAGCTCAACCGAGTCGCTCCGGACGCCTTCGACCTGGAGTACCTCGAGCGCGGCCCCGAGGCCTACCGGCTGCAGTTCACCAAGCGCTGAGGCGCTCCGCCCAGGCTCAGGGAACCTCGACAGGTTCGACCAAACGCGACACGCCCGCCGACCCAGGGGTCGGCGGGCGTTCGCTTACGTCACACCCTTAGCCCGGGACGATGCTGACCAGCTTCGGGGCGCGCACGATCACCTGGCGCACCTCGCGTCCGGCCAGCGCGCGCTGCACTCCATCGTCCGCCAGCGCCACCGCGGTCAGGTCGTCGGCGGAGATGCCGGGCGAAACGTCCAGCTTGGCCCGCACCTTGCCCTGAACCTGCACCACACACGTGACCGACTCGGTGACCAGCAGCGCGGGATCGGCCACCGGCCAGTTCGCGTTGGCCACGGACGGTGCGCCGCCAAGCAGTTCCCACATCTCCTCGGCGACGTACGGCGCAACGGTGCTCAGAGTGACCGCCACCGTCTCCACGGCCTCCCGAACTGCCGCGTCCGCACCACCGACACCCGAGTCGATCGCCTTGCGGGTCGCGTTCACCAACTCCATGATTCGCGCGACCGCCACGTTGAACCGGTGGCTCTCGATCGATTCGGTGATCTCGGCGATCGCCTTGTGGGTCACCCGCCGCATCGCCAGGTCACCGGCGGCGAAGCCCGCACCGGGCGCGCTGGTCACGTCCGCGGCCAGCCGGTAGGCACGCTGCAGGAACTTCAGGGATGAACCCGGCGACATGTCCGCCCAGTCGATGTCGTCCTCGGGCGGACCGGCGAACACCACAGTGGTGCGGATCGCATCCACCCCGAAGCGATCGATCTGCTCACCGAGATCGACGCCGTTGCCTAGCGACTTGCTCATCGCCTTGCCCTGGTTGATCACCTGACCCTGGTTCATCAGCCGGCTGAACGGCTCGCTGAAGTCGACCAGGCCGAGATCCGCGAGCACCTTGGTGAAGAACCGCGAGTACAGCAGGTGCAGGATGGCGTGTTCCACACCACCGACGTACTGCGCGACCGGCATCCACTTGGCCACTTCGGCCACGTCGAACGGCCCTTCGGTGTAGTTCGGCGAGCAGTAGCGGAAGTAGTACCAGGACGAGTCGACGAACGTGTCCATCGTGTCGGTGTCACGCAAGGCCCCGCCACCGCACTTCGGGCAGGTCGTGTTCACCCAGTCGGTCGCGGACGCCAGCGGGCTGGTGCCCTTCGGCTGCAGGGCGGCGCCCCGCAGGTCGGGCAGCGTCACCGGCAACTGGTCGTCGGGGACGGGCACCTCGCCGCACTCGGGGCAGTGCACGATCGGGATCGGGCAGCCCCAGAAGCGCTGCCGACTGAGCAGCCAGTCGCGCAGTCGGAAGGTGACCGCGGCTTCGCCGGTGCCAGCCTCGGTCAGCACCTCGTTGGTCTTGGCGACCGCCTCCTTCACGCTGGTCATACCGGTCAGCGGGCCGGCGTTCACGTAGGTGCCGTCGCCCTTGGTGGCGATGCCAGACTCGGCAGGGTGCGGATCGCCACTGTCCAGCACGATCCGAACCGGCAGGTCGAATGCGCGGGCGAAGTCGAGGTCACGCTGGTCGTGACCGGGCATGCCCATCACCGCGCCGGTGCCGTACTCGGCCAGCACGTAGTCGGCCGCGTAGACCGGCAGCCGCTCCCCGTTGATCGGGTTGATCGCGTGGACGCCGAGGAAAACCCCGGTCTTCGGACGCTCGGACGACTGCCGCTCGATCTCAGTGGCCCGCTTGGTCTGCTCCAGATAGGCCTCGAACTCGGCCCGGGCCGTGGGCGCGCAGATCTCGTCCGCGATCGCAGCCTCGGGCGCGACCACGAAGAAGGTGGCGCCGTAGAGGGTGTCCGGACGCGTGGTGAAGACCCGGACCGGCGCCTCGCGGCCCTCAATCCGAAAGTCGACCCAGGCGCCCTCGGAACGGCCGATCCAGTTACGCTGCATCGCAAGCACGCGGTCGGGCCACTTGCCTTCGATCTGCTCCATGTCGTCCAGCAGTCGCTGGGCGTAATCGGTGATCTTGAAGTACCACTGGGTGAGCTTGCGCTTGGTCACCACCGCGCTGCAGCGCTCGCACAGCCCCTGCACGACCTGCTCGTTGGCCAGCACCGTCTGGTCGTTGGGGCACCAGTTGACGTAGGAGTCCTTGCGGTAGGCCAGGCCGCGCTCGAAGAAGCGCAGGAACAGCCACTGGGTCCAGCGGTAGTACTCCGGGTCGGAGGTGTGCAGCCGCCGCGACCAGTCCAGGCTGAGCCCGTACCGCTTGAAGGAGCGCGCCTGGGTGTCGATGTTGGCGTAGGTCCAATCGGCCGGGTGCGCGTCGCGGGCGATCGCGGCATTCTCGGCCGGCAGGCCGAAGGAGTCCCAGCCGATCGGGTGCATTACGTCGTAACCGGCCAGGCGCCAGTAGCGGGACACGATGTCACCCATGACGAATGCTTCCGCGTGACCCATGTGGAGGTCGCCGGACGGGTACGGGAACATGTCGAGCATGTAGCGACGTTCCTTCGTGCCATCGTCGGCTGGGCTGAACGTACCGTCGGCTTCCCAGAACCGCTGCCACTTCTCCTGCGCTGCGGCCGCGTCGTAGCCGATCCGTTCCTCGGTCACTTCGTCTCCTTCGTGTGGTGTGCGCACCCGGACAAGAAAAAACCCCCGCGGGCCGTCAGGCTCGCCAGGGGCCGCCGCGGCTGCCGAAAGCAGTCGCGGCTAGAAAAGCAGGGTGTACGTCTGCACGATCGCCAATCCTAACGGATCTGGCGGACGCTGTTCGCCCGCCCAGTCCCAGCGTCACCGGAGCGGCTTCGCCAGGCTCAGCCAGCATTCGCGGGGGCAGGTTCCAGACGTTGTCGCAGACGGCGGCAGAACCGAGAGCCCACTGACCTAATTCACCGCACACCTTGAACGGGTCACCATCCGAGCACTTTAGGACAGCCTCACCTTGCTTGCGACTAGGGCAAATGCCGACAACACTGGAGTTGTGACCATCACCATTCCGGCACTCGAGGCGAGCGAGCAGTCCCTGTCCGCCCGACTCAACTGGCTGCGTGCGGGCGTGCTGGGTGCCAACGACGGGATCGTATCCACCGCCGGCCTGGTTTTCGGGGTCGCCGGCGCCACTGCTGACTCACTCGCCCTACTCATCGCCGGACTGGCCGGACTGGTGGCTGGTGCGCTGTCGATGGCCGGCGGCGAGTACGTCTCGGTGAGCAGTCAGAAGGACACCGAGACCGCAGCCTTGGCCGCTCAATCACAGCGGCTCAGCGACGATCCCGAAGGCGAACTCCAGCGACTCGCCGATCACTACGCCGGCAGCGGACTGTCCTCCGGCCTGGCCCGGCAGGTGGCCGAGGAGCTCACCAGCCACGCGGCACTCGACGCCCACGCCCGGGTCTTCCTGCACCTCGACGCGAACGAGCGCGTCTCTCCATGGTCAGCAGCCCGCGCGTCCATGATCGCGTTCACGATCGGAGCGCTGATCCCCCTGCTGGCCATCGTGTTGACTCCGCAAACGCTGCGGCTACCCCTAACCGTGGTGGCGGTGCTCGCGGCACTCACCCTCACCGGCGTCGTGAGCGCACGACTCGGCGGCGCGCGTGTGTGGCGAGCGATAGTGCGCAATGTCTTGGTCGGCAGCCTGGCCATGGGACTCACCTACCTGGTCGGCTCTCTGGTAGGGCAGCTTCTCTGACCCGGTCGGCCAGCTCGTCCGACCACTCCGCCAGCCACGCCAGCACCGGACGGCGAAGCTCCGGCCAGGCGCCCGGCGGCACCATCTCGTGATTCAGCTTGTCGATGACCGCCGCCAACGGCAGGCCGGGATCGATTCGATCGAGGCGTTCCAGGCAGACCATCTGCAGGGCACCGTCACCGGTCTGCCAGGCAGCCATGGCCAACAGCCCCAAGGGCACCGCCTGGTAACCGAGCAGGCAATGCCGCACCACACCCGTCCACAGCTCCAGTTGCTCGGACGCCCGCTCGCGGCTCAGGGCCCGCAGCGCGATCAGCATGCCGGCCGGTTCGTCCACCAGCAGCGCCAGCCGTGCCTGCGCGAACAGATCGGGTTCCGGCTCGCGCAACAGGCGGCGCAGCAAGCGGGCACGAGCCGAGGCCGAGGCACGGTCGAGCGCAGCCGCTGCCCGCTCGAACATCCCGAGCAGATGGTCGATCTCCGCGTCGGGTGGACCGGCGATGCCCTCGGCCAGCGCCGCCCGCGACGCCCGAGCCGGCAGCCCAAGCACCGCGGCCTGCGCCGCCGCGGCCGTCACGGTGCCGTTGAGCGCGCCGCTTGGCCCGTCCGGATGGTCTGCGCGCCAGACCGTATCGGAGACCTGCAGGAGCCGGCCGACCCGAGTGGCCCCGACCAGGCCGGAGCACGCGCCGAGCACCTCCCAGGCGCACGAGTCGTCGGCGGAGTAGGCGAAGAACCAGCCAACCGCGCGTGGGAATCGATCGAACAATCGGCCGATCAGGTCATCCAGCGCCCCTGGCTCGGCCACGGCGGCAAGATCCACTCTCGCGGTGACCTCCACCTGGCCGGACTCGATCACCACGACCACCAGTGACTCGGCTGGATGGAAGCCGATCAGGAACGGCACCAGGCCGACCAGGTCGTCGATGTTGCGTACGGCCAACCGGGCCGGCGGTTCCGAGACGTTCACACCAGAGCATTGTCGGCAGGTCGGGCTGATTTCCGTCACCCATCCACAGGCGATGCCGGCCGATCGACGATATCCACAGGCGAGCGGTCGTTACCTGGTGAAGTCCGGCGGGTAGCGTAGATGCCGATGACATCCGAACCCAACCGCGATCCCGCGTCCCAGCAGCCGCCCGCGTCCGCGCCGCACCCGTCCGCGCCACCGGCGGGCTGGGCACCCACACCGCTCTCCGGTGTCACGCGGCCCGCAGTCCCGCGACCAGCCGCCGGCGGCGGACCGTCCGCTCCCCTTGGCGGGTCGAACCTGCCGTCCACCAGGATCGACGAGTTCGCCGCACCACGTTCCTGGTGGCCACTGGTCGTCGGCGTAGTCGCGGTCCTCGCGGCCGCCCTGATCTGGGCCAGCACCACCTTGCGGCCAGCGCTGCCCTCGGCGACCAAACCGTCCCCGACTCCCGCCCCCACAGCGACCGCGCCCGGACGCCCCTTCGTCAGCCCGAACGAGCGATATTCGGGTCGCTGGGAGATCCTGCAGTCCGAGTGGACCGACAGCGGGGTGGAGGTGCAGATTCGCATCTCGGTGGACAAGGGCCCGCTCAGCTACTCCTTCGTGGCTTTCGAGAACAACAGCGTCACCGCCAGCGATCCGCTGCCCGCCGCCCATTCGCCGCGCTTCTCCGGCTACCCGATCGAAACCGGCGACACCGAGACCGGCTGGTTGCTCTTCCCGCTGGAGCGCGGGCAGGCCACCGTGATCCTTGCCAATGCCGCGGGCAGCCAGATGTCGGCCCTGCCCATCCCCGGTTGAGCCGCTGCCAGCCGCCAAGCCGGGCTAAGCCCGGATCCACCGATGGCCGTCGTCGCGAGCGGCACCAGACGGGTGGCCTGGCTGGCCGAACCACGCGATGGCATACCGGGCGCATGTTGAGCGTGGTCAGCGACGCCAGGGTGCCCGGGGGTCGCGCAGCAGACGGAAATCGGTGGATCCGGGCTAAGGTGTGCGGGTGACGGCGCCACTATCGATCGGCATCTTCACCGACGACTTCTATCCCGAATCGGGTGGTGTCTCGCGGTCGATCCAACTGCAGTTGCAGCAGTTGAGCCAGGCCGGACACGGGGTCACTCTGTTCGCCCCCAACTTCCAGTTCACTGCGCCGTCCGAGTGCGCCTGGGAGGGCCTGCCGTACTGGCGGCTGCCCGGCACGCCGAGCTATCTATGCTCGCTGCAGACCGGACGTCGGCTGGCTCGCCGGATCGCCGCGGACCACCGGCTGGACGTGGTGCATTCGCAGAACGAGCGCGGCTCGGTGTTCCTGGCCGCCCAAGTGGCCCGGGCCGCAAACGTGCCGCAGGTGCACACCTTTCATTCCAACTACGTGGGTACCCACCGCACCACGCCGCTGGTCTCTGGCCTGAACTCGTTCACCTATCTGGACTGGTCGGGACGCTGGCTGCGCCGCACCGCCGGTCGCGGTAACGACGTCACGATCAGATCCTCGAGCGATCCGGACGCCGGCAGCGACTCGCGGTTCGCCAACCGCGACTGGCGAAGCCTCGCTCGACTCGCGTCCGCCGTGGACGCTTTCACCTCACCGGCCGCCTACCTTGTCGAAGCGGTGGTGGACGCCTCAGGTGGCGAGTTGGACGGACGCGGTCACGTCGTAGCCAGCGGCGTGGCGGACGCCTTCGTCCACGCCGAGCGCAAGCTGCCCAGAGGCGGACGCGTCCGCTTCCTTAGTTGTGGCCGTCTCGGCCCGGAGAAGCGGGTGGACGTGATCCTCGATGCGTTCGAACGGCTCGGCCGCGACGACGCCGAGCTGCATATCGTCGGCACCGGATCAGCCGAGGGTGCCCTGCGCCAGCAGGCCTCGCGGATCCGGCACGGGACCGTCCGCTTCCTTGGGCACTTCGACGATGCCGCGCTGATCGCCCAGGAGATCGCGGACGCGGACGTGTTCGTGCTCGCGTCCTACCGATTCGACACCCAGGGCATGGTGCTGGCCGAGGCCGCCGCCGCGGGCACGCCCATCCTCTACTGCGACGATCGGCTGAGCGTTGGGGTGTCAGGCGAGAACGCGCTGCTCACCGGCCCGAGCGCGGCGGAACTGGCCGCTGGCATGGCCGAACTGGCGGACGCACCGGAGCGGCTGGTCGCCATGTCGAAGGCGTCGAAGAGACTCGGCGCGACGCTCACGGCCGAGGCCATGGCCGAGCGCTACCTCGCGGTCTACCGCCAGGTGATCTCGGGCTGAGCTGCCCCGAGAGCTGCGGGCCGGGCTCAGGCTGGATCGGGCTGAGTCGCCGGCTGCGTGGCCGGGCGGGCCACCTGCGCGTCCGGGTGGTACTTCGAGAGCACCACGACGCCGGCGACCGCCACTGCGCCGCTGATCACCATGCCGACCGCGTCCCAGCCGCCCAGCAGGACGCCCTCGCCGAGCACTGCCAAGCCGAAGGTGACGGCAACGATCGGGTCGGTGGTGGTCATCGAACCAACCACGATCTCGGCCGGACCGTTGGCGTAGCCCTGCTGCACCATCCAGCCGCCAACCAGGTAGCAGACCAGCAGGAACGCCACGGCGGTCCAGAACAGCGGACGCGCGGTGAAGTTGCCCATCCGCACCAGTTCGGCGATGGTCTTGATCAGCGCCGAGGAGAGCCCGTAGAAGAACGAGCCGCCCGAGGCCCACATCAGGCAGCGGCGCGACGGCGAGCCGAAGCGCCCCAGCCAGCCCAGAACGCCGCCGGCTGCGAACACGATCAGGCAGGACACGATGATCCGTGCCGGTGGCAGTTCAGTATCCGGCGCTGCCGTGCTGGCCGAGAACAGGGTGAACACGACGATCCCGAGGATGGTGAGTGCGACCGCCCCCCAGATCACCTTCGTCGGCCGGAAGTGGTGAATCTTCGCCGCCAGCAGCACCGCCCAGGGCACCGCGAGGATGCCGACCGGCTGGACGACCGTGACTGGCGCGAGCATCAGTCCCACGATGTGCAGGCTGGCGCCAAGGCCGACGGTAAGCAGGCCGAGCAGCCACCGCCGGTTCGTCAGCAGCGCGAGCACCTGGCGCAGGCCCATCGACCGGTTCTCGGACTCCTTGTCCACCGTCCGGCTGACCGCGAGGTGCTGGATGGTGGAGCCGCCGGCGAACAGGAAGGACGCAAACACCACGATCAGAATGGCCAGCGGAATGTTCTGCTCGAACAACCAGGCGGGCGCGGCCAGCGGAATTGACGCGGTCATGGGGTCCTTGTCTGCTCAAAGGCGGCCAGCTTATCCCAGCCGTCCCGACCCAGTTGGCTGCCCACCGCTCAACCAGCTTCGGAGAATCGGACGGCGGCCCGCAGCTGGGCGGCGAGATTGGCGCCGACCCCCATGGGCCAGCGGTGGTTCACGTAGTCAGCCGCTTCGTCCACCGACAGCTGCCGGGTGGAGTTGCCGGTACGCAGCCAGAACTCCGGTGACGCGGCTTTGCCCGCACGCAGGTACACCGGCCGCGGGGACGGGGTCGCCGTCACCCGGCACACCAGCGCGGGAACGCCGGCAGCGTCGGGGAGTTCGGCGAACTCGACGCCGACCTGGGCTGCGGCGTTCTGGCCCATCGACGAGGTGATCAGGTCGCGCAACCAGAGCTCGAACCGGTCGGCGTCCGCGCTTTTCAGGGTGCCGAAGTCGGGCGCCAGGCCGAGCGGCACACCCGCATCGTCCACGCCGATCAGCAGCGTGCCGCCGTCCGCGTTCAGGAAGGCGCAGATCGTCTTGGCAACCACCTGCTCCATGCGCTCGTCCTTGGCTCCGGTGCGCAGGTTCACCCGGGCCGTCGACTTGAACTCGACCCGATCCGACTCACCTGCGTGCAGCAGCTCGGCTGTGGTGGCCCGCTGCGGGTGCTGGAAGTGGGCGGCCACCGCGGCGTAGCCGGCGATGCCGAGCACGGAGCTGCCGAGCGCCAGCGCTAGCGTCAGCGGGCTCCACAGCAACACCTGAGGGCTGATCCAGCCTGCGAGGAAAAGCCCGACCGAGGTGCCGAGCACCGAGATGACCATCGACGTGGCGACGCCCAGCCTCGCACGTCCGCGCAATACCCAGCGGGCGATCGCGCCGAACACCCAGGCCACCAGCAGCACCAGCGGCAGCGCCGCGGCCACCGCCCACACCGGCACGTCCCGAAGCAGCACTCCATTCATGATGGGGCAACCGTAGCGTGCGGGCGCCGGTCGGGTTTCGGCGGGTCAGCTCACCAGCCCCCACCGCCGCCACCACCGAAACCGCCGCCGCCGGAGAA
>DAOPRQ010000017.1:23867-37931 GCA_035349055.1 Propionicimonas sp.
CGCCGCAGCCGGGTGAAGGTCCAGTCCTTCTTGCCGGTCTGGGTGATCTGGAGGTGCCCGCGCACCGCGAGGTCGATGATCGTTGCGGTCACGTCGGAGTTGTCCGCGGTCGCGTCCAGCAGCGTGCCGAGTTCACCCGGACGCGCGCCGTCCGGCGGGTTGAAGCGGACCGCGACCGGTGCGTCCTGGCTCGCGTAGCCGACGCTGACCTCCTGATTCGGCGCCGGCACGACCCCGGGGGTGAGGCCGAGGTAGACCTGGTCACGCCGGCTGCGCCGCGTCCGGCGGAAGACGGCAGCGAGACCGAGCGCGGCAAGCACCGCCGTCACACCACCGGTCACCGGAGTCACCGGGAACATGTTCGAAACGGTGAACCGACGCTCCAGCCGGGCCTCAGCCCCAGTGAACGTGCCCGCGGGGAAGCCCGCGACCACCTGCATGCCGGTGCCCTCGCCGATACCCATGGTCGAGAAGGTGGCGCTCTCGCCGGATTGCTGCGCAACGCAGGCCTCGGTGAAGCCATAGCCGGTGAAGCAGGCGCTCTTGGTGACGTAGGCCGGACCACGAACGGTCGCCGACGCGTTGTCGATCGGAATCTCCCAACCCGTGCCGACGGCGTTCCAGTTGAACTCGTCCAGCCCGGATTGCGCGTGGTCGGGTGCGATCAGCCCGCGCATGGACAGGTAGATCACATAGGACTGAGTGCCGCTGAACTCCTGGTGCTCGTTGCCGACCCGCACCAGCAGGTTGCCGTCCTCGGTCTTGGTCTCAAGTTCGGCGTTCGCGCCGCTCGGGCTGTTCGCCCCGGCCACCTCGATGTCGATCATCCGCCAGTGATCGGGGTCGTCGGCGATCTCTTGGCGAAGCGGGAAGGTCAAGTAGGGGCCGTGGCCGCTGTCACTGCCGAAGTCGAAGTCCAGCCGCAACTCGATGGCGGCTTTGCCCGAGGCGTCGACCTTCGCGATCACCTGGTAGTTCGAGACCGAGTCATCGTCGGAGTCGGCGAAGGCCTGCCCCGGTGCCCACGACAGCACACCGAGCACGACCAGAGCACCAGCCAGCGACCTGCACAGCATCCGGATCATGCGTTCGAGCCTAACAAGAGCATCTGACGGCCGCTGCCCGTGGCTATCCTGACTAGACCCTGGTCCGGCCGCAGGTCGGATCGTGGGTGGGAGCGTTGGAGTTGGGCCGATCGATTGGGGTGCGATGACTGCGCAGGCGGTGGCTGCGGAGCTTCTGGCCGTCGTTGTGGCCATGGTCGATGGACAGCCGTCCGTCCTCACCCTCGGCGAGCCACCGCGGCTACCGGCGGGCCCGCTGCTGCCGAGCCATCGCTCGTTGCAGGCGGCCACCAGGGCGTGGGTCGAGGAGCAGACCGGACGCCGGCTTGGCTACCTCGAACAGCTGTACACCTTCGCCGATCTGGACCGCGACGACGGTCGGGGCGGACGGCCGATCTCGGTCTCCTACCTCGGCCTGACCAATCCCGGCGATGAGCTCGCGATCGGCAAGTGGCAGCCGTGGTACGACCTGCTGCCCTGGGAGGACCGCCGTCCCGATGTGGCCGGGATCGATGTCACCGGCCCGCTGCTCGCTTGGGCGGACACCGATCTGGAGACGAGCACGGAGCGACGGCAGCGCGTCGCGATCAACTTCGGCCTCGACGAACACTCCTGGCAGCCGGAACTGGTGCTGCAGCGCTATGAGTTGCTCTACGAAGCTGGGCTGGTGCCGGAGTCCCCGTCCGCGTGGCGACGGCCGGACGCGGAACTCGCGGCCGGCGTCCGCATGCTCGGCGATCATCGGCGGATTCTCGCCACGGCACTGGCGCGGCTGCGGGCCAAGATCACCTATCGGCCGGTGGTGTTCGAACTGCTGAGCCCGACCTTCACGCTGCGCCAACTGCAGGACTGCGTCGAGGCCCTGGCCGGACGTGCAGTGCACACCCAGAACTTCCGGCGCCTGATCGACCAGCAGGCGCTGGTCGAGGAGACCGGCGAACTGGAGACGAGCACCGGCGGACGCCCCGCGCGGCTCTATCGGTTCCGCCGCCAGGTGCTCGCCGAACGCCACTTCTCGGGCACCAAGCTGCCGACGAGCCGCGTCCGCTGACGCCCCTTCGGGCTGGTCGAGCTGTCGAGACCACCACCATCGGCTGAGTCCAACTGGCGGACTACCCTTTGCACCGCTTTTGCTCAGATGTAGCATAAGTGTATCGAGAGGGGTTCCTATGACCGCCAACGTGACCGTGGAGACCGCGGCCGACTGCTATCCCCGCGTCGCCAACGTCGTCCCAGCCGTCGAGTGGGCCACCATGGCCGACGATGTGGACGCGATTCTGCGGCTCAAGCGTGGGCGCAACGCCGTGATCCTGGCGCACAACTACATGACGCCCGAGATCTTCCATGGTGTCGCTGACATCGTCGGCGACTCCCTGGCGCTGGCACGCGAGGCCACCACCGTCGAAGCCGACGTGATCGTGCTGGCCGGCGTCCATTTCATGGCCGAAACAGCCAAGCTGCTCAACCCCAGCAAGACCGTACTGATCCCCGATCTGGCCTCCGGATGCTCACTCGCCGAGTCGATCACGCCGGCGGACGTCCGCGCACTGCGGTCCGCACACCCCGGCGTGCCGGTGGTCACCTACGTGAACACCTCGGCGGCAGTGAAGGCCGAATCGGACATCTGCTGCACCTCCGGCAATGCCGTCCGGGTCATCGAGAGCCTGCAGGTGCCGAAGGTGATCATGATCCCGGACCGCTTCCTCGCGGCGAACGTTGCCAGGCAGACCGGGGTGGAGGTGATCGTGCACCCGGGTGCCTGCGAGGTACACGAGCGGTTCACCCCTGCCGACATCGAGCAGGTACGCGTTGACTATCCGGGCGTGACCGTGCTGGCCCATCCCGAGTGCCCGCCCGAAGTCGTGGACGTAGCCGACTACGCCGGATCCACCGCCCAGATGCTGAACTACGTTGAAGTACGTCGCCCTGCCAAGGTGGCCCTGATCACCGAGTGCTCGATGAGCGACAACGTCGCCCAGCAGTTCCCCGAACTGGAGTTCGTCCGGCCCTGCAATTTGTGCCCGCACATGAAGCGCAACACGCTCGCCAATATCCGGTACTCGCTGGAGACCCTGACCAATGAGGTCATCGTGCCCGAGGACGTGGCCGACCGGGCACGCCTCGCGGTCGAGCGGATGCTAGCGGTTGGTACCGGCAAATGACTCACGTTGTGGACGCAGGCTGCCCGGTCATCATCGGCGCAGGTCTGGCCGGCCTGGTCGCCGCTATCGAACTCAGCCCAATGCCCTGCATCGTGCTCAGCGCCGGCGCGGTCAGCACCGGAACTTCCACCGGCTGGGCTCAGGGTGGTGTGGCCGCAGCGGTCGGCCCAGACGACGACCCCACCCTGCACGCGCAGGACACCCTCGCCGCGGGCGCCGGACTGTGCGAACCGGAAGCCGTCCAAGCGATCACCGCGGCAGCACCGGACGCGATCCGCTGGCTCGCCGAGCAGGGTGCCCGCTTCGACCACGAGGCCGACGGCAGCCTGCGGCTCGGCCTCGAAGGCGCGCACAGCCGACGAAGGATCGTCCACGCCCAGGGCGACGGCACGGGCGCCGAACTGTTGCGCACCGTGGTCGACAGCGCACGTGAACTGAGTTCCGTATCGCTGTGGGACCACTCCCCCGCCACCGACGTCATCGTTTCGGGCGGACGAGTCGTCGGCGTCCGGGTGAGCACGCCGGACGGACCGGTGGAAGTCCTGTCCCCGACTGTGATCCTGGCGACAGGCGGCATCGGCGGCCTGTTCAGCCACACCACCAACCCACTCGGATCGCGCGGTCAAGGGCTGGCGCTCGCCCATCGCGCCGGTGCCACGCTGCGCGACGTGGAGTTCGTGCAGTTCCACCCGACCGCGCTCGACGTGCACCTCGACCCGATGCCGCTGGTCAGCGAGGCCGTGCGCGGCGAAGGCGCGATCCTGGTGAACGAGGGCGGCGAGTGGGTGCTGGCGAACCCGCTCTCGGCCCGCGACGTCGTCTCCCGCGCCGAATGGGCGCAACTCCAGGCCGGGCATCGGGTCTTCCTGGACGCTCGAGAGCATCCCGGCGAGCGCTTCGCCGCGCTCTTCCCGTCCATCCACGCCACCGCGCTGGCCGCAGGACTCGACCCGGCCCGCGACCTACTGCCGGTCCGGCCGGCGGCGCATTACCACATGGGTGGCGTGCTGGTTGAGCTCAGCGGTGCCAGCAGCGTGTCTGGGCTGTACGCGGTCGGCGAGGTGGCCTCGACCGGACTGCACGGCGCGAACCGTCTGGCCAGCAACTCGCTGCTCGAAGCCGTGGTGTGCGGGCGCTGGACCGCACAGCATCTGCGCAGGACGGCCAACCTCACGCCGACGAAGGCACCGCTGCCGGACTGGCGCACCTGGGGAGACGTGACCGGTAGCCGGCCGGCCGATCCGCGGGTGGCCGCGGTGCGGCAGATCGTCAGCCGGCACGCGGGCGTGCTGCGCGACGAGGATGGTCTCGCCACCGCGCTCACCGCGCTCCAGCCCTACCTCGACACCGATGCCGGGTTGGTCGCCGAACTGTTGGTTTCCGCAGCCCGTGGACGCACCGAATCCCGCGGCGCCCACACCCGCACCGACCATCCGGGAACCGTGGAGCCGGCTGAGCACACGCACACCGCCGCCCTGGAAGGAGCCGCCCGATGAGGGCACTGCCTCGAATCGTGATCAAACCGCTGGTGCGCGCCGCGTTGCTCGAAGACCTCGGCCGCGCGGGCGACCTCACCACGGACGCGATCATTGACGCCGAAGCTACCGCCGAAGTCGCCCTGGTCACCCGCGAACCGGGAGTCGTCGCCGGGTTGGGTTGTGCGGCGCTCGCCTGGGAGCTGGTCGATCCGCGCATCGTTCTCACCGTCGAACGACCGGACGGGACCCGCGTGCAACCCGGTGACGTGATCGCTACCGCGTCCGGCCCGGCCAGGGGCCTGCTCACCGGCGAGAGGGTAGCCCTGAACTTCCTCGGTCACCTCTCCGGCGTAGCCACCGGCACCGCAACGATCGCGGACGCCATCGCGCACACGGCAGCCAGGGTGGCCGACACCCGCAAGACCATCCCCGGCCTGCGCGCGCTGCAGAAGTACGCCGTCGTGGCCGGCGGCGGGGCCAACCATCGCTTCGGGCTCGACGACGCCGTGCTGATCAAGGACAACCACATCGCGGTCGCCGGTGGCGTCCGCGCGGCGGTGACCCGCGTCCGCGCGCACGTGGGCCACCTGGTGAAGGTCGAAGTCGAGGTCGACTCGCTCGCCCAGTTGGCCGAACTACTGGAGGTGGGTGCCGACGCCGTCCTGCTCGACAACATGACGCCCGAACTGCTGCGCGAAGCAGTCGCGATGGTCGACGGACGCATCGTCACCGAGGCCTCCGGCCGAATCACGCCGGAAACGGCGGTACCGATCGCCGAAGCCGGTGTCGACCTGATCTCGGTCGGCTGGTTGACCCACTCGGCGCGGGTGCTGGACATCGGCCTCGACCACGTGACCGGTACGGCAGGCTGATCGGTTGTTCACCTGCCGGCTGCTGCTCGTCGATGAAGGCCCCCGTACTACGACGGCGAACGACGACTCACCGGACCCGACGATCGGCGTTTCGGCGACCCTGAACGCACCCCTGTGCCCCTGCGCAACGTCGGCCGGGTAACAGGTTGGTTCGTCCTGAGGTTCGAGGCCATCCACCGCGGCCGGCCGGCCGGCCGGCTTGCGCCGGGCGCGTCGAGCGGGCCTACAGCATTCCGCTGGAAGCACTGCCCGCCAGCAACGCGCTGCTCCAAAACCGTGCGGATACGGCGCCACCGCCGCCCGAACTGTAGCGCGCCATGCCCGAGGATCCCCTCAGCATCGCCGAGCACCCCGGCGCGTCCATCGGGTTCATCGAGGACGCGCAGCGAGCCGAGTGGGCCCAGCTGGGGCTGGGCTGGCGGCGGGGGACGTTCGCGATCAGCGGCACCTGGTTCGAGGATGCCCAAAGCTACGTGCTCCTCCTGCGATTCGCTGGAGTGGCTCCGCGATCAGCACCCGAGATATTCCGCGCCGCGCACCTACCAGGTGGTCGACAAGGTGACCGGCCAAATCACCACCGAATCAGCGGCTGCCGACAGCCCACTGGCTGATCGCCTGAGCCGAGCCACCCGCCACCAGGACGGGCCGTGGGCAGGACTGTGGTGGTCCACGCCTCGAACCGGGGCGCCTGACGAGTTTCGCCACCGTGACCTCGTAGCGTTACGGTGTCCCAATGACCGCTGACACTGTCAACGAAACAAGCCTGCCCGCAGCGCCGACCGACGAGTCGCCCAGCACCGATTCCCGCCAGGTGGGACCCATGTTCCCGCCGACGAGTCCGATCGCGCTGGCGCCCGTGACCTCACCGGCGTTCTCGGTAGACGGCTTCGTCCGCGAATTCCTGCGTGAACTCAACACCGGACAGGGCGTGGCCCTGTCCCGATCCACCATCAACGACCAGTACCTCGCGCTCGCGCGCACCGTCCGCCACTACCTGATGGCACGCTGGCTGGAGACCCTGCGACACAACCGCACCACCAAGGCCAAGGTCGTCGGCTACCTGTCGGCGGAGTACCTGCTCGGTCGGCAGCTCGGCAACGCGCTGATGGCGTCCGACCTCAACGACATCGCCGACAAGGCGATGGCCGCCTGCGGTCTCGACCTGGCCACCCTCCGCGCCCAGGAGGTCGAGCCCGGCCTCGGCAACGGCGGCCTCGGTCGCCTGGCCGCCTGCTTCATCGACTCGCTGGCGACGATGAGCGTCCCCTGCATCGGCTACGGCATCCGCTACGAGTACGGCATCTTCCGGCAGACCTTTGTGGACGGCCGCCAGGTCGAGCAGCCGGACACCTGGCTCTCACTCGGCGGTCCGTGGGAGTTCCCCCACCCGGAGGCCGCGGTCCAGGTCGACTTCGGCGGCAGCACCGAGACCTACGACGACCATGGAATCGAGCGCACGCGCTGGGTGCCGGCCTGGAACGTTCTGGGCATTCCTTACAACTACATGGTGCCGGGCTACCAGAACGGACGCGTCAACACCCTGCGGCTGTGGAGCGCGCAGGCGACCAAGGCGTTCGACCTGCACATCTTCAACTCCGGCGACTACGCCGAGGCCGTGCGGGCGCAGACTTTCGCCGAGAACATCTCCAAGGTGCTCTACCCCGAGGACTCAACCCCGCAGGGCAAGGAACTCCGGCTGCAGCAGCAGTACTTCTTCGTCGCATGCTCGATCCGTAACTTCATCGAGGAGGTGCTCGAACAGGACTTCGACCTGCACAACCTGTCCGAGCGGATCATCTTCCAGCTCAACGACACCCACCCGGTGATCGCGGTGCCAGAGCTGATGCGAATCCTGGTGGACGAGAAGAAGTTCGAATGGGACGAAGCCTGGGAGGTCACCCGCAAGTGCTTCGCCTACACTTGCCACACGCTGCTGCCCGAGGCGCTCGAAGTCTGGCCGGTCGAGCTGATGGAGCGACTGCTCCCCCGGCACATGGAGATCATCTACCGGATCAACGAGGACTTCCTCGCTGAGGTGCGTGCGGCTTACCCGGACGACGAACTCCGCGCCCGCCGCATGTCGATCGTTGCCGACTACCCGACCCGCTCGGTGCGGATGGCCTACCTGGCCACCGTGGCGGGCACCAAGGTGAACGGCGTGGCCGCGCTGCACTCGCAACTGCTGGCCGACAAGGTGCTGCCCGACTTCTCCGGCTTCTGGCCCGAGAAGTTCACCAACGTGACCAATGGCGTGACCCCGCGGCGCTTCCTGAAGATGGCCAACCCGTCGCTGTCCAGTCTGATCACGGACGCGATCGGTCCGACCTGGGTGACTAACCTGGAACGGCTGCAGGAGCTGGAGCCCTACGCCGAGGATGAGGAGTTCCGGAGCGCGTTCCGCGAGGCCAAGGAGAAGAACAAGGCCCGGCTCCACGCCCTGCTCCGCGTCCGCGACGGCATCGACCTGCCCGGTGGCCACCTGCTGGACGTGATGGTCAAGCGGCTGCATGAATACAAGCGGCAGTCGCTGAAACTGCTGCACCTGGTGACGCTCTACGACCAGCTGATCAGCGGAACGGTCGACCCGGCGACGATCACGCCGCGCACCGTCGTCTTCGGCGCCAAGGCTGCCCCTGGCTACCGGATGGCCAAGGAGACGATCTACCTGATCAACCGGGTGGGTGCGACCATCAACTCCGACCCGCGCGTGGCCGGACGGTTGAGCGTGGCCTTCCCGGCCAACTACAACGTCACGTTGGCCGAGAAGCTGATCCCCGCGGCGGACCTGTCCGAGCAGATCTCGCTGGCCGGCATGGAGGCGTCCGGCACCGGCAACATGAAGTTCGCCCTCAACGGCGCGCTGACAGTGGGCACGGACGACGGCGCCAACGTGGAGATCCGGCAGTTGGTCGGCGACGACAACTTCTTCCTGTTCGGCATGGCCGAGCCCGAGGTCGCTGCACTGGGTGCGGCCGGCTACCAGCCCACCGCTTACTACGAGGCCAACCCACAGCTGAAGTCGGCGATCGACCTGATCTCCTCGGGCGCCTTCTCGGACGGCGACCGGCACGCCTTCGAGCAGGTGGTATCGAACCTGCTCTATGAGGACAGGTTCATGGCCCTGGCCGACTACCAGTCCTACATCGACGCCCAGGCCGAGGTGGAACGCAGATACGCCGACGTGGACGCCTGGACGAAGTCCGCGATCCTGAACGTCGCGCGGGCCGGCTTCTTCTCCTCCGACCGTTCGATGCGCGATTACCTGGCCCGTATCTGGGGTGCCTCCCCGGAGATGTGAGCCGCAACGGTCTCTGAGGAACGAGCGTTCCTCAGAGACCGTTCATGTCCCGAGCGGGACCGCGACAAGTTGATCGTCGTCCGCGCCCGGGTTGCCGCGGGCGGTGTTGTTGGTCAGCACCCAGAGCTGGTCACCGACGGCCTCGACCGCTCGGATCCGGCCCAGGTCGCGCAGGAACACGTCCGGCTCGCTGAGACCGTTCGAGGTGAGCCGGCTGTGCCAGACCCGTTCGCCGCGGAGGGCCGCCAGGTAGATCTCACCAACCGGTGTGACCGCGATACCGCTGGGGGAAGCTTCGTCGGTCGTCCAGACGAGCAGCGGCGCGGTGACCCCGCTCGCGTTCGTGGCGCCCTCGGTCTGCGGCCAACCGTAGTTCGCGCCAGCTTTGATCAGGTTGAGCTCGTCATACGCGTTCTGCCCGAACTCACTGGCGTAGAGCCGCCCGGACGCGTCCCACCCGAGTCCCTGCACGTTGCGGTGGCCGTAGCTATAGACGGCGTTGCCGAACGGGTTGTCGTCCGGGATCGAGCCGTCGGGATGTACCCGCAGGATCTTGCCGCCGAGCGAGTCCCTGTCTTGGGAGTTCCGGGTGTTGCCGGCATCACCGGTGCCGATGTAGAGGTTGCCGTCAGGGCCGAAGCGCAGCCGTCCGCCGTTGTGGTTGCCGGCCTTCGGGATGCCGGTGACGATGGGGCGCGAATCGGCCAGCCCACCGTCGTAGCGGTAACGCACCACCCGGTTGTCAGCCGCCGCGGTGTAGTAGAGGTACAGCAGTTGATCGCTGGCGAAGGCTGGCGATAGTGCGATGCCGAGCAGCCCGCCTTCGCCGCCAGGACGGACACCGTCCACCTTGGCGACCGTCTGCAATTCTCCGGACGACGCGAGCCGGACCAGCTCGCCACGGTCCCGCAGGGTGATCAGCACGCTCTCGTCGGGCAGCCGGACGAAGTCCCACGGCACGTCGAGCTTCGTGGCGAGCACGCGGCGAGCAGCACTCGCCGGAGCCGAGCCGGTGGCGTCCGGGCTAGTCGAGACCTCGGTTCCGCTGGTCGAGCCACCCACTCCACCGGTAGAGCCGGTCGAGACCCCGGACGTGCACCCGCAGAGCAGCACTCCAGCGAGCAGGGCGACCACTATCCGGCTCATCGGGCAAGTCTGCCCGCGGCGATCAAGCCAGCGGCCGGTTCTTGGCTTCGGGTAGCAGAAGTGCGGCGCCCGCGGCCAGCAGGAAGGCCACGCCGAACACCCCGAAGACCAGCACGAGTCCGCCACCGGCCAGGAACAGCGGGACGCTGAGCGGAGCGAGGATCGAAGCGATCCGTCCGAATGCGGCCGCAGCCCCGGTCCCGGTGCCGCGCACACCGGTCGAGTAGATCTCCGGGCCGATGGCGTACAGGGCACCCCAGGCGCCGAGATTGAAGAACGAGAGCGCAGAGCCGGCCGCGATGATGGCCGCGTCCGTGCCAGCCAACCCGAAAGCTGCGGCCGAGATCGCCGAGCCCAGCAGGAAGGTGGCCAGGGTGCTGCGCCGTCCCCACTTCTCGATCAGCCAAGCGGCGACCGCGTAACCGGGCAGCTGAGCAAGGGTGATGATCACCGTGAAGCCGAACGATTTCACCAGCGGGAAGCCGCGTTCCACCAGAAGGGTCGGCAGCCAGGTGAACGCTCCGTAGTAGCTGAGGTTGATCAGGAACCAGACTGCCCACAGCGCAGCGGTCCGCCGTCGATAGACCACAGACCAGATCGAGAGTTCGCTGGCCGGCACGTGCGGTACCACGTCGGGGCTCGGCACCGACTCCACGCCCGCGGCCTGCTCGAAACCGACCACGGCCTGCTCGGCCTCAGTGAAGCGGCCCTTGAGTTCCAGGAAGCGGACGGATTCCGGCAGGCCCCAGCGCACCACGGCGGCGTAGGCGGTGGGGATCACGCCGATCGCCAGCGCCCAGCGCCAGCCGTTCGCGACGTTCGGGATGAGCAGGTAGCCGATCAGTGCGGCGGCGAGCCAACCCAGAGCCCAGAAGGCCTCCAGTGCCACCACCATGCGGCCGCGGATCCGCCTCGGTGCGAACTCGCTGATCAGCGTGGACGCGACCGGCAACTCGGCACCGAGCCCGAGACCGACCACGAACCGCAGGGCGATCAGGGCAGCCACCCCGGTCGCCAGAGCGGACGCACCGGTCGCGATGCCGTAGACCAGCAGGGTGATGGCGAACACCTGACGGCGTCCGATGCGGTCGGCAAGGAGTCCGCCGAGGGTCGCGCCGAGGGCCATGCCGACGAAGCCGATCGAGCCGATCCACGACAGCGTGGTGGTATCGAGCTGCCACTCGGTGCGCAGCGCGGCCATGACGAAGGCGATCAGGCCCACGTCCATCGCGTCGAGTGCCCAACCGACACCTGAGCCGACGAGCAGCTTGGTGTGCTTGCTGGTGAAAGGTAGCCGGTCCAGGCGCTCGGCGCGCGTGGGTGGCTGGCGTTCGGCACTGGTCATTCCCGGCCCCCGTCCTTAGTCCCGGGCATCGTAGCGGCTGCTACCCGGCCGAATCGGTAGCTCCGGATTGCTGAGCGGACGTGCCTTCCTCCGCACTGGAAGCAACGGGCGAGTCCTCGTTCGGCACGTCCCCACTGGGTGTCTCTGGGCTCGGCGACTCCGGGCTCGGGGTTGGGGTTGGAGTTGGCGTCGGCGACGGGGTCACTGCCGGGGTCTCGGTGCCGGTTGATGACGGCGTATTGGACGCAGGTGCGGAGCTGTCGGTTCCGGCCGCACTGGTGTCGCTGGCGCCGGCAGCCACGGGACTGATCGGCGCCGGCGTGCTGGTCGTGGTACTCGGGGTCGCGCTGGACGGCTTTGGCGTCCTAGTGCTTGCGTACGGGCTCGACGTGTCCGTGCCGGACGGTGAGGGCATTCCCTGAGGCATACGGCTGCCCACGCGGCGACTCAGGGCCGCCTTGGTCTGATCGCCGGTGAGGAAACGCATCGGGTCGACGTATGCGCCGTCCAGGATCACTTCGAAGTGCATGTGGCAAGCGGTGGAGCGTCCGGTCGAGCCGATCCGTCCGATGGTTTCGGCCTGCTTCACGGCCTGGCCGACGGTCACGTCGATCTGGCTGAGGTGGCTGTAGGCGGTCTCGAAGGTGTGGCCGGAGCGGTCGGCATGCTTCAGGATGATCCGGTTGCCATAGCCGCCGGCCCATCCGGTGTAGGTGACCGTTCCGTCCAGTGAGGCCCAGGCCGGGTCGCCACAAGGCTGGCCGAGATCAACGCCGTCATGCCAGCGTTGGCGGTGGGTGAACGGATCGCTGCGGTAACCGAATCCGGTGCTCGGTGTGTGGTCGGTTACCGGCCAGCCGATCAGGCCATCGACGTCGGCGAGGGTCGTGCCGGTCACCACACCGATCGGGTTGGCAGTCAGGTCGTCAGTCTCGACGATTCCCCCGACGAGCGCCGCCACGGCCGTGACCGAGGGCTGAACCACCTGCACGACCACCGGCGCGGCCAGCGGCACCGGAGTGGGTCCGCCCGGAGCCGCACCAGAGGGAATCGGCAGGAGGATGTAGGCCAACGGACCGACGACGAGGGCGACCACCGTGACCAGGAGCGCCCGGCGGCCGATGCGGCCGATGAGTCGGCGGAGCCGACCCGAAGGGCGGGCAGCAAATCGCTTCCCCGCACCCATCACCGGCACCAGCCCCTCTGCTCGACCCGACAAGGATCGCCCCCGGACGGGGTGGTTCCCAATAGCCGATTGGAGAATCTGAGCAGAATCTCAGGTGGCGCTCAAGGCCCTCAGCTCTGACTCAGCAATCGCTCCCTATTGGCGCCCACCTCGCCCCGGGGCTCCGGTGGATCGTCGATCAGACCAGTGCTGCGTCCAGAGTGATGGTGGTGCCGGTGAGCGCGGCGGACACCGGGCAGCCAGTCTTGGCGTCCTCAGCGAACTTGGCGAATTCTTCCGCGGTCAGGCCAGGGACGCTTGCGCGGACCGTGAGGACAATGCCAGTGATGCCCTGGCCGGCCACGAAGGTGACGTCGGCGCGGGTGTCGACCGCTGCGGGCGGCGTGCCGTTGCCGGCCAGGGCGTGGGAAAGGGCCATCGAGTAGCAGGCGGAGTGGGCCGCGGCGATCAGCTCCTCGGGGCTGGTGCGGCCCTCGGTCTCAGCTGAGCGTGAGCGCCAGTCAACCTGGACGCTGCCCAGGTTGGAGTTGAGGAACTCAACCTCACCCTCACCTTCGATGAGCGAACCTTCCCAGTGGGCCTGAGCCGAGCGAACCGTCATGTCGTTGCCTTTCGGAGTTGGAAACCTTGCCGCTTTGAACCCGAGTACCCCGCGACGTATTCCTCGACTCGGCTAGCCTCAAGCAATGAGCACTCCCCCACCGGTGGCTGCCAGCCCGGTGGATCGTGCCCTGCTGGTGACCGGCGGGGTGGGGATCGCCGTGTTCACGGCGCTGATCCTGGCGAGCGCCTGGGTATACGACGCGGTGGTGGACGCGGACGGGGTGAGCGGTCTCGACCGGCCGGTGCTCGACTGGGCTCTGGGCGTGCGGACGCCGGCGGCGGAGTACTGGGTGACCGCGTTCACGAATCTCGGCAAGACGGTGCCGATGGTGATCCTCGGCCTGATCCTGACCAGCCTGATCGGGTGGCGCTGGCGGCGTCGGACGGCCTGGGTGCTGATGCTGGTCGCGTCCGCCGGTTCGGTGACGTTCACGATCGTGAGCAAGGCGATGATCGCGCGCGCCCGTCCGCCGCTGGTGGACGCGGTGCCGCCATACGAGGACAGCTTCTCGTTCCCATCCGGCCATACGCTGAACAGCACAGTCGTCGCGGGAATGCTCGCCTACCTCGTGGTCTGGCTCAGTCGGACGCTATGGGTGCGCCTCCTGGCGGTGCTCGGAGCGGTGTTGTGGGCGGGCCCGATGGGGTTGAGCCGGGTCTTCCTCGGCCACCACTGGCTCACCGACGTGATGTTCGCCTGGATGTTCGGCCTGGGCTGGCTGGCGCTGCTGATCACCGTCCACCTGGTGGTTCTCGGCGTGCAACGAGGGCGTCAAGACCGGATTTCCCAAAGGTCCGCGGACTAGGTAAGGTAAGGAACCGTCCTACGGGACATGGGGCTATGGCGCAGTTGGTAGCGCGCTTCCATGGCATGGAAGAGGCCACGGGTTCGAATCCCGTTAGCTCCACC
>DAOPRQ010000018.1:0-37413 GCA_035349055.1 Propionicimonas sp.
AGCACGCCGCCCTCTCAAGGCGGTAGCGCGGGTTCGAATCCCGTCGGGGCTACAAGGTGAAACCCCTTGTCAGACGTAAGTCTGGCAAGGGGTTTTGTGCATCCACGGGCAACGCCGACAGCGCTCCCGCCGTCGGCGACCTCGTCCCAGTCGAGGAAGAAGCCGTGGGCGCGACCGTCGAGGAAAACGAAGCGGGCGAGGTTGAACGGTTCGTCGCGGGCGAGGATTCCGTCGTAGAGCGCCAGGCACAGGTCGTTGGCGCCCACGATGTCGGCGCGTGCGTTTCGGACGTAAGCCGGGACGCCGGTCATGCCGTCCAGAAGGGCACGGATGCTGGGCCGCACGGACGGCGTCTTGGCGGTTCGGCTCCGCAGGGTGCGTTCGGGCGCAGCGGCGGCCTGGGCGAGGTCGCGGAGATGTTGTCGCTCGGCTTCGTCGAGCTTGAGTGCGTCGGCGATGGCGTCGAGGACTGAGGTGGACACGCCGCCGAGCTGGCCGCGTTCGAGGCGGCCATAGTAGTCGACGCTTACCCCGGCGAGGAGGGCGACCTCTTCGCGCTTGAGGCCGGCAACGCGTCGGCGGCCGTCCATCGCGGGTAGGCCGGAGTCCTGGGGCCGGACGCGGGCGCGTCGGCTGGTCAGGAACTCGTTGATCTCGCGGCGGTTGTCCGCCCGACGACGCTACCGCCGGACCGTCCGCGCGTAACAGGTACTGGCGGTGCGTGGTACGGCAGGTGCTTCCGCGTCCGCGCGGGAAGCGGTGTAGTGGTTGGGCAACAGCCCAGCGGAAGGACAACTCATGCGAACTGTGACCCTGAACAACGGCGTCGAGATGCCGATCCTCGGCTTCGGCGTCTTCCAGATCACCGACCCCGCCGAATGTGAACGAGCGGTGAGCGAAGCCCTCGCCGCCGGCTACCGGCTGATCGATACCGCCGCGTCCTACCAGAACGAGGAAGCCGTCGGACGGGCGATCGCGGCCAGCGGTATCCCGCGTGAGCAGCTGTTCGTCACGACCAAGCTGTGGATCCAGGGCGCCGGCGAAGGCAGGACCCGTGCCGCCTTCGAACGCTCGCTGCAGCGACTCGGCCTCGACCACCTCGACCTGTACCTGATCCACCAGCCGTTCGGCGACGTGTACGGCGCATGGCGGGACATGGAGAAGATCAACGCCGAGGGGCTTTCCCGGGCGATCGGGGTGTCGAACTTCCATCCGGACCGGCTGGTCGACCTGATCATGCATAACGAGGTGATCCCCGCGGTCGACCAGGTCGAGACCCACCCGTTCCACCAACGTGTCGCCGACCAGGAGCTGATGGCTGTCGAGGGCGTCCAGATCGAGTCGTGGGGGCCGTTCGCTGAAGGCAGGAACGGTCTGTTCACCAACCCGGTCCTCTCCTCGATCGCCGGGGCCCACGGAAAGAGCGTCGGACAGGTGGTGCTGCACTGGTTGACCCAGCGAGGTGTCGTGGTCATCCCCAAGACCGTGCGTTCTGAGCGGATGGCGGAGAATCTGGACGTGTTCGACTTCGAACTCACCGACCAGGAGATGGCTGCCATCGCCGACCTGGACACCGGTGCCAGCCAGTTTTTCGATCACCGCGATCCGGCCATGGTCAAGTGGCTCTCCGGCCGCACACTGGATGTCTGAGGAGCCGGCGCATGAAGACCCGCAATCTCGGCACCCTGCAGGTGTCCGGGCTCAGCCTTGGCGGCAGGGGCATGAGTGTGCACTACGGGCCGTCGCCGGAGCGGGGCGACCTGATCGCTTTCACCCGCACCGCGTTCGACCTCGGTGTGACGTTCTTCGACACCGCTCAGGTCTACGGCCCGTTCACGAACGAGGATCTTGTGGGTGTTGCCCTCGAACCGCTGCGGGACTGGGTCGTGATCGCAACCAAGTTCGGGTTCGACATTGACCCGGCCGACCCGCGCCGCCGGGCGATCCCCAAGCGGTCCGACGCGGGTATGCAGCGCGCGATCGCGTCCGGCATGATCAAGATCAACGTTTCCGCGCACCTGAGCCAGATCTTCACCGGGGCCCTGCGGGGGGTGCTTGCTGCGAACCCGGCCATGGTGGATTCACGCAATTGGATGGCACCCGCCCGGAGTGCGGTCGAGCAGGAAAGTGCGAGCTTTACGGGCTTGGCCGCTAGCGCGTCTCCCGGACCGCGGCTCTACCCGGACCCATGCCCACGGTCCGGGCGGCGTCCGTGCGGGTAGTGCGCCAGACTTGCGGGGTGGATATCGAGATCACTACGGACTTCATCCGGTTGGGCCAACTGCTCAAATACGCCAACCTCGTCGCTGACGGAGCCGAAGCCAAATCGCTGATCGCCGCGGGCGGCGTCCGGGTCGATGGCGAACCTGAAAACAGACGCGGCCGGCAGGTCAGCGTCGGTGCGGTGGTCGAGGTGGACCTGCCCGGTGGACCGCAACAGGTGCGCGTGGTTGCCGAGGCGTCGGGCCAGGAGTAACGCCGGGTCAAGGGTCGCGTAGGTTCGGCCGACGTCGGGACGGGCGTTTCGTGCACCGCAGCTGGGGTACCGGGCGTCTGAACCGACGAGAGGATGATCATGGGCCTGGGTATTGGAATCGTTCTGCTGGTGATTGGCGCCGTCCTCAGCTTCGCGGTGCGGGATTCCGTTCCCGGTGTAGACCTGTCGATGGTCGGCTACATCTGCATGGGCGCGGGCGCGATAGCCCTGGTGCTGGGCCTGGTCACCAACACCCAGGCCACCCGCACCAAGCACACCAGCGTGGTGGAGCGGCACGACGAGCACTGACGTGAACTGACGGGCTTCGTCAGGCTCAGCCAGCGATGCGCTGCCGGGTTTTGTCAGGCTCGGCGAGCGGTCTTACCCGGGCTTCGTCAGGCTCAGCCACCGATCGGGCCCGGGCTTCGTCAGGCTCGGCCAGCGAGCGGGCCGGGCACCGCTGGGCTCGGCGAGTGGGTCGGTGGGCAGGCTTCGCGGCCGGCCCAAGCTGCGGGCCGGTCGGGTCAAGCCGCTGTTCGCTCGGTGTGCCGGTGGCGGGCGTGTCTGAGCCACACGCCGGCCTGCGGATGCCTGGCAGGTGGGGCGAACTCGGGTAGCCGGTCGGCTTCACTGATCCGAACTTGCCACTGGTCGCGCTGGTAGTACTTGGCTGGTTCGACCAGGCCGTGGTGGTGGTGACACATCAGGACCAGATTCGATAGGGCGGTCAAACCACCCAGCCACCAGGGCACCACGTGATGCGCCTCGCACGCTGATGGTGGCGTAGTACACCCAGGGAACACGCACCCACCGTCGCGGGCGATCAGCGCCGCCCGCATCGCGGGGGTCACCAGCCGGCGCGAGCGGCCCACATCCAACACCTCGCTACCGCCACGCAGCACCACCGGGATGAGTTCGGCGTCACAACAGGCCTGCCGGAGTTCACCAGCCGACAGCTGAATGCCGTCACCGACCACCCCGGCGCCAGCAGCACCCTTGCGCAACTGGTCGTAGTCGAGTTTCACGATCACCTTCGCCGTGCCCACACCGGGTTTGGGTTGGGCGGTCGCCGCCTGGCCCAGCAGGTGAGTGAAGGCATCGGCGCGGCGTTGTTCGGGGGTGGCGTTCACGTACAGCGGGTCGCGGGCCTCCACGGCGGTGCGCCGCAACGCTTCGCTGTGCGCGTCGAGCAGGGTGATGAACTGCTCACCGGCCAGCTTGGGCAGACTTCCCGCGAACCGCACCGAACCACCCTGCCGCCAGAACCGCAGCGACCGATTGTGGTGCGCCGCTTCAGCCTCACGCTGCAACTTGGTTTCGAGTAGCTCGTCAGCGTCGGCCGGAGCGACCTTCGCCAGCACTTGAGGAGCAGCCCTGCCCAACGCGTCCGAATCCATGCTGTCGGCCAGGCCCACTAGCAACTCCTCAGCTTGGGCCTGCTGCGCCGCGTCCAGCTGAGCAGCCAATCCGCCAAGCACGGTGTTGATCGCCCGCACCTGACCGGTGCCCACCCGTCCAGCAACCGCCGCCTGACCGAGCACTGGATGCGCAGCCAGCTCACTGGCCCGATGCAACGCACCAGCAGCTTCACGCTTGGTCAGGTTCTGATCGATCGCCAGCCACGTCGAGGTCGGCGTCCCAGCCGAACGCTCCGACGCGTTGGCACGATCGGCTTTGGCCAGCAACAGCGAGGCCAGCGCGTCCAGCCGTCCGGTCAGACTGCGGGCCGCGGTGGCCTCACCAAGCAGGGCAGACGGCGTCGCCCCACCCAGATCGGCATCCACCCGATCCAGGACGGCCCGGAGCTGGCCCAGCGCTGCCGCCACCGGCAACCGATCCCGCTGCTGTTCTTCCATGAACCAAGCAAATCGGTCGGGTCTGACAGTTTCGTCCGTCGCAGCGCCAAACCGAGTGTGCGCCCCGATTCTCAGTCAACTTTCAGGAAGCTGGTGTCGAACCCTCACCGGCCCGCTTGTCAGTGGGGCTTGGCAGGATGTGCACATGAGGATCGACCTGCACACCCATTCGAACGTCTCGGACGGCACCGACACGCCGGCCGAGCTGGTGGCCAAGGCGTCCGCCGCGCTGGAGGTGGTGGCACTCACCGACCACGACACGTTCGACGGGCTGGCCGAGGCCGTCGCGGCGGGGGTTCAGGCCGGCGTCGAAGTGCTCCGCGGCATTGAGATCTCGGCCCAGCACCGTGGTGCCTCGGTGCACCTCTTGGGCTACGGCTGCCTGGCGGACGCGCCGGGGCTCGCTGCCGAACTGGCCCACGTCCGCGAAGGCCGGGCGCAACGGGTGCCGGCGATGCTCGCCAACCTGGCGCGCTACGGCATGCCAGTTCCGGTCGACGTGCTGGCCAGGCAGGTCGGCGACAGCCCTTCGGTCGGACGTCCGCATCTCGCGGACGCGATGGTCGAACTCGGTTATGTCGCCGACCGCAGGGAGGCGTTCGACAACTGGCTGGCCGATGACAAGCCGATCTTCGTGCATCGCTACGCCACCGAGCTGAAGACCGCGCTCCGCCTGATCCGGCAAGCCGGGGGAGTGGCTTTGGTCGCCCATCCCTGGGGACGGGGCAGTCGTGCTCAGCTGCCGCCCGAGTTACTGGCCGAGCTGGCCGCGTCCGACCTGTTGGACGGAGTTGAGGTCGACCACCAGGACCATGACCAGGCCACGCGTGCAGACCTGCGCGCGCTCGCTGCGGAACTCGGCCTGCTGGCCACCGGCTCGTCCGACTATCACGGTGCCGGCAAGCAGGAACACGATCTGGGCTGCAACCTCACCGCGCCGGAGGTGCTCACCGAAATCCGGCGACGGGTAGCCGAGCGAGGTGGCCGGCTGTAGCGGTGTAAAGTCACTCGTCGATCCCACGACCGAAAAGGCAGTGCACTGATGACCGACCAGCCCGTCGACGCCGGGGACCAGCTAGCCGCATCCACTTCGGAGGCGTCGCTGCGCCGCACCGAGGCGCGCAGCGCCGAGATCGAGGCCCAGATCGCCAAGGATCCGTCCGGCTTCCGCGTGATGACCGGCGACCGGCCCACCGGCAACCTGCATCTTGGCCACTACTTCGGTTCGCTGGCGAACCGCGTCCGCATCCAGGACGCGGGGGTCGAAACCTTCATCCTGATCGCCGACTACCAGGTGATCACCGACCGCGACGGCACCGGGCCGATCCGCGAGCGGGTGCTGGGGATGCTGGCCGATTACCTGGCGATCGGCCTCGACCCGTCCCGCACCACCATCTACGCGCACTCCGCGGTGCCTGCCCTGAACCAACTGCTGCTGCCGTTCCTCTCCCTGGTGACGGACGCGGAATTGCGCCGCAACCCCACGGTCAAGGCCGAACTCGAAGCCACCGGCGACCGGCCGATGTCCGGCCTGCTGCTCACCTATCCGGTGCACCAGGCCGCGGACATCCTGTTCTGCAAGGCCAACCTGGTGCCGGTGGGCAAGGATCAGCTGCCGCACCTTGAGCAGACCCGGGTGGTGGCGCGGCGTTTCGACGAGCGTTACGGCCGGGTCGACCCCGCCCGTCCGATCTTCCCGCAGGCGGACGCGCTGCTGTCGAAGGCCTCGACGGTGCTCGGCCTTGATGGCACGAAGATGAGCAAGACCAAGGGCAACGTCATTGAGATCGGGATGGACGCCGACACGACCGCGAAGCTGATCAAGCGCGCCGTGACCGACTCTGACCGGTTCATCACCTACGACCCGGCGAACCGCCCGGAGGTGTCGAACCTGGTGCTGCTGGTGTCGCTGTGCACCGGACGCGAACCGATCGAGATCGCCGGGGAGATCGGCGACGGTGGTGGCGGCGGCCTGAAGAAGCTGGTCACCGAGTCCGTCAACGAGTTCTTCGCACCGATCCGTGCGCGCCGAGCTGAACTGGTCGCCGACCCCGGTTACCTGCTCGACGTGCTGCGCCGTGGAAACGCCCACGCCAACGAGATCGGCAATGCCACCCTCGATGAGGTGCGGGCCGCGATGAACATGACCTACTGACCAGTTCGGCGACAGCGCCTGGAGGTAAGAAAGTGGGGCCGGATCTTTCGATCCGGCCCCACTTTCGCGATCAGGAGGCGCTTTCCGGCTGATTCTCGGCCGATCCACCGCCGGAGCGGCGACGCCGGCGGCGACGCGGACGGCTGGCCTCGCCATCCGCAGCGGTCGCGGGCTGGGCATCCGCAGCTTCGACCGGCACGGTCTCGACCGCCCCGTCCACGGGCTCGCCGTTGCGCAGCCGACGACGGTTGCGCAACGGCTGGTCACCGCGGTCTTTGTGGTGACCGTGCTTGTCTCGATCGCGCTTGTCGTGGCCGTGCTTGTGGCCCTTGTGCTCGGCCGACGACTCACGCGGGGCGGCGTCCTTGAGTCGGCCCTTCGTGCCTTCAGGAATCTCTAGGTCACTGAACAGATGCGCGGACGTGGAGTAGGTCTCCTGCGGCTCCGGAAAGTCGAGTTCGAGCGCCTTGTTGATCACCTTCCAGCGGGTGATGTCAGCCCAGTCGACAAAAGTCACCGCGATGCCCTTGGCGCCGGCGCGGCCCGTCCGGCCGATCCTGTGCACGTAGGTCATCTCCGAGTCAGGGCACTCGTAGTTGATCACGTGGCTGACGTCGGTGATGTCGATGCCGCGCGCGGCCACGTCGGTGGCGACCAGCACCGACACCTTGCCCTCACGGAACTTCTTCAGCGCCTTCTCGCGGGCGACCTGGTTCAGATCGCCGTGAATCGAGGTCGCCTCGAAGCCGCGGTCGACCAATTCGTCGGCCAGGCGCTGGGCGGCCCGCTTGGTGCGGGTGAAGATCATGGTGCGAGTGCAGCTCGGCGCCTGCAGGATGCGCCCGACGATCTCGGGCTTGTCCAGGTCGTGCGCCTGGTAGATGAACTGGGTGGTGTCCGGCACGGTCAGTTGGGCGTCGTGCGTCTCCGCGCGGACGTTCACCGGCTGGTTCAGGTGCATTCGGGCCAGCGCGACGATCGCGGCCGGCATCGTGGCGGAGAACAGCAGTGTCTGCCGCGACTTAGGCGTCTTGGCGATCAGCCGCTCCACGTCGGGCAGGAATCCGAGGTCGAGCATCTCGTCGGCCTCGTCCAGCACCAGCACCTTCACCTGCGAAAGGTCGAGGGAGCGCCGGTTGGCCAGGTCGAGTAGGCGTCCGGGGGTGCCCACTACCACGTCCACGCCGTCGGTGAGGGTCTCCAGCTGGCTCTCGTAACCGACGCCGCCGTAGACGGTCAACACCCGCGCGCGGCGGACGGACGATGCGTCCGCCAGGTCACGGGTGACCTGCAGCGCGAGCTCGCGGGTCGGGCACATCACCAGCGCCTGCGGTGCGCCCGGCTTGACCAGATCGGCGTAGCCGGGATCGGTCGGGACGGCGATCCGCTGCAGCAGGCTGACGCCGAACGCGAGGGTCTTGCCGGTTCCCGTGCGGGCCTGGCCGATCATGTCGGTGCCGCCAATGGCGATCGGAATCGCGAGGGACTGGATGCGGAACGGGTTGACGATGCCCAGTTTGGCCAGAGCTTCGGTGATCTCGGGAATGACGCCCAGGTCGGCGAACGTGTGTTCGGCGTCGGCCTGAGGCAGGTTTGTCTCGGTCAGGATCTTGCCTTCTTCATTGACTGCAGCCCAGCAGGCGCAGTGAGTCTCGGTCCGCCGGCGGCAGGGTGGCGCCGCTCCAGGCAGGCTCGCACTTTGGTGTGCGGCAGGCTCAGTCTAGCGGCAGCGCCACGGTTGGCGGGACTCGGGCACTGTACGAGTGCACGGAGCCCCGTCAACTGGGCGCTACCCAGGTTCACCAGGCGTCCGCCAGTAGGTCGGCGAAGAGTTCCTCCGGATCGACCGGCAGACCCCGGGAGGTGAACCAGGTCGCTGTGTTGACACAATCGCGATGCAGGAAGTCGAGCGCGTTCGGGTTGGCCACTAGATCGACCAGTTGCGGCACTTCGATGATCACCAGACGCGGCTCGGCTGCGTCCGGTTAGGCCACGAGCAGGTTGTACGGGCTGAGGTCGCCGTGCACGACGCCGATCGCGGTCATGGCCTGCATGGCTGCAACCAACTGCTCGAACAGCGGTCCCGTCCAGCTGGACGGGTAGGGCACCGGCACACCAGCCGTGAAGAGCCGGTTCAGCGCCGCCCACTCCGCGGCTGCCCACAGCCCGGCGGCGACGGACCTGCCATAGGCGGTCCCGGCGGTCAGGGCTCTGGAGTCGCGGCTGTTCCGGACGCGGCGGCCCTCGGTGTAACCGGCGTCCCGGTGGAACATCCGATGCTCGCTGTTGCGGTAGCGCTTGGCCGCCAGCAGGCAGTTGGACGCGGGCTCGCCGGGAACGGCACGCTGCAACAGGATGACATCGGCCTCCTTGCCGGTCTTGAGCACGCCAAGGTCGGTGTCGATAGCTGCGGCCGAGGTGACCAGCCACTCCGGCTACGGCTCCGGGCCACGGCAGGATCGCTCGACGCATTGCCACGTGGACCAGCGTTGATTGGCGCTCAGGTCTTCGCTGAGCGCGCGATTGTTCAGGGTTTCCCAGTCGATGGGACGGTACTGCGTTCTGGCAAGGGTGTTTTCTCTCTGGAGAGAGGCACCCGGGTAAAACCTCAGACCTCGGGAGCCTCGACTGAAGGGGCGTTGGCGAACGTCCCCAGCACGGTGGGTGACATCTCGCGACCTCCTGTCAGGCGAGTGGCGCGATCAGCGCCGAATCAACGTGCCACGCTCGCTTGGGCCCGGATAGGGCCCGCAGTGCCGGGTGCCGCAACTGTGCTGATCCGGTCCTCGCGGTCCACCAACACCGCGGCATGGCCTTCCAGAGTGGCCAGCCAGGGCAGTGCCCGGCCTCCCTTGACGAAGGCAGCGGTGGCGTAGACGTCGGCCCAGGTGAGTTCCGGGCCGATCAGGGTCGCCGACAGCAGCCCGGTCGCGGGAGCTCCGGTGCGGGGGTCGGCGATGTGCTCCCCGCGTGCTGCCGTGCCGGAGGTGGCCACCGCACCGGTACGTAGGCATAGCGTGCGCAGCATCCTCGAGCGGTCGCGGGGATCCTCGATCGCGATCACCCAGTCGGGGGTGTCGGTACGAGTGCTGTGCACGGCGATGTCACCGCCGGCGTTGGCCAGGGCGTCGTGCCGGCCGTGGTCAGCCAGCCGGGTGGTCAGCACGTCGAAGGCCTGTTGCACCGCCCAGCCTTTGACCAGTCCGGTCGGGTCGAAGCGGATGCGTCCGTCGGGGCCGGGGCGCCACGCCGAGAAAGCGCCGCCGGTGCGTTGTCCGGCCAGCTCGCAGAGCGCGGCGACCTGCCGAATCCGGGGATGGGCGTTGCGGAGCTGGTCGCGTCCGTCGCGAATCCGGCTGACCGGGCTGTCCGGCTTCCAGGTGCTGAACATGGCGTCGTCAGCGCGCAGGGCGGCGAAGGCGTCGGTGACCAGGCCGGCGATCGCGTCCGAGCCAGCCTCCGGGCCACGGACATGAATGCTGATCGGCAGGCCCATGATCTGCTCGACGAAGGCTCGCCGGGGCAGGTCGGTGACGGTGACGCTCATCCGAGGTGGGCCGCGTCGAGGGCCGACTGCAACGACTCGATGTAGCCGTCGCTGGTGACCGTGGCGCCGGAAATCGCATCGATTCTGGCCGACTGTGCCGCGACGGCCTCGGCGTTCAGCTTCGGGATCGCGTAGGCGTTGATCTGCTGGTCTTTGCGGTTCTCGGTCGGGTACTCGATCGCGGCAGCCTTGGTGATCTTGCCGTCCACCACCGTGATCTGCACCTGGACGGTTCCCCAGTGGGTCTCGACGGCGTCACCGGTGTAGGTGCCGGAGCTTCCGGACGCAGCCGACGATGATTCGGTAGCCGAGGCCGGTTCCGGCGCCGCTGTCGATTCGGACGCGTCCGGGGCCGACCCCGAAGCCTCGGCAGCGTTCGGGGTGGACGGCGCGGACTGCTCGGTGCCGACGTCGGTGGCAGGTTCGGTGGCCTCGGTTGCCTGGCTGTTGGTGCTGGTGTGATAGCTGAACAGCAGCACCAGGCCGCTGATCGTGCTCATCACAGCGACGATGATCTTGCGCATTGGTTCTCTCTCTCTCTCAGGATTGCTGATTCACCAGCTGAAGCGTTCGGCGTGGATGCGGGATGCGGGGACGCCGCACTCGCGGGCGGCGGCCGCGGCCGCGTCCATCCAGGCAGGCGCACCGCACAGGTAAACGTCGTGGGACGCGATGTCGGGCACCAGTTGCCGCAGAGCCTCGGCGTCGCTCAGCCCGGCCGCGGCCTCCGGCAGCCAGCTGTCCCGGCCCTGGAGGCGACGGCCCAGAACGTAGAAGACCCGGGCCCCGCGCCGTTGGGCAATCCGCTCGATCTCGCCGCGCAGCACCAGGTCGGCGTCGTCGCGGGCGCGATAGATCAGGGTGACCGCGCCCGGCTGCTGGGGCAGGCCCTCCAGGAGGGCGCGCATCGGGCTGATTCCGATGCCGGACGCCAGCAGGGTCACCTTTGGCTGCGTCCGCACGCCCGGGTGGAGGCGTCCGTACGGGCCCTCGATCAGCACCCGGGTGCCGGTCTCGACCGCTGCGAGGGCATGACTGCCGTCACCGAGGTCCTTGACGGTGACTCGCAGCGAGCGCCCGTCCGGAGCGGCCGAGATCGAGTAGGGGTGCGACCGCGTCCAGCCAGAACCGGTGAGGAACCGCCAGTTGAAGAACTGGCCGGCCTGTGCGGGCAGCCGGTCGAGGTCGCGTCCGTGCATGGTGACCGAAACCACGTCCGGGCTCTCCCGGACCACCTCGGTCACCCGAAGGCCGTGACGAAGACTGCGCCAAAGCGGGACGCCGATCCGCCAAACCAGGATCGAACCGGCCGCAGCCGCCCACAGCGTCCACCAGTAGGTGGTGGCGACCGGGTTGCCGAGGAAGTCCTGGCCGGTCCACAGCATGTGCGGAATGGCCAGCCCAACGCCGAGGTAGGCGTACAGGTGGAGCAGGTGCCAGGACTCGTAGCGCAGCTTGCGACGGGCATTGCGAATGCTGGTGGCCACGACGAGCACCAGCAGCAGGGTTCCGACCAGGGCCAGCAGCATTCCGGGGTAGTCGACCACCAACTGCCAGAACTGGACAAACACGTTCTCGCTCGCGCTGAGCGCGTAGCCGACGGTGATCGCGACCAGATGGGCCACCATCAACCAGAAGGACCAGAAGCCGACCAGTCGGTGCCTACGGGCCAGCTCGTCCTGTCCGTAGGAGCGTTCCACCAGGGGGATCCGAGCCATCAACAGGACCTGGACCAGCAACAGGTTCGCCGAGATCAGGCCGGTCAAGCGGCCAAGGCTCGTGATCGCGCTGGCCCAGCCGGTCAGGTCCTGGGCACCGCCGCCGGAGACCCAGAGCGCGACCACCACCAGCATGCTCAGCCAGGTGGCGATGCCCACTGCGTCCCGCCACCAGCCGGGCGTGCTGACCGGATGGCGGAGGACCGGCTGCGCGAAGGGTGGTTCGGTGCGAACCGGTGCCGGCTCGGTGAGAAGTGCCATGTCGCTCCCTGTGGATCGGATCGTTCTCCACCACAGTGACGTCTGATACCTGCACCCAGGTTAGGGTGAGCTGTGCCGTTGCTGTGAAAGGTGACAGCTTCGACAGGCTCAGCCGGCGTCTTCCAGCCTTGGCCTGGATCCGGGCTTGGTCAGAGCGCGCCGAAACCGACGGTTCGAGGCTTCTCCTGGCCGAGGTCGACATAGGCGATCTTGTCGGCGGGGACGAGCACCTTGCGGCCCTTTTCGTCGGTCACTGCCAACAGGGAGCCGTCGGCGAGCGCCTTCTCCAGGTTGGCCTCGACGTCCTTGGCGGTGGACTCGGTTTCCACCGTGATCTCGCGCGCCACGTGCTGAATGCCGATCTTGATCTCCACCGTTGCTCCTTGCTGGGTAACCGGAGGCCCAATCTACCCACGCGCGCTCTGCAAGTGACGCCGCGTACGCCCAGAGCGCAACCATGCTCGCGTCCGCCGGACCAGCTTCAAGCCAGCGATCCTGACCTTCGCCAGGGAATCTTCGCCGGCAAGAGTCAGAATCGCCGGCGTTTGTGGGTGTTGGCGGTCGTGTCCCCATTGTCCCGCGCTCAGTGCGCTGGTGTGGGTGGCCGGATTCAGCCGGCGAAGGCTTCCAACTCATCATCGGTGGCCTTGCGGATGACGATGCGGGTCCAGGCGCCGACGTAGATGCGCTGGCCGGGGTTCAGTTCCACGCGGCCCTGGGGGATCGGCATTGCCGGCAGCATGCCTGTGGCCGCGCCCACGAAGGTACCGTTGGCCGAGTTCAGGTCCTCGATCCACCAGCGGGTGCCGTCGGTGCTGAGCATCGCGTGGCGTCGGCTGCAGCCGTTGTCGAGTTCGCAGTCCACGTCCGGGAAGATGCCGCGGCTGTGCGAGACCCGGCCGATCAGGTTGCTTTCCTTGACCAGCGGCACGATGTCGGGCAGGCCGGCCGACGGCATCGGATCGGTCGATCCTTGGGCTGCGTACCAGTCGGGGTCGATCCACAGCTCAGCCACCCATTCCACGACCGGACGCGTCGCTGCCGCGGCGGGTGCCGGCACGTCGGTGGGCGCCGCGGGCTCCGGTGCTGCGGATGCCTCGGCAGGGGCCACCGGCTCGGCATTCGTGACCTCGGGGTCGGAAACGCCGGCGCGATCGGTCGCCTCCGCCTCCGCGTCCGCGTCCGCGCCGCTCGGGCTGGGCGAATCGACCGCCGTGGGATGGGCCGGTCCGGGCGCAACGCCGGTGGTGAAGTCGTAGCCGCAGGCCTCACAGAACAGCGCTTCAGCCACGTTCGGGGTGCTGCAGTTGGGGCAGTTGATCGTCGTGGCCGCGGCCACCGTTTCAGCGGACGGCTGCTGCTGCGATCCGTCCATTGGGAGTCCGCACACATCGCAGAAGTCGGTCTGGCCGGTCTCATGTCCGGCTGGGCAGATGGCCATGTCAGCTCCTGATTCGCGTGGTCTTCGTGGAAGCGGTGTCCAGTGCCATCTCGTCGGCCTTGTCCACCGCCCGCCGCAGCCGGACGGTGCCCGTCCGCGCGTCGGTGATGTCCACGACCTTACGCAACTTCGCGGTGGCTTCGGCGTTTCCGGTCTCGGTGGCGAGTTGCACCGCCCGGCCGAGCTTCGTGGTGGCCGTCCGTTCGTCACCTGCCGACCTGGCCGACAGGCCCTCCTGGATCATCTGCGCCAACTCGGCCTGGCCGGTGTAATGCGCGACCTCCGGGTTGATCTGCGCGGTCAGGTTGTTGTCGGAAGACCACTTCGCCTTCACCAGCCCCTGGGTGAGCAGGTCGGCGCCCACCGCCAGCTGCACCCGCGCGGCCAACTGCTCCTGCCCGACCGCCTTGGCCGGCAATCGGACGGCAACGTGGTAGTCGCGCTCCTCATCGCCCCACGAGCCGGTCGGGTAGCTCATCGTCAGGGCGTTCACCGGGGTGCCACGTCCGCTCAGGTCTTCGACGGTGGGGGACACCTGCCGAATGAACAGCACCTGGGCGCCCTGCGGGATCCATACCCGCAGCTCGGCATTGGCCACGCCACGGGACATCGAGTTTCGCATCAGCTCGGCGAACACCGCGCTGAGCTGGTTCGGATCACCGATAATGTCCACCGAGCCCAGCAGTGCCTGGGCGATCTTGCGGATCTCGGCGACCTTCCAGTCAACGCCGACGCCGCGGGCGTCCACCTGGAAATGGCCGATGCAGTTCGCGATCGCAGAGTCGAGCTGGGCGGTGGTCTCGTTGTGGTTCTCGCCGTCGGTGAGCAGGATGACGTGCTTCTGGGCGAGGTTGCCGATCGAGTTGAACAGCGCCTTGCAGAGGTTCAGCCACGTGCCCATCGCCGTGCCACCCTCGGCGCGGAAGAAGCTGATCGCGCGGCGCGCCTCGGCGCGCGTCCGGGCGTCCATGCGCACCATGCCGGCGCCGGACTGCACCATCGGGTAGGCGAGATAGGCCTTGTGGTTGCCGGCCACGACCGCGAAGTAGGTGCCGTCGAGGATGTTGTCCAGCGCGATCATGGCCGCCTGTTTGGCGGCGTTCATGTTCGCGACGCCCATCGAACCGGACGTGTCCACCGCGATGATCTCGCCCGCGTCCCCACTGCCGGTACGTCCGGCAGCACCGGCTCCGGTGCATCGGACGGTCACGATCGCATTGACATCGGTACCGCCGTCGGGCAGGAACTCATTCTGGTAGACGGCGGCGGTGAACTCAGCCATTGGCCGGCTGCTCCTTCCCGGGACGGTCGTTGGGGGCTTCCCCAAGACTAGACCGACCAGCGGACGCTGCGGCGGCGGGCACTCCGCCCCACCGGGCCAGCGCGACGGTCACATTGTCCTGCCCGCCCTGAGCATTGGCCCAGGTCACCAGCGCCTGCGCGACTGCCACCGGGTCGGTGGTGGCCGCGCTCGCTGCGACCAGCTGCACTGCCAGTTCGGCCGGTTCGGACGCGTAGTTCCACAAGCCGTCCGAGCACACCACCAGCCAGCCCGGCTCGGTCAGTTCGTGGACGCCCGTGCGCGGCACGATATCGAGTGAGTCCCGGCCCAGCCATTTGGTGATCGCGTGCGCGCGCGGCATGGCCTCGGCCTCGGCCCGCGGCATGCCCTGCTCGATGAAAGCCTGTGCCATCGAGTCGTCCACGCTGAGCAGGACCTGCTGGCCGGCCCCGATGAAGTACACCCGGGAGTCGCCCAGGTTGGCGTGGTGCACCCGATCCGCAGCGATCACGGCGGCCGCGAACGTGGCCGAGGCCGCGTTGGTGCTGTCGGGAGCGGTGGTGCCGACCACCGCTTCGTTCGCCTCGTGTGCCGCGTCGACCAGTGCTTGTGCCATGGCTGCGTCCCGGCTGTCATCGCCGGCCACGCCGACTGAGGTGCTCGTCACCAGTACGTCCAGGGCCTTGCGGGCGGCTGCGAGCGCGGCAACATCGGAGTCGATACTCGTTGAAACGCCGTCGCAGACGACGAGAACCGCGCGGTCCTCCTCGGCCCAGAGCGCCATCGCGTCCTCGTTGCGGTGGTGCTGGACGCCGCGGTCGCACACCCCCCCGACCCAGGCGGCGGGCGCGGCGGTGAAGTGGTCGCGGGCACTGGGTGCTTTCGCGCCGCAGACCTGGCAGTAGCCGTCGGCGGCCACCGTCCCACCGCAGGCCGGGCAGGACGCCAGTGCGCTCACCCGCTCACCGAGCCGACGGGTCTGGGAGGAGAATGCCTCGCCGGACGGGACCGCGGGCGGCGGGACGACGGTTGGCGTCAGGGTGCCTCCGCAGGTTTCACAGAACGAGGCGGACGGCGAGACTGCAGCTCCGCAGACCGGGCAACTCGGACCTTCCGGGCTGGCTGCGGTTGCGGCTGCGGCACCCTGCTCGGGTCCGATTGGTGCGGAGTCCGCCTCGAGCGGCTGGACGTCCTGGGCTGGAACCGGGTGTTCCTCAGACCAGAGCGGCCATTCAGCTTCGGTCACAGCAGGCTCCAGGGTCGTAGCGAATTGGCTTGGTCGATGTACGCCGACCGCACCTGCGGGTCGTCGCTGAGGCGGCCGAGTTCGAGGTAGTTGGTCACCTGCAGCTCCCGCAGTAGCGGCCTGGTCATGGTCTGCCCGGCGATCTTCAGGTTGCCCTTCTCGGCCAGCGGCTCCGCCTTGGCATACAGCAGCGCGCGGTACTGCGCCTGCACCGCTGGATCCAGCCGGGCAGCCGCGATCGCCGCGAAGGCTTCGGTCAGGCCGGAGGCGTCGGTCGCGAGGCGCACCAGATGGTCGGCCTTGAGGCGTTGCGACTCCGGGTAGCCCCGGGACGTGCTCGGCACCAGTTCCAGCGCGGCCAGCGAGCCGGCCAGATCCCGTCGGGCCGCCCGGACGCGGGCCAGCCCGAACGCCGCCGGGGTGACGTAAGCGGCGTCCGTGGAGGCGCAGATCCGGTACAGGTTCTCGGCGATGTCGTACTCACCCCCGAGTTCGCAGGCCACTGCCAGCGCGAGCTTGGGCGCCAACTCGCCGGGCACCTGGCCGTAGACCGCGTTGAAGGAGCTCTGCGCGTTGGCGTAGTCCTGAGCCTGTAATGCGCCCAGTCCGGCCATCCAGACCGCCCGCCACTCCCATGGATCGGCGGTCAGCATCTGCCGGACACACTCGTCCAGCACACGGGGGTTGTTCGCGTCCAAAGCGGCATACCCGCGGGCGAGCTGCACCTCCGGCGATTGCCCCGGTGCGGCACTGAGCGCGGATAGTCGCTCGATCGGATCGTCGGCGTTTATCTTGGCCAGCCAACCCACCTGCGGATCGGTCTGATCCGGACGAAGTCGAGGCAGTTGGCGCATGCCGTAGCGCTCAGACGAGACCGTCGGCGCCTCGAAAAGCACCGAGGACGCGGCCGTGGTGGCGACGCCTGGGGTGGCAGCGGCGACGACTTCGCGCAGAACACCGAGCATCTGCAGCCGGAGCTCCTCCGCCGAGGTGAACCGGTCGCTCGGATCGGGTGCGCAGCACTTCAGCAACAACCGGTAGAGCGAGTCGTGCTCGGCGAAGGCAGGCATCGTCTCCGCCGGCGGAATCTTGAACTCGTACTCGGACTGGTAGCCGCGAACCTCGGCGCACAGCACCATCAGCGTCCGGCCGACCGTGAAGATGTCGGACGCGACCGAGGGCCCGAGCGTGGCCACCTCCGGTGCCTGGAACCCGACCGTGCCGTAGATCGCCGAATCCTCGTCGCCGGCGTGGCGGACCCCACCAAGGTCGATCAGCTTCAGCGAATCGCCCACCTGAATTACGTTGTCAGGCTTGAAATCGCAATAGAGAAGGCCGAGTTCGTGCAGGTAGCCCAGCGCCGGCAGGATCTCGATGAGGAAGGCCAGCGCCTGATCGACCGGCAGCGGGTCGGAACGGCCGCCATTGGCGGTCATCCGCTGCTTGAGCAGCTGTTTGAGCGACCTGCCGCCCACGTACTCCATCACGATGTAGCTGGCGTCGTCATGGGTGACGAAGTTGTAGATCTCCACGATCAGCGGATGCTCGACTCGGGCGAGGAAGCGCAGCTCGCCGATCGTTGCTGCCAGCGCGTCCCGATCGTCCGAGTTCAGCAAGCCCTTCAGCACCACCCAGCGCCCGGAAACGTTGCGATCCTTGGCGATGTAGATCCAGCCCATGCCACCGTGTGCGAGTGCGCCGATGACCTCGTACTGCCCGGCGACGACATCGCCGGGGTGCAGCTTCACGGTGAACGAGTAGGCCGCGCCGCAGGTGGGGCAGTAGCCCTCAGAGCGGGTAGCCACGTTTTCGGCGCCTTGACCGACTCTGGTGCCGCAACGGGGACAGACCCGGGCATCGAGCGGCACCTCGGGGTTGGCCAGTACGGCCTTACTGGGGTCGATCGCCGGGGCGGGCGGGACGCGGGTCAGCCCGGCGCCGATACGTCCAGTGACCAGTCGATCGGTGGTCTGCCGCTTCGGCCGACTGCCGAACGAAGTGACCCGGGCCGAACCCAGCGCCGTGGAGCTGAGCTGGATCGAGGTGCGGGTCGCGGTCGAACCGGTAGTGGGCTCGGGGACGGGCGCAGCCATGTCCGGTGAGCCGCAGACGTCGCAGTAGCCGTCCACCATGCGTCCGGAACAGCCGGGCTGCCGACACGGTCCCGACGACTGGCGGGACGGCCGGCCGCCTTCGCGGCCGCGTCCGACCGGAGCGGACGCGGGACCGCCGGGCATGCCGCAGACGTCGCAGTAGCCATCGACGATCGTCCCGGTGCAGCCGGGCTGCCGGCACTTCACCGCCCACCTCCGTCGAGGTAGTCCAGCTGGGCCGAATAGGCGGTGAGCAGCTGTTGCAGCACCGGACGGGCGAGCGGACGCTGCGCCAGTCGACGGCTGATCAGGTCGGCCAACTCGACCAGGTCGGGGTGTTCGGCAAAGCCGTGTTCGGCAGCCTTGGCCTGGAGCGCAGGCAACAGGGCAGCGGTGGCGTCCACCTCGGCGAGCGCTTTGGTGAGCTGGGCGTGCACCTGATCGAGTTCGCGCTCGTAGGTGGATAGCGCTCTCGCGTAGTCGATCAGCGCGACCCGGGTGTTGGGCAGCGGCCCGAGCGCGTCCAGCTGTGGCACGGTCGCCGTTGGTGCGGGGAACACCGCGGCTGAAACCCGGTCGGCCAGCGTCCGGACGGCTCGTTGGTTCGACTCGGCGCGCGCGAACTGCTCCCGGGCCTGGGCGAGCAGGTCACGGGCCTCACGCCGCTGGGCTGAACCGACGATCAGGTCGCGCTCGAACTTGGCCGCTTCCATTTCGAGTGAACCCAGGAGCCCGGCGATGTCGCCACCACGGGTGCGCTTCCCGGCGAGCTCCTCGGTGCGCGCGGCGAGCGCTTCAGCTTTGGCCAGCGCGGCCGGCGCCAGCGCTTTGGGCTCCAGCTTGACCTGGTCGCGGATGCGCTCCAGTTGGGCGCGCAGTTGCCGCAGCCGGATCTGCTGCTGCTCCGCTCCGGGATCGGTGTTCAGCCGGGTGCGCAGTTGGGCGACCAGGGCGTCGCACAGGCGTCCGGCCTCCGGCAGGGAGACGGTCATCGACTGCAACTGCGTGGCCTCGACGCCGGTCGTGTCGAGGCGGCCCCAGATCAGGGCGGAAAGCTTCTCCAATTCCTGCTGTCCGACCCGGCCGGAATCCCAGGCGTTGAGCAGCAGGCCTTGGCGGGTCTTGGCGGCCTGCCACAGCGCCATCGCCAGCGCCATGTCGGAGGTCAGCTCGGACTGCCGTCCGGTGGCCAGGATCTGCGCGTCCAGCGAGTCGAGTTCGGCTCGACGCTCAGTCAGCCACCGGTCAAGCTCGCCGAGGTACTCCAACACCTCGGTGGGTCGGGCGGCTACCCCGAGTTGGCCGGGTGCGGCGGGGGCGGTGGCGTTCACAGGTACTCCTTGATCCGCTGGGCGATCCCGAGCACCGCGAACAGCGCACCGAGGATACCCACGGCGATCATCACCATCAGGGGGACGAGCAGTTCGCGCTGGGCCTGCGCGGTTGCGTCGGTGGCCGCTTGGACCGCTTCGGTGGACGCTCGGGCGGCGGCATCATCGAACCGGGTAGCGGCCGCGGCCAGCGAACCGTCCGCATCATCGAGGACGAGCTTGGCCGCGGCCGGCCAGTCGGATTTGCTCAGTAGATCGGCGAGCTTCGTGTGGGCGTTCTTGAAACCATTGAGTCCGGGCAGCGCATCATCCTTGTCAGCGGCTGCGGACGCGGCCGCGAAGGCGGTCGAGTACTCGTCCTGCTCGGCTGCACCCCAGTTCTGTTGAAGCACTGCGCGCAGCTGCATCTGCCGCGCGACTGCCAGCTGGGTGGTGCCGTTAGCCACGTTGACCATGCGTTGCAGCTCAGTACCGCGAGCCAGTTCGCCGGCAGTCCCGGCCGAACCCTGCGCGGACACGGCGAACGCGAGCGTGACCAGGACGGCAACAAGTGCCGCAACCAGGCCGAGGTTGAGCACTCGATGCGTCCGCCGTGCCACGAGCCAGCTGAGCCAGGCCAGCACGGCGAGCGCAACCAGACTGGCCACCACCATCCAGGCCAGGTTCTGCGCCCAGCTGCCCGCGGTGGCGTCGCTTAGCAGCTCGCCCTGCAACTGCGCGAGGCCGGCGCGCAATTGGCTGAGCTGGTCATCGGCGGTGGCCAGCCGTGCGGTCGCGTCCGTCTTGGTGAGGCCGGTCACGCCGCCGAGTTGCTGGCTGTAGGTCATGACGTAGGCCGCGAGTTGCTGCAGCTGTGGACCGTCTGACGGACGCGCCTGCGCTGCTGCGACCAGAAGGCTGGAGACTTCCGTGAGCTGCGCCATGGACGCGGTCGCGTGGCTGCCCGACGCGGTCTCGGTGTTGATCACGGCGAGCGTGGCCTGGTTTCCGGCTTCGATCAATCCACGCTCGATCTGCCCGACCCGGACGTACTGATCGACCACACTCGGCGCGGCCGCCACATCCGCGCGAAGGTCCAGCACCGCCCAGACCCCCAGCGCAGTGATGAGGCCGACCACCAGTGCGGCCACCACCTGCACCTGCCGGAGCAGCCGGGGCGTCCGGCTGGGTGTGGGCGGGGCGAAGCCCTCAGCGCTCCCGGTTGTGGGCGTCACCGCCAGCGGGGCGGCCTGAGTCGCCGGTGATTGCGTTTCGCTGGTGGCGCTGATGGCCGCCACGAAGCTCATGATTCGCCGCCGGCGGGAAACTCGACCGGTGAGATCTGGGCTCCCGAACTCGGCGGGGTCAACCTGACGGGTTCACCCGGAACGGCCTCCGAAGTCGGCGTTTCAGGCGGGGTCGGCACTGACTCGGGTTCGAGATCCCCCGGCAGTAGGGTGCGCAACTCGACCAGCGTGGGTTCGTTGACTTCGCGCAGCCGCCAAGCGTGGTGTCCGATAGCGGCCTCCAGCAGGTTGCGGGCGTAGCGGCCGTTGCCGAAGGTCTCATCGCGCACCTGCTCGGCGAGTTGCCGATTGAACTCGTCCAGGCAGCCGTCGCCCAGGTCGTAGTCGGACTTCGCTGCCATCTGGGTGAAGATCGAGCGAAGCTCTTCGTCGGTGTAGTTGTCGAAGTACACTGTAGTACGGAACCGGCTGGCGAGGCCAGGGTTGTTGGAGATGAAGACTTCCATCGGCGCCGGGTAACCGGCAACGATCACGACCAGGTCGTCGCGGTGATCCTCCATCTCCTTGACCAGGGTGTTGATCGCCTCCTCGCCGTATTGGTCGCCGTTGAGCGAGTAGGCCTCGTCGATGAACAGCACACCGCCGTACGCCTTCGCGGCGACCTCTGCGGTCTTGATCGCCGTCTGGCCAAGGTAACCGGCCACCAGTTCGGAGCGGTCGACCTCCACCAACTGGCCCTTGCTGAGCAGCCCGATCGCCTTGTAGATGCCTGCCACCAGGCGTGCGACCGTGGTCTTGCCGGTGCCGGGGTTGCCGGTGAACACGAGGTGCCGGGTGATCGTAGGGCTCTTCAGGCCGGCCTTGGTGCGCAGCGCGTCGACCCGAAGGATCGCGGTCTGACGGTGAATCTCGGTCTTGACGTTCGCGAGCCCGATGAGCTCGTCGAGTTCAGCGAGCCACTCTTCGACGGTCTTCTCCGGTTCCGGCTCGGCTTCGGGCTCGGCTGCGTCGGGCTCGGTCGCGGCTGGCGCTACCGGTGCAGGCTGGGCCGGGAGTGCAGCCGGATCACCAGTCGTCGGGGTGCCCGGGATGCCAGGAAGCGCTACGCCACCCAGGCCGGGAAACGCGCCGGGCGACTGTGGGTCAAGCCGGGACACGTCCAGCAGTCGGTCCTGGCTCGCTGAGAGCCTGGACAGCACGTCGTTAAGGATGGACGGTGCCTGCCGGACGAACTCGCGCTGGGCCGCATCGTCCGGGGCGGTCGGAACCGGGGACACCGGATGGGTGGCGAGCTGGGCTGCAGCGGCCAGGCTGGCTGCGCCGAGCGCAGCGGGGCTGGCTTCGCCCAGCAGCGCGGCGGACTGGCAGACCTCGCCGAGCGCCTTGACATAGGCGGACGCGGCGCGTCCGGTCGTTGCGGCCGCCTGGCTGGCCAGGGGCGTCGGGGCGCGCCGGTAGCGCCGGCCGCGGACGGCCGCGTCCATGAAGGTCTGGGCCGAGGTCTCCACGCCGACCTCGGCGCACCACTGCAGGAATGCGCCACGGTTCGACTCGGCGATGGCGGCCGACAGCACCAGGCCTTCTTCGGCGGCGGCGTGTTGGTCGAACCCGGCAGCGCGAGCGGCTTCGCTCAGCTTGCCCAGCGCGGCGGCGAGGTTGGCGGTCTTCATGGTTGTCCCAGGTTCAGTTCGGGGGCTTGGTCGTGGCCGAAACGTTCCTTCAGGAACTTGCCGTGCCGGATCAGCGCGGCCGCGTCGGTGGTGTTCGCGGCGTCGTAGATGCTGTCCATCGTGACCGCGAGCAGGTCGAGCTGGTCGATCAGCAGCAGCAGCGACGTCTTGCCCCCCTCTACCGGGCGGGAATCCGCCCAATCGCGGGGCAGTCGAAGGTAGGCGCTGATCGCTTCGGGCAGGTAATCGGTGGCGGTGGCGACCACCGAATAGGAGTCGTAGCTGCCCAGACCGAGCAGTTCCAGGCGCGGCAGGGTCTTGCGTACGGTGTCGGTGACCCGGCGAGCCCGCGCACGAACCACCGCAGGCACCGCCGGGTCGGACACCAGTTCGTCCACCCCGGCAAGGGAGGCGGTGATGTCATGCGCCGTTGGCGCAGTCGCGATCTCGGGCTCGGCCTCAGCCGGCTCGTCCTCGCGTCCGAGTAACCGATCCCAGAAGCCCATTTGCCTACTTGTCGATGGTGATGGCGGGTAGAGAGGCTGCGCGCGTGTCCTGCTGTGCGACGCGATCGAGGTACTGGCGGCTCTTCGCCACCTCGGTCTCCAGGGTGCCGATGGTCGCCGACATGGTGTCGAGGGCCTTCAACTTGAACTGGTCGATCGAATCCATGGTCGCGTAGATGTTGGCGAACGCGGCCTGCAGCTGCTCGATGCCGATCGTGGAGGACGCCGCCTGCTCCTGGATCTGGGCCGAGTTCTCTTTGAGCATCTCGGAAGTTCGCTTGATCATGTCGGACGTGGTCGTGTTGAGCGCGGTGATCTGGTCGAGCACCAGCTTCTGGTTGCCGAGCGCCTGCGCCACGATCACCGCCGTGCGCAGGGCTGAAACGGTGGTGGTGGACGCCCGGTCGACACCCTTGATCAGCTCGATGTTGTTCTTGATGATGATGTCGATCGCAAGGTAGCTCTGGATCGACACCGCCAACTGCGTGAGCAGATCCTGGTGCTTCTGCCGCACGTAGAACAGCACGTCCTGGTTGAGGGCCTTGGCCTTCTCGGGATCGGCGATCTCCAATTCAGCGATCTGAGCGGAGAGCTTCGCGTCCAGGCGTTCGGCGATGTAGACGTACTGGTTCAGCCGGCCCATCACGTTCCACAGGTTCTGCTTCTCCATGTTGAGCGCGACGTTGTCCTTGGTCAGCTCGTCCTGGCCGGACCGCAACGCGTGCAGGATGCCGTTCAGGTGGGTCTGCGAGCTCTGGTATTTGCGGAAGTAGTCGGTGACCTGGCGGCCGAAGCCCAGCTTCGACCAGAAGCCCTGGTCCTTGGCCTGGGCCGGGTCGAGATTCTCGACGGTGCGGCGCAGTTCCATCAGCGTCTTGCCGACCTTGGAGGTGTCGGCCAGCCCGCCCTGCTCGATGGCGCGCACCGGCGTGTCCAGCAGCCGGTTGGAGGTCTCCGCGGCCTTGCGGATGTCGACGTCGCCCATGCTGCGCACCGCGTCCGCCTGCGCGGAGAACGCCGGCGAGTTCTGCTGGGCGGTGCTGAGTGCGGTGAGGAAGTCCTCCACCTTGGCGTCGAGCACGGGCACCTGGGCGGCCTCGACTTGCGGGGCGATGGCCGGCGCCTGCGTCGCGGTGACCGTGGCCGGCGGCGCGGGCGGGGTCAGGTTCAGCATGTCGGGCGGCGCGAGCTGGACGGCCTGATTGGACGGCTGCGCAGGTGTGCTCATCAGATGACCTCTTCGGTTGCTGGCAATATGCCAAATGTAGCGGCCCGCACCGACAGCGGAACCCCCACTTGCATGCCCGCTGGAACGGGTTCGGGGAACCAGTGGGGACAACCCTGGCCAAGGCGGGGGTTCGGGCCCTTCCGCGCACTGTCAGTGGGGCGTGATTGCATGGTGCGGTGACCATCTCGACGAGCCGCACGCTGCCGGCACTGGACGCCGACCAGGCCGCCGTCCTGGACGGTTGGGGTGCCGAGGCGCTGCTGCTTCTGGGCGGTCCGGGCACCGGCAAGACCACGGTGCTCGCGCATGCAGCAGCCCTGGATCGACCCAGCGGGGCCGGGGCCGCTGCCGGTGGGGCACCGTTGGTGCTTGCGGCCAGCCGCACCGCAGCCAGTCACCTTCGCAATGCGGTCACAGCCGAGTTCGGCGCGGGTGCCTGGCAACCGACGGTGACCACTGTGCACGCGCTCAGCCGCAGCCTGTGGCGACGGTTCGCCGAGCGCCCGCAGCTGCGGCTGCTGGCCGCGCCTGAGCAGGAGTTCCGGGTGCGGGAACTGCTCGCCTACGGCTCGGCGACAAGGTGGCCCGACCACCTGCGACCCGCTCTGGGTACTCGGGGGTTCGCCGCCCAGGTTCGGCTGGCCATCGCGCGCGCCCGCCAGTTCGGGCTCGACCCGGAAGACCTGGTCGCCTTCGGCGAATCGGCCGGCGAGCGGGGCTGGGTCGGGTTGGGGCGGTTCTTCGCTGAATACCTCGATGTGCTGGACGCCGAGGGTGTGCTCGATTACGCCGAACTGGTCCACCGCGCACGGCTGCTGCTCGCGGAGCCGGCGGTCGGCGCCGCCTTGGCTGCGGAGATCTCAGCGGTTCTGGTGGACGACTTCACCGAGCTCGACCCCGCCCAGATCCGATTCGTGGCCGCGGTGGCCGGCGGGGCGCCGGTGCTGGCCACCGGAGATCCGGACAGCGTCGCGACCGCGTTCCGCGGGGCCGCGCCGCGAGCGGTCGTCGAGTTCCAGGAGGTGTTCGCGACCGCTGCGCGACCGGCACGGGTCGACGGGCTGCAGCGGGGGCATCGACTCGGCCCAGCCACCTGCGCAGCGCTCGCCGGCTTGCGGCAGCGACTGCCGCGTCCGGCCGGGTCCTCGTTGCGCAACCTGCGAGCTACCGACGCGGCGGACTCCGTGACGGTGCTGACCTGCGCGGGTGCAGCCGAGCAGGCCGCAGCGGTCGCAGCCGAGCTTGCCCGAGCCCGGCTCGAAGGGCTCTCGTACGGCGACATGGCCGTCCTGGTCCGCTCCGGACGCCGGCAGCTCGGTGCGCTGGTGCAGGCCCTGGTGGCAGCCGGCATCCCGGTCGAGGTGGCTGGTGACGAGATCCCACTGGCGGACGCGCCCGCCGTGCGTCCGCTTCTGCTCGGGCTAGGCATCGCGATGCGCGACCAGGTGACCCCAGAGGAAGCGGTGCGGTTGCTGACCTCGCCTCTGGGCGGGTTCGACTCGATCGGGTTGCGGCGGCTGGCGCGGCAGTGGCGGCGGACGCAGCCGGAAGCCGCCCTGATCGGGCTGCCACAGCAGTTGGCCGCTGCGGTGAATGAGCCGGGCTGGCTGGCCGGGGTCGACACTACGGAGGCGGTGAAGCTGCGGGCGGTACTGGAACTGGTGACCGAGGCCCGGGCCCTGGTGGCCGACGGCGCTGCCGTGGATGTGGTCGCGTGGAAGCTGTGGCAGGGCACCGATTGGCCGAACCGGCTCAACCGGGAGTCGTTCGCCGGGGGCGCTTTGGGCAGCCGAGCGGACACCGATCTCGACGCGGTCTGCGCCTTCTTCGAATTGGCAGCCGAGGCTGATCGTCGCGGCGGTGCCGGTGGGGTGCGGGCCTTCCTGGCCGAGCTGGCCGGGCAGCAGATCCCGGCCGACCGGGAGCGCGAGTCGCGCGTCCGCAAGCGCGGGGTGCAGGTGCTCACCGCACACCGTGCGCGCGGCCGGGAGTGGGAGCTGGTGGTGGTGGCCGGAGTGCAGGAAGGGTTGTGGCCGAGCGGACGCCGGATGAGCGCTGTACTCGACGCCGGCCTGCTCACGCCCGACGGCCTCACCGGGCGCACCGAGCATCGCGACCAGCTGGCCGCCGAACGGAGGCTCTTCCATCTTGCGTGTTCGCGGGCACGCCGCCGGTTGGTGGTGACCGCGACCGCTGGCACCGAAGGCGAGGCGGACGCGCCGTCCCGGTTCCTGGCCGAGCTGGGGGTCGCGCCGCAGACCCCGCAACCCGACGCCCAGCCGTTGAGCCTCGGTTCGCTCACCGCGCAGCTACGCCGCGCTGCCACCGATCCGGCCGAGCCCCGGGCGATGCGATCAGCCGCTGCCGATGAGCTGGCGTGGCTGGCCGATCAGTCGGACGCGTCCGGGCGTCCGCTGGTTCCGGCGGCTGATCCGGCCAACTGGTGGGGTGTGCGGGAGTTGAGCAGTCTGCCCGGCGCCACCGATGCGCAGGTGCGGCTCAGTCCGAGCCAGGTGACCAGCGTGCTGACCTGTCCACGGCGCTACTTCCTCTCCCGCCAAGCCGGCGGTGAAGCCGGCGTCGGGCTGGCAGCCACCCTGGGGTCACTGATCCACCTGCTCGTGCAGCAGGTGGTCACCGAGGGACTGGAACTGACCGATCTTCGCAGCCGGCTCGACGAGGTGTGGGAGCGGCTGCCGTTCGGGGCGCGCTGGCTGTCCGCGTCAGAGCGGGTCGAGGTGGAGCTGGCGTTGCAGCGATTCTTGAATTGGCGCGCCGCCCGGAAGGCGGAGTTGATCGGAGTGGAAGTGCCGTTCGCGCTGAACCTGACCGTTGGCGGCTACGACGTGCTGCTGGAGGGGAAGGTCGACTGGTTGGAGCGCACCGCCGACGGCCTGCGCGTGGTTGATTTCAAGACGTCCCGCAGCCAGCCGACGAAGGCCGAGATCGCCGGCCTGGAGCAGCTCGGGGTCTACCAGTTGGCAATCGACAACGGTGGCTTCGACGCTAGGGGTGCGGGCTCGGTGGGCGCTGCCGCGGTCTATCTTCGCCAGGCTGGACGCCCCGAGGACGTGCCCAAGGAGTTCGGCCAGGAATCGCTCAAAGTGCTTCCGCACCTGTCCACTGAGCCCGCCGAGTTGGCGTTCCCAACCTGGGTGCACCACCGGGTGGCGGCCGCCGCAGCGGTGGTGGCCGAGGGCAGCTACCCGGCCACCCCAGGTGCCCATTGCCGCGCCTGCGTCTTCGCCACCAGCTGTCCGGCGTCCGAGCGTGGTCGACAGGTGGCCCAGTGAAGCTCACCGATCCGGCCCAGCTCAGCCAGGCGCTGGGCATCCCGTTCTCCGAGCAGCAGTTGGCTGCGATCACCGCACCGCTGGAGCCGAGCGTAATCATCGCCGGCGCCGGCTCCGGCAAGACGACCGTGATGGCCGCGCGAGTGGTCTGGCTGGTGGGTTCCGGGCAGGTTCGCCCTGAGCAGGTGCTCGGCCTCACGTTCACCCGGAAGGCCGCCGGTGAGCTAGGCGGACGGGTCCGCCGGGCGCTTCTTGCCGCCGGAGTGCTGGACGCGGACGTCGAAGCCGGCGAGGAACTGATCCTCACCTACGACGCCTTCGCCGGCCGGCTGGTCGCCGAGCACGGCTTGCTGCTCGGAATCGAGGCCAGTTCGCGCCTGATCACTACCGCAGCCCGCTTCCGGCTGGCTGCCCGGATAGTTGCCGAGACCGCCGGCCTTGATCATTTGTCGCGGCTGCGCCCGGCCGCAGTCGCCCAGCGTGTGGTCGAGCTCTCGGCGGAGCTGCGTTCGCACCTGGTCGAGCCGGCCCAGCTGCAGGCCCAGGCGGACAACTTCACCCGGGCCCTGGCCGCCGCACCGCGCAATCCTCGTGGCGCCGAGTACGCCGCGTTGCAGCTTGCCGCCGCTGCGACGGCCGAGCGGTTGGAGTTGGCGGCCCTGGTGCAGCGCTACGAGGCGTTGAAACTGGAGCTGGGCTACGTGGAGTTCGCCGACCAGATGGCGGCGGCCGCTCGGTTGGCGGTGGAGGTTCCCTCGGTTTCCGCGGCCCTGCGAAGCGAATTCGCAGTGGTGCTGCTCGACGAGTACCAGGACACTTCAGCAGCGCAAGGGACGCTGCTGCGGGCACTGTTCTCCGGTGCTGAACCCGCGCAGGGGCGCGGGCATCCGGTGACCGCGGTGGGTGACCCGTGTCAGGCGATCTATGGCTGGCGCGGCGCCGCGGCCAGCAACATCCTGGATTTCGGCGCGCACTTCCCGACCTCCGACGGGTCGGCGGCGACCAGCTACGCGCTCACGGTGAACCGGCGCAGCGGCCAGTTGGTGCTGGACGCTGCCAACGAACTCGCAGCCGGGGTGCGTGCCGATCCGGCGTTGATGGCGCACGGCCTCGACCTCGACCTGGTCGCCCCACCGAACACACCTCCGGGCCAGGTGGATGCGGCGAGCTTTGCCACCTGGCCGGACGAAGTGGCCGCACTGGCCGACCGGGTGGCCGAGTTGCACGACACCGGGGCGGTGCCGGCGTGGTCGGAGATCGCGGTACTCGCGCGGCGTAACGTTCAGGTGGCTGATGTCTACGCCGCTTTATCTGCTCGCGACATCCCGGCCGAGATCGTCGGGTTGGGCGGGCTGCTCGAGCTGCCGCCGGTGGCCGATGTGGTGGCGACCCTGACCGTGCTGGACGACCCGACAGCGAATCCCAGCGCCCTGCGACTGCTCGCCTCTACCCGCTGGGCGATCGGTATCCCAGACCTCGCCCAGCTTGGTCGCCGGGCCCGTGAGCTGGCCGAAGCCAAGCACACCGCCGGCGCCGATTCCGGGACAGCGGACCCATCCAAGCTGGCGAACACCGATCCGGCGGCCGCTCCGAGCATCCTGGAGGCGGTGGCCGATCCCGGGCCGCTGCCGTATAGCGCGGCCGCAAGAGAGCGTTTCCGGGAGTTCGAAGGTGAGCTGCGGCAACTCCGCCGGCACAGTGGCGACGCAGTGACCGAGCTGGTGCAGCGCGTCATCGCTGTGCTGGGCCTGGCCGTGGAGCTGGAGGCCATCGATCCAGGTGGCAGCGCACCGCTGGCCACCTTTGTCCAAGCGGTGGCGGCCTACACCGACATCGATGCGGACGCTTCGCTCTCGGGCCTGCTGGCCTACCTGGAGGCTGAACGTGAGTACGGGACGGGCCTGGAGCAGTCCGTGCTTTCGGCCGCCGACTCGGTCAAGGTGCTCACCGTGCACAAGGCGAAGGGCCTGGAGTGGACCGCGGTGTTCGTGCCGGCCCTGGCCGCCGACGTGTTCCCGACCGATCGGGTCTCCGGCAACTGGCTGCGCAACGCGGCGACCCTGCCGTACCCGTTGCGCGGTGATGCGGCCGCGCTGCCCCAACTCGGCGTGGTGGACAACGACCATTTCACCCGTTTCGCCGCCGACCTGCGTGAACAGCAGCGGCTCAGCGAGGACCGGCTGGCCTACGTGGCGGTGACCCGGGCTCGGCAACTGCTGGTCGCCAGCACGCACACCTGGGGTGCAGGGCTGGCGAAACCGCGGGTCGCGTCCGACTATTTTGACGTGCTGGTCAGCCACGCCCAATCCACGGCCCTGGCCGAGGATGTGCCCACGCGGAACCCGCTCCTGGGTCTGGCCTCGGTGGTCGGGTGGCCGGCAGTGTCCGGTGGTGAGGCACGAACGGCACTTCTCGCCGCGGCAGCCAGGGTGGAGCAATCCAGGGCGACGCGGCGGACCACCGGCGACGACCCGCAGCCGCCTTCACTGGACGCCGACCAGCGGGAGCGGGTCGCGGCCTGGCGAAGAAGGGCTGAGCAACTGTTGGCAGCGGAGCTGGAACTGGGCGCAGCGCGGACGTCGGTCGGGCTGCCGGAGTATTTGTCGGTGACCGGCTTCGGCCGGTTGGCCAAGGACCCGCTGGGTTTCGCCCGCGAGCTGCGTCGGCCCATGCCCCGGCTGGTGAGCGATGCCCAGCGGTGGGGGATCGCGTTCCACAGCTGGCTGGAACAGCGTTTCCAGGGTCAGACGCCACTGCTCGACGGCGAGGACGACGAACTGGCCGGCGTCGAGGTGGCCGAACTGCGTGCCGGGTTCGAAGCCGGTCCGTATGCAAACGCGGTACCGATCGCAGTCGAGACGCCCTTCACGTTGGTGCTCGGTGGGCGGTTGGTGCGTGGACGCATCGACGCGGTGTTCGCCGGGCCGGACGGGCGTCCGCAGGTGGTGGACTGGAAGACCGGCGACGCGCGGCGGGCCGATCCGCTCCAGCTGGCCTGCTACCGGCTGGCCTGGGCAGAACTGAAAGGACTCGACCCGGACGAGGTGGACGCCGTCTTCTACGACCTGCGTCACTCCGTTGTGGTGCGGCACCCCGACCTGCCGGACCGGCCGGCGCTGGAGAAGCTGCTCACAACCGTGCCGCTAGCCTTGCCAAGGTGAGTTCCCCGCTCGGTCCCGGTCCTGCTTCATTCTCAATCCAGCGCAGAGGCGAGTTGCTGCGTGGCCCCGGTGCGTCCTGGCTCGACCACAGCGTGCTGGATCGCGTGCCGGATAATCGGGCCGAAACAGCGTGGGTGGACGGGTTATGGGAGTCGGCGGACGCGGTGGTGCTCGCCGCAGCCGAGGCACAGGTGGCCGTCGACTCGACCGGGCTGCGGACGGAGCCAAGCGCCGGCGACTACGACCCCGAGTCACATTTCCTGCTTGGTCTGGTGGCGGGCACGCCCTGGTTCGCGGCCGCTGGCGGCGAGGGTCTGGCGCCCTTGCGAAGCGTCATGGACTCACTCGGCACCACTGAACTGGAGTTGGCGTTCACCGCAGCCGGACTGGTCGGCTGGCACGCCCGGGCCGGCTACTGTCCGACCTGCGGGGCGGCGACCCGGGCCGTGGCTGGCGGCACGGTGCGGCGTTGCACAGCCTGCGAGCAGGAGCAGTACCCGCGCACCGATCCCGCTGTGATTGTGGCGATCCTGGACGACGACGACCGGCTGTTACTGGGCCGACAACCGGTGTGGCCGGCCGGCCGCCATTCGGTGTTCGCCGGGTTCGTCGAAGTGGGAGAGTCTCTGGAGCAGGCCGTGCACCGTGAGATGGCCGAGGAGGTCGGGCTCACCCTGCACGGGCTTGAGTACCTGGGTTCGCAACCGTGGCCGTTCCCTAGGTCGTTGATGGTCGGGTTCCTGGCGCGGGCCGACGGCACCGAGATCACGCTCGCCGGCGACGAGATCGAGCGGGCACGCTGGTTCACCCGGGAACAGCTTCGGACGGCGCTCGACGGCGAGGTCATCCTGCCGCCGGTCACCTCGATTGCCCGGCGAATGATCGAAGCGTGGCTGGCTGGGCGGCTCACCGCTGGTGCGGGTGACCCCGTCCGCTGCCTAGGAACCGCTGATCAGCGCCTTGTCTAGGGAACCGCTGATCATCGCCGGCCAACGCTGGCTGAGCCTGACGAAGCCCGTAGGCAACGCCCGAAGCGACGACCCTTCGTCAAGCTCAGGGATCGTTGATCACTGCCTTGCCTATCGCAGCCGAGCCTGCAAGCCGGAGGCCCGCCGAGCCCGCTGCTGCACGCCGCGGCGCAGCGATTCGACCGAGCCGATCAGCGTCACCCGCTGCTTCGCCCGCGTGATCGCGGTGTAAAGGAGCTCCTGGGTCAGCAGCGGGGAATCCGGCGGCGGCAGCACCACGGTCACGTGTTCGTACTGGCCGCCCTGGGCCTTGTGGACCGTCATGGCGTGAATGGTCTGCACGCCGTCCAGCAGGAAGGGCGAAACCGAGTGCAGCTCCCGGCCACGGGCGAAGAACGCGCGCAACTGCTCGCCAACGGTACGCGCCACCACCCCCGTATCGCCGTTGTAGAGCCCCAGATCTGGTGAGTTGGCGGTGACCAGCAGTGGTCGCCCCGGGTACCAGGATTGGGCCGGGTCGAAGCCTTCGATGCTCGCCGCCAGCCAATCCTCGACCAGCCGCGACCACACCGACACGCCGAATGGACCACGCCGGTGCGCACACAGCAGCCGGTGGAACTCCAAGCTGGCCAGCGCATCCTCGACCCGCCCGGCGCGGGCGGCTGCCACCATCGCCGACCCGGTGCGCTCCACCACGTCGCGCAGTTCGGTCTCCTCGGCCCGCTCGGCGAAGTGGATTCCGTGGGTCCCCGACGTTGCCAACCGCAGCGTCTCGTCTGGGTCGCCGGCCAACACTGCCGTGGCGAGGTCTGCGATCGAGCGCACGGACCGGTAGTTGTGGCGCAGCCGCACCACGGTGTCGGATTCGGGTGCACCGACGAGCTGCAGGGCAGCTCGCGCGGCCGCCGGCACCGTAGCCGGTGCGGCCACGACGTCGGCCAGCACCGGACCAGCTTCCACCGGCGCCAACTGGTTCGGGTCGCCCACCAGCACCAACCGAGCCTGCGGGCGCAGCGCGGCGAGAAGCCTGGCCATCAGGGTGACGTTCACCATCGACGCCTCGTCCACCACCACGACGTCGTGCGGCAGCGGGTTCGCCCGGTGATGCTGGAACCGACTCCGCGACTCCGGCACCCAGCCGAGCAGGCGGTGGATCGTGGTCGCCCGAAGCCGGCCGAGCTCGCCGGCCAGGTCCTCGGGCAGCCGGACGAGTTCCTCCGCGAGAGCCTCCTGCATGCGCACCGCGGCCTTACCCGTCGGCGCGGCCAGCGCGACCAGCGGGGGACGGGGCAAGGTGCGCCACAACGTGCTCAGCAGCCGGGCCAGGGTGTGGGTCTTGCCGGTACCCGGACCGCCGGCGATCACTGTCACCATGCTGAGCGCCGGCATGATCGCGGCTACAGCCTGGTCGGCGTCCGCGTCCGCGTCGAGCAGTTCGGCTACCGCTGCGGCCAAGCGCTCGGGCTCGACTTCCGCGGGCGCCTCGGCGCGTCGCCGGAGGAGTTCGTCGGCTACCTCGGTCTCCTCCTGCCAATAGCGCTCCAGATACAGCAGATCGCCGACCAGCCGCAGCGGGCGGTCGCCCGGCGCGTCCGCGCCGACGTTCGCCATCGGGCTGGCGGTGATCGCCGCCCGCCACGGCTCCGATTGCGGCCAGAGCTCGACCGGAACGCCGACCGCATCCTCGTCGACGCCGGCGAGGCTCTGGTCGGTGGTGGTCAGGTCCAGGCAGGTAGACCCAGCGCGCAGCGCGCGCACGGTCAGCGCGAGCGCCAGCTGCACGGACTGGTCGGTCTCGCCGTACAGGTGACTCACCTTCTGCGCCACGTGCACATCGCCCCAGGAAAGTGCGCCACTCGCATGCACGTCGAGCAGGAGTCCGGGCCGCAGGCTGGTGGCGAGGTCGATCATGAGGTCCTCCGTCCGGCGAGTAACTCAGAGAGTTCGGCCACCAGGCCGGCCGGCGGGAACCAGTTGAACACACCGGTTTCCGGACCAACTCCGCTTCCGCCCATACCCCGAACGAACAGGTAGCCGACGCCGCCCAGATGTGCCTCGGGCGAGTAGCCCGGGAGCCGAGCGGCGAGGAAGCGATGCAGTGCCACGCAGTAGAGCAGCGCCTGCAACGGGTAGTGCGTACGGATCATTTCCGCTGCCATTGCGGCCTGGCTGTAGTGCTCGAGGGTCAGGTCCACCGGCCCCAGCCGGTTCGTCTTGTAGTCCACCACCACGAACCGCGGCCCAGTCGGACCGGGAATCCGGAAGACCGAGTCGATGCTCCCGGTGAGGAACCCCCGCAATGCCTGCCCCGCCAACAGTGGGTCGGCCAGGGCATCGGGGTAGTCGGCCAACGGGTCGTCGGCGGGGAGCCACCTGCGAAGCGTCGCAGCCACATCGCCAAGAGTGGCGGTCAGGGTGGCTGCTTGCGCGTCGCCGCCGAGGGCTAATTCGAAGTTCAGCTCACTGAGTCGGTCGCCGATCGGGATGGCGGCCAGGGGGAGCCCGCCAGTCAGGCGGCCGAGGTCGGTGCGCAGGCTCGGCAACAACCCCTTTGCCAGTGCCGCTGCGCTGAGTTCGGGTATGGCGAAGTGGGCGCAGGCTTCCGTGGCCGCTGCTAGCAGCCGCTCGGTGAGTTCGGCCTCGTCACTGGTGTGCCAATCGAGGTTCTCCAGCACCTCGTGCACCAGGCTGCCGAAGCCGGTGCCGCCCGGCAGTGCAGCCATCGGGGACGGTGTGCCCGCGCTGGCCACCGCTGCGGCGGGGGACTCCTCGGCCGGCTCGTCCTCGGTCCACGCCAGCTCGCCGAGGGCCACCGGCGGTCGGGCGTGCACCGCCTCGGTCAGCCCCGAATACGAAGTGCGGCGCCAGAACTGGTCGATCTCCCTGGTGAACTTCGGCAGCACCAGCCGGTCGGGGATGCTGGGACGGTCGCGGCGTGGGCTGGTGCTGATCGGCTCGCTTTCCTCCACGCCGATCCCAGCTTCGGCCAGCCAAAGCAGCTCGCGGGGGTGACCGTCCCCGGGCGGTTCGGTGACCGGATAGCTCGCCGCCGGCGCGCCGAGGACATCCCGGCGCCGGAACAGCAGCCGGTGCAGCGGTGCCGCGGACGTGTTCTGCCGGGTGCGCGACCACCACATGGTGACGTGGGACTGGGCTCTGGTGAGTGCCACGTACAGCCCGCGGAGGCGTTCCTCGGCCTCCTCCTGCGCGTAGGTCGCGAGCCGCTCGGCGCGTCCGGGCGCATCCGCGCCGCCGAGGTCGAGCACGCGCCGGCCGTCGGCGTGGAAGGCGATCGGCGCGCCGGAGTCGTCGTCGGGTAGCCACAGGTCGGCCGCCTCGGGCAGCAGGACGATCGGGAACTGCAGTCCCTTGGCCTTGTGCACGGTCATGATCTGCACGGCCTCGCGGTCGGTCTCAAGCCGGCGGACGCGATCACTGGTCGCGGCGGCACGATCGGTAGCCTCGGCCAACCAGGACACCAGGGTCTGGCCGCGCATCCCGTCCGAATGCTGGGCGTGCAGGATCTCGGCCAGGTGCCGGAAGTCGGTGAGATCCCGCTCACCCCGCGGACGCCCAAGCACCCGCTCGGCGAACCCCGGTCGGCCCGGGACGCTGCTGGCCTGGATCGCTGCGAACAGCGCGGCCACGCCCTGGGCGTTGAGAGTTCGCGCCCAGCCCTGCAGGAGGCTGGCCCAGGTGACGAACTCGGTCTCGTCGGCCAGCGCCAGCATGGTCAGGTCGGCCCCGACGAAGTCGGTGAGCATCGCCGCCCGCGTCGCGGTCTGGCGGGGCTGCTCAAGCGCGCGCAGCAGCGTGAGCCAGTCCTTGGCGGCATGGCTGGCGAAGATCGAATCCGCGCCGGAGAACGCCACGGGCACGCCGGCGGCGGTGAGGGCATCGGCGATGGCGCGACCGCGGGCGTTGGTGTTCACCAGGATCGCGACGTCACTGGCGACGACCGGACGCGGCCCGTCCTTGGTCACAACCTGCACATCGCTGTCCAGCAGGCTCACCAGTTCAGCGGTCAGATCGGCGACGATCCGGCCCCGCGCCTGGGCCGCGAGCATGGGTTCGGCCTCGGTCACGCACCGGATTCGGGCCGCCGCCGCCCACCCGGAGAAGTCGGACGGGAGCAGCCGACGCTCGTGGTGGCTCGCGGTCACCGCCGGGACCGGGATGCCGGCGCCGAGGGTGACGCCGTGGAACAGGGTGTTGACCGCCTGCACCACGCCGGCATCGGCGCGGTGGTTGACCAGCAGCGAGAGCTTGTCGGCGGCGGTGGCGACGGCATCGGTGTAGGCCGAGACGTCGGCCCCGCGGAAGGCGTAGATCGACTGCTTCGGGTCGCCGATCAGTACCAGCGGCACGTGGCCGGCGTAGGTGTCGCGCAGGATGGCCCACTGCACCGGATCGGTGTCCTGGAACTCGTCGACCAGTACGACCTGGCATCGCCGGCGCAGTCGAGCGGCCGCGGCGGCGCCGGTCGGGCCGGTGAGCGACTCCCGTAGCCGGGAGAGCTGGTCGTCGAACGAGTACAGGCCGAGCCGCAGCTTTCGTGCGGCCAGTTCGGCCCGCACCGCCGCCGCGAACGCGAGTCGCTCGGCGGCACGGCCGGTCGCCGCCGCCGGTACCAGCGGCGCGTCCGCCAACTCGGCGGCTTCGCGGGCCAGCAACCGAGCGGTCGCCAGATCGAACGGTGGTGCCGGCGTGGCGTTGGCGTAGCGGGCGAGGTAGACGTCATTGACCACCTGGTCGCGAACCAGTGACAGGTCCTCCACCAGCGTGGCCTGCGGATCCTGGGCCGCGAGCACCCCGAGTTCGTCCAGCATCGCCTGGCAGAACTGGTGGATGGTCATGATCGCCGCCCCGTCCAGGCCGGCGATGGCGCGATGCAGCCGTGCGATGCGCTCGTGCACGGCTTCCGGCGGCCCGTCCGCGAGCAGCCGATCGGTCTCGTCGAGCTCGACCGGTAGCCCGGCAAGGTGGTCGGTGAGTGCGGTCACCGTGCAACCCAGTCGCTCGCGGACGCGGGAACGCAACTCGGCCGAAGCCATCCGGCTGAAGCTAATCACCGCGATCCGGTCGGCCTCGACCAATCCCTCGGCGAGGTAGCGGGTGGCCAGCGCCGCGATCGCATAGGTCTTGCCGGTGCCGGCGCTGGCTTCCAGGACCGTAGTGCCCCGCGGCAACGGGGCGGCCGGGTCGTGTGCGGTCGGTATCTCCAGCGAGTGGAGCGCCAGCTGCGTCGGCGTGGTCATCGGGTCACCTCCGCGGCCAGCAGGGGCGCCCAGATCGCACTGGCCAGCGCACCCAGCAGTAGGCGCTCGCTGGGGTCTGCACCTGGGATCTCCCGGTCGCCGAGTTCGGTCGACACCAGTTCAGGGAACTCGAAGAACAATGCCCAGGCTTCGTCGGTCTCCCACTTCCAGCGATCGCGCAGCCGGTTCATGCCCACCTTCGGGTCGAGGGGATCGCGGCGACTCTCCCGCAGCGAGGACCACTCCATGCACACGCGGGGGAACGCCGGCAGCGGTTCGCTCAGCCCGCGGGAATAGATGGCGAGCAGTTTGCCGAGGATGGTCAGCGCACCCGGCTGCGGCGGTGCGGCATAGGTGGCCACCTTTCCCTTCCCGATCACCCGGGCGCTCCACTCCCCGGGTATGGCGGCGGCCAACGCCAGCAGGCGGATCCATGCCTCCAGCCGGTGTCGCGGCGCGAGGCTGGAGAACTCCGCCTGAACGAGTTGGCTGCCGTGGGCGCGCACCCGCCCGACCAGCTTGACGTCTCCGACTCCGGGCACAGGGACGAGCACCTCCAGGTCATGCAACCGGGCATCGGCAAGGTCGGACGGGAGCTGCCGCCGCGAACGCTCCGCCTCCTGGACCACTTCGGTCATCAGTTGCCGACCCAGCTCGAACGGCGGCACCTCACCGCGCAGCCATTCGGCTCGCCGGA
>DAOPRQ010000019.1:0-8799 GCA_035349055.1 Propionicimonas sp.
CATCGGTGTTCCAGTGGTTCATCGCCTCAAGCGCGATGATGGTGAGCCGCCGATCGATGGCCAGCTGAGTGAGTTCGGCGTCCTGGACGCAGTGCGGCCAGCCCCAGAACACCTGGCCCGGGCGCAGTTCAACGATGTCGCCGGGCACTGGTTTGGGCTGCAGGATCACATCACACTCCGCGACCAACTCGGCGTGACTGCGTAGCCCTGCCACCAGTTGGCCCAACTCGGCGTCGCTGGCCGAGAAGCTCTCGCCGTAGCCCTTCTCGAGGTACAGGCGTCCGCTCACTTCGGCGGGCTGCTTCGCCAGGTGCGCTGGATGCAGGGTCGGTCGGTGCTCATTCTCGTTGCGCGACCGGCCCATCACGCCGATCGTCAGCCCGCGGTCAGGCCGGCCTTCAACGGTGGCCGTCATTTGGTCAGGCTAGCCGCGGACGCGCGCCGACGCAGCGATTCAGATGTTCGCGACGTCTGATCGATTTTTTTGCTCAAACCATTTAGCAAATCCACCCTAGGGGCACTACGCTGCTGTCAACGCAGCGGCGCGACCCAGGAGGACGACACAATGACCGTGAGCTTCCCCGAGGTGACCGATCTCGGTGCCATTCCCACTGGCGACATGCCTGGCGACAAGGTGCAGATCACCCCGAGCCACGTCGGCAAGGCGCAGGTGATCTTCCCCGAGCTCTGGACGCAGCTCCAACCGCTGCTGCAGCGCCCGTCCGGACGGGCCGTGGTGGCGGTCTGCGGTGGCTCGGGCGTCGGCAAGTCCGAGACCGGTTCGCTGCTGGCCTACGGTCTGAACGCTCACGGCATCGGCGCCTACGTGCTCTCCGGCGACAACTACCCGCGCCGCATCCCGGCAGAGAACGATGCCGAGCGACTGCACACCTTCCGGATCGCCGGGCTCCAGGGCCTTGCGGACGCAGGCCTGGTCGACGATGACGTCCGCGCCGAGTTGGCCGCGCTGCAGTCCGACGGACGCGATGCCGATCCCGCGCAGGCGTCCGTCTACGCCTGGTTCGACACCTACTTCCAGGCTGGACGGAACGCGCTGGCCGACTACCTGGGCACGTCGGCCGAGGTCGACTTCGACCAGATCAGCGGCATCCTGGCTGCCTTCCACAACGGCGCGACCACGCTGCACCTGAAGCGGATGGGTCGCACCCCGGACGCACTCTGGTACGACGACGTCGACGTCAGCGACGTCAGGGTGATCGTTATCGAGTGGACGCATGGCAACAACGACCTGCTGCACGGCGTGGACATCCCAGTCCTGCTGAACAGCACGCCCGAGGAGACCCTCGCGCACCGCCGTGCGCGCAGCCGCGACGGTGCCGTCGACAGCCCGTTCACCACCTTGGTGCTGGGCCTCGAACAGGCCAAGCTGCACTCCCAGGCGGCTAAGGCGAAAATCATCGTTTCGAAGGACGCCGACCTGCTCGATCAGGCCGCCTACGCCCGGGTCATGGGCGGGCGGCAGCAGACCGCGGGCCCGATGCTCAACGTTTATCCGGACAGCATCGGTGGCACCCTCGCCGATCTGGTTGAGTTCGTCCAGCGGCCGGAGCTGGCTGGAGTGTTCAGTTCGGCCTATCTGCTGCCAAGCGTGTTCAACACCGATCTCGACCGGGGATTCTCGGTGATCGATTACGAACTCAGCGACCTGTTCGCCACCCGTGCCGACCTTGAGGCGCTCACCGCGGCCGGCATCGACTTCAAGTTCGACTTCATCCTCAACCACGCGTCGGTGTTGTCGCCGCAGTTCCAGGACATCCTCGCCAAGGGCGCGTCCTCGGACTATGCGGATTTCTTCATCGACTGGAACAAGTTCTGGGCCGGTCACGGCACGATGACCGCGGACGGTTATCTTCAGCCCGATCCGGAATTGATCAAGGACATGTTCTTCCGCAAGCCCGGGCTGCCGATCCTGATGGTCCGTTTCCCCGACGGCCGTGAGGTGCCGTACTGGAACACCTTCTACCAGGAGGTGCGCTACACCGCTCCCGACGCGCAGGACCTGATGCGCGCTGCTGGCCTGCAGTACGGTCGCGCCGAGGTGCTGGCGGGTCGGCTGGCGGACGCGCTCGCGTCCGGCAAGCGTCCCGCGGAGGCCGACTTCAGCGGTTACGAAAGCGTCCGGGACGCGGTGGTCAACCACGTCGAGAGCCGCCGCAAGTACCTGGGCCAGATGGACCTGAACATCAGTTCGCCGCTGGTCTGGGAGTTCTACGCCGACACCCTCGACAAGCTGGCCGGCTACGGCGCGCAGATCGTCCGGCTGGACGCTTTCGCCTACGCGCCCAAGGAGCCGGGCGCGAAGAATTTCCTCAATGACCCGGGCACCTGGGAGTTGCTGGGCAAGGTGAAGGATCTCGCGGACGCTCGCGGGCTGCAACTGCTGCCGGAAATCCACTCCACCTACGCCGAGGGCATCCACGAGACCATCGCCGGCCTCGGCTTCATGACGTACGACTTCTTCCTTCCCGGGCTGCTGATCGACGCCTTCGATCGAAGGGACGCGTCCACGCTGAAGCGCTGGATCGGGGAACTGTTGGCGAAGAAGATCCGGACGGTGAACATGCTGGGCTGCCACGACGGCATCCCACTGCTGGATCTGAAGGGCCTGCTGGACGAGGAGCGCATCGCTTCCCTGATCGACACCATCGTGGGCCGCGGCGGCTACGTGAAGGATCTGCACGGCGCGAAGAACATGTACTACCAGGTCAACGCGACATACCACAGCGCGCTGGGGGAGTCGGACGCCCGACTGTTGCTCGCGCGGGCGATCCAGTGCTTCATGCCCGGCAAGCCGCAGGTCTGGTACCTCGACCTGTTCGCCGGCAAGAACAACCACGCCGCGGTTGAGAAGGCCGGTTCCGGCGGCCACAAGGAGATCAACCGGACGAACCTGTCGGCCGATGACGTGGCTGAAGGGCTCGCCAAGCCGGTGGTGCAGCGGCAACTGGAGCTGCTGCGCTTCCGGAACAGCTTCGGCGCCTTCGGCTTCGACGCGACCTGCGAGGTTGCCGAAACCGCGTCCGACAAGCTGTCGATCACCTGGCGCAAGGACGGACTATGGGCTCGCCTGGACGCCGACCTGGCGTCCGAGACCTTCGAGATCACGACCAGCTGATCGCGAGCGTTTGGGTCTCGAAAGCTCAACCAGCAGGAAGCTCAATCGGGCCCGGGCGGTGGTCAGCGCGTTGAACAGGTACCGCCGCCGAAGTAGCGCAGGGCGGCGGCAGTGGCGATCAGGCCCAGGCTCAGCCAGCTGTAGGCGGGGTCGATCGCCATTCGGTTCAGCATCATGGTCGCGGCAAACACCCCGCACGCCGGTGCCAGTGCGCACACGCCGCCGCTGAGCGCCTTCGACCCGGCGACCGGCAGGAAGCTGGCCAGCACCACGGCCCCAATTGCGGCGATCAACGCCAGCAGTGCGAGCGTCCCCACCTCGGACGGCCATCGCGCCGCGCCGGCATTCAGCGTCCAGAGCAGCGGCAGCGCGATCAGCGCGGCCACGGTGTGGCGCCGCGTCCAGGCATGCCGCCAGTACGCCCAGCCAGCCGTGGGTGCCGCCGCCACCGCAGTCTCGGCACGGGGCACCTCGCGGAAGAACCGCTCCGGATCGGTCATCGAACAACTCCCATCAATACCCTCTGGGGTATCGTACCGCGCTGGCCCAATGAAGGCGGGCCCTCGGCGAGGGTCAGCTGTTCTGCGGGAAGCCCAACTGCAGTCCGCGGTGGCTGGGATCGGGCCAGCGCCGGGTGACCGCCTTCGTCCGGGTGAAGAAGTGCACGCCCTCGATTCCGTGGGCGTGGGAGTCGCCGAACAGTGAGTTCTTCCAGCCGCCGAACGAGTAATACGCCATCGGCACCGGCACGGGCACGTTGATGCCCACCATGCCGGCCTCCACTTCCACTTCGAAGCGGCGGGCCGCGCCGCCGTCGTTGGTGAAGATCACGGTGCCGTTGCCGTACTCGCTGGCGTTGATGATATCCAGACCCTCCTGGTAGCCCGACACCCGCACTACCGAGAGCACCGGTCCGAAGATCTCGTCGGTGTAGATGGTCATGTCGGTGGCCACGTGGTCGAACAGTGTCGGCCCAACGAAGAAGCCGTCCTCCGATCCGGCGAACGGGCCGTCGCGGCCGTCCATGACCAGCGTCGCACCGGCTTCGGCGCCGGCGGCGATATAGCCGGTGATCCGGTCCCGCGCGGCCTCGGTGACGATCGGGCCCATGTCGCAGCCGGTCGAGCCGTCACCGGTCTTCAGCGTCCGCATCCGTTCGACGATCTTCGCGACGAGTTCGTCCGCGATGGAGTCGGTGGCAAGCACCACCGAGACCGCCATGCAACGCTCGCCGGCCGAACCAAAACCGCCGCTGACCGCTGCGTCCGCGGCCAGGTCCAGGTCGGCGTCCGGCAGTACCAGCATGTGGTTCTTCGCGCCGCCGAGAGCCTGGACGCGCTTGCCGTTGGCAGTCCCGCGCGCGTACACGTACTTGGCGATCGGCGTCGAGCCCACGAACGACAGCGCCTTCACTTTGGGGTGGTCGAGCAGCGCATCCACGGCCTCCTTGTCGCCGTGCACCACGTTCACGACGCCTGCCGGTAGCCCGGCTTCGCGCCACAGTTCGGCCATCGCGTTGGCAGCGGACGGGTCCTTCTCGGACGGCTTGATCACCACGGCGTTTCCGGCGGCGACCGCGACCGGAACGAACCACATCGGCACCATCGCCGGGAAGTTGAACGGCGAAATCACGCCCACCACGCCGAGGGGTTGTAGCAGCGAGTAGGCGTCCACGTTGGTGGACACGTTCTCGGAGTGGCCGCCCTTGAGCAACTGCGGAATGCCGCAGGCGAACTCGACCACTTCCAGGCCCCGGCTAACCTCGCCGAGCGCATCGGAGGTGACCTTGCCGTGCTCGGCGGTGATCAGTTCGGCGATCCGCTGCTTGTTGGCGTTCAGCAGTTCGCGGTAGGCAAACAGCACCTTCGTCCGCTTGGCCAGCGAAGTGGCACCCCACTGTTTCGCGGCCGCGTCCGCCTGCTCGACGACCTCGTCCACCAGGTTCTTGGACGCGAGGTCGAGGCTCCCGGTGATCTCGCCGGTGGCCGGATTGAAGACCGGCGAGGTGCGCTCGGCTGTCCCCTCCCAGTACTCGTGCCCGATCAGGTGAGTGATTCGCTTGGGTGCTTGCGTGGCTACGTCAGAGGTCATGACCTAAATGTTAGTACATTAGGACTTAGTACGGTCGGGGGTATTCTTGCTTAGTCCAGCCACCGGACGGTCAGCTCCAAAGCCGGTGGTAGGCGTTGATAGCGGGCTGGCCGCCGAGATGGGCGTAGAGCACGTTCGAGTCGCGGCTGATCTCGCCCGAGGACACCAGGTCGATCAGCCCGGCCAGCGACTTCCCTTCGTAAACCGGGTCGGTGATCATCGCCTCCAGTTCGGCGCCGAGCCGGATCGCGGCCATCGTGGAATCCACCGGAATGCCGTACAGGTCACCGGCCCAGCCTTCAAGCACGGTGATCTCGTCGTCGCGCACGTCGCGGCCGAGCTCGATCAGTTCAGCGGTGTGCCGGGCGATCCGGGCGACCTGGTCACGGGTCTTCGCCAGCGTGGCGGACGCGTCGATGCCGAGCACCCGCCGCCGGACGCCGGTGAGCTCCTCCAGCGCGGCGAAGCCGGCGATCATGCCCGCGTGGGTGGAGCCGGTCACCGTGCAGACGATGATCGTGTCGAAGTGGACGCCCAGTTGCTGCTCCTGCTCGGCCACCTCGAACGCCCAGTTGGCGAAGCCGAGCCCGCCGAGGGGATGCTCGGACGCGCCGGCCGGGATCGCGTACGGTTTCCCTCCGGACGCCTCCACCTCAGCGAGGGCGTTCTTCCAGGAGTCCCGGATGCCGATGTCGAAGCCGGACGGGTCGAGCCGGGAGTCGGCGCCCATCATCCGCGAGAGCAGGATGTTGCCCACCTGGGTGTTGGTCGGGTCATCCCAGGGCACCCACTGCTCCTGCACCAGCCGGCACTTCAGCCCGAGGTGGGCGGCGACGGCCGCGACCTGCCGGGTGTGGTTGGACTGGTAGCCACCGATCGAGACGAGAGTGTCGGCACCGGACGCGAGCACGTCCGGCACGATGTACTCCAGCTTGCGTACCTTGTTGCCGCCGAAGGCCAGACCGCTGTTCACGTCCTCGCGCTTGGCCCAGACCTGCGCGCCGCCCAGATGCTGGCTGAGCCGCTTGAGGTGTTGGACGGGGCTCGGCCCGAAGGTGAGCGGGTAGCGCGGGAATTCCTGAAGACGCATTGGGTTCCTCCGTTCGGTAGGTGGCGGCAGCCTACGCCCAGCGTCCGTTCCGACGGCTGCAGAAGGGAACCGTCGCCGCTCGATGGTCCGCTCGTTCCTCGAGCGCAATCGGTTAGGGCGCCAGGCCGATGGACTCCAACCATTCGAGCTGACGGGCCACCTGGACGGTCTGGCCGCCCTCGTGGTCATTGAAGGGGTAGACCTCCAGGGACTTGGCCCCGGCGTAGGCGTGGTAGGCCGCGTACACCGTCGAAGGCGGGCAGATCTGGTCCGCGATCGCCACCGAGAACAGCGCCGGGGCGGACGCTCGGGCGGCGTGGTGCACCCCGTCCGCGTAGGCCAGCACACCGAACACCTCGTCCACACTGGCGCGATGCACTTTCAGGTAGCGGGCGATCTCGACGTATGGATCGGTCTCGGCCACATCGACGGCCCGCCGGAAGTTGCACAGGAAGGGCACGTCGGGCATCACCGCAGCCAGTCCGTCCGCCAGACCGGCGACAGCAAGCGTCAACCCGCCGCCCTGACTGATGCCGGTGACCACCACCCGCTCCGGGTCGACCTGCGGCAGCACGCGAGCCGCGTCCACAGCCCGCACTGCATCGGTGATCAACCGGCGGTAGTACAGCGTCTCGAAGCTCTGCACGCCGAGGGTCAGGTAGCCCGGGAAGGCCGGACCCGAGCCGTGCGGATCGGGCGTGTGCCCGCCGCTGCCCCAGGACGAGCCCTGCCCGCGCGAGTCCATGAACAGCTCCGCGTACCCGGCGTTGGCCCAGGTGATGTGCTCCAACGGCAGGCCACGGCCGCCGCCGTAGCCCTGGTAGCCGACCACCACCGGCAGCGGGCCGTCGGCCCCGGCCGGCACGGTCAGCCACGCCTTGATCGGATCGCCGCCGAAACCGGGGAAGGTGACGTCGTAGCTCTCGACCAGCCGCAGCCCGGTCTCCACCCGTTCGACCCGGGGCAGCATCGGTACCTCCCGAGCCACCTGCAGGGTTTGCGTCCAGACCGAATCGAAGTCGGCCGGCGCGGGCTCGTCACAGACGTAACGCTGCAGCTCCGCGAGTGGCAGGTCGATGCCGGTCATCAGGCGTGCAAGCCCCGAGCCAGCGCCGTGGCCAGGCTGGGCGCGAGCGGCAGGGTTGGGATCAAGGTTGCCTGCGCGGCGTGGTAAAGGTCGGCCTTGCCCGGCCACACCGAATCGGCTGGACGGTTCTGCGGGTCGAGTTGGTGGTGCCAGGATCCGTTCTCATGATCGAGCACGAAGCGCTCGGCGTAGTCCCAATAGCGCGCGTAGTGCGCCGAATACGTGTGGTTGCCGGTGCGCCGGAACAGCGCCGCGGACGCGCCGATGGCCTCCGCGGTCACCCAGTGCATCCGGTCCCGAACCACTGGACGGCCGGACCAGTCGGTGGTGTAGACGAAGCCATCCGCGCCATCGGCGTGCCAGCCGTCCGCGATTGCGCGGTCGAACAGCGCGGCTGCGGCCGGCAGCCACTCGACCCCAGTCGCGCCGGCGGCCTCCAGGTGCAGCAGTAGCCGGGCCCACTCCAGGCCGTGGCCGATGGTCGCGCCATAAGGCTTGAACTTGTCGTCGGGACGGTCCACGTTCAGCTCGAGCTGTGGCGTCCAGTCGCTGTCGTAGTGCTCGGGCAGCCGCCACTCGTTGGCTTCGGCCTGGGCGACCGCGAACGCAGCCACCCGGCTCGCCCGGTCAAGCCAGACCCGATCGCCGGTCACGTCCGCCGCGGCGAGGAACGCCTCGACGGTGTGCATGTTCGCGTTGATGCCACGGTAGGGATCGAGCACGGTGAAGTCGCGGTTCCAGGTGTCCACTGAACGGCCGGACGCCTCGTCCCAAAACCGCTCCTCGAAGACGGCCAGCGCCTCGGCCAGCAACTCGGCCGCACCTTCGAGACCCGCAGCCGTCGCTGAAGAGGCGGCCAGCACCACGAACGCGTGCGTGTAGGCGGCCTTCTCGTCCGGCGTCGAACCGTCCGGCGCCACCGCGGAGAACCAACCGCCGGATTCGGTGTCGTGCAGCACGCCGGTCAGCCCGGCGAGCGCCGCTGCCGCCACCGGACGGCTGCCGGGACGCCCGGCGAGCGCACCGAGGCAGTAGACGTGCACTGTGCGACAGGTGATCCAGGTCTGCACGCCCTGGTCGAGCCAGGGAACGCCGGCATCGGTCAGCCAGGCCGCACCGCCGCTCGGGTGGGGCGTCCTCCGGCCGAACTCGAGCAGGTGCTGGAAGTGCCTGGCTAGCCAGAGCCGATGGGCAGGCAACTCGATCCAGTTGGTGATCATGCGCACCCCTCTTCGTTGAGGAGCCCTCGCGACCTTGACCCCTTTGGCACCTATCCTGCCAGTCCAAGCCCCGCCGCAACGTTCCCGAGCCCGGAAGTCCCGCTGCCGAACCGACGACCTGCGGACTCTGAATGCCGAGACCCGCGACCGAGCGGTGAGACGGAGGTCAGCCGCA
>DAOPRQ010000019.1:8899-36776 GCA_035349055.1 Propionicimonas sp.
GCGCTGCTTCACCGATCTGCCTCGGTCGAGGGGGCGCGTCCATATGCTGAAGCCACGTGGTCGCGACACGATCGCCAGATTGGAGAACGACGGTGGCATTCCCGGACGCGCGCGCGGCCTACGCGGCGCTCGCCAACCGGTCGGCGACACTTGCCGACCTGCGGCAGATCGTCACCGACTTCCCTGAGCTGCGGCCGTGGGTGGCTGCCTATCCGGGCACGGACGAGGCGCTGCTCGGCTGGCTGGCGGCCCTGCAGGACCCGCAGGTGGACGCCGAACTGGCCACACGGAATGCAGGCGCGGCGGCCTGGTCAGCGCCGGTCACAACTGGTTCGGGAGTTGCGCCGTCCATCTTCGCTCCCGCCTCGCCCGTGACGAACGCGCAAGCGGCCGCACCCGCCTACCAGGCTCAACCCGGTCTGCCTGGACGAACGACCAAGCGCTTCGGCTGGCCGTTGGTCGTCGGTGCGGTGATCGTGCTGGGTTTGGTGGCCGGCGGGCTTAGCGCCGCGTTCGCCACCGGGATGTTCGCGCCAAAGGCCGCGTCCGGCACGTCCAGCGCCGGACCCGTGCGGACTGCGTCCGCCGTCCCATCCGAGGCGGAAACCGCGAGCCAGGTTGCCACCCCCGGGGAGAGCGGCGCCGCCAGCCGGTTTGTCTGCTGGGACGGGGCCGAAAGCGACACGGCCGGGGACTGCATCCTTCCCGAAGGCAAGGACGAGTACTGGTCCTTCCTGACCTACGCCTTCCCTTCGATCGCTTCGCAGCCTGGCTGTACGGAGGCCGACTCGACCGGAAAGTCGACGTACGTCGGGGTGACCGTGATGTGGGAATGCGAACTCGGCGATGCGCTGATCAGGTACCGCTACTGGGAGGTGCCCAGCGACGCGGAGGAGCATTACGCAAGGAAGTTCAACGCCAAGACGGTGCTCAAGACCTACGACCTGCTGGTTGGCGGTGCGCCGACCGAAGGATGGGCGAAGACCGACAAGGACACCGTGGACGGGCCGGCCGGTGTGCAGCGGGTCGTGTTGACCATCTGGCTGCCGGAGGACCAACTGTCCGTCTCGGTCGAGGGCGACACGAGCGCTGCGATGTGGGCAGCTCTCGAGCAGGTACGCACGCGGCCCGGCGGGCAGATGTACGGCCATCCGGCCCAGGAGCGAGCGGTGGAGGCTCCAATCACGGTCGAGGAACGTTGATCACGAGGGGAACACTGGCAACATGACCAACGACTACCGCCCACGGCGGGCCGAGTCCAGCCGTGGCGGATGGCCGCGGTTGGGTGCGGTCGGCGTGCTGGCAGCGCTGTTGGTGCTTGGCATCCTTGGTTTCGCGCTACTGCGTCCGGTTCCGGCGACGGCACCGACCCCCGTGGCGGGGTCTGCGGCAGCGTCCGCCACGTCTGCTTCGGTGGTCGCCAGCGGGACGGCGGTGGCGTCCGCGGCGGTTTCGGAGACTCAGACACCCACTCCGGAGGTGAGCCGGGAGGCCGTCACGGTGAGTAGCGTCCCCAACTTCCGGGACGTGGCCGGTGTCGGCATCGAACTCGCCGACGGCGCCACGATGGCCACCGGTGTGGTCTACCGCGCGGCGAAGCTCAGCACCCTGTCGAAGGCGGACGCGGCCAAGCTGGCGGACGCGGGGGTGAGCGACATCTTCGACCTGCGCACGCCGGACGTGGCCCGGCGTTCACCAGACGTGAAGATCGAGGGTGCGACGAACCGCCTGGTGAACCTCTATGCGCTCGACCGGGCACCGTCCCCACCCCGGACGAACGCGGCCGCGGCGAAGGATTTCATGCGCGGCTTGTATGTCGGGTTCGTGGACGATGCCGATCAACGCAAGCGGATCGCGTCGGTGTTGAAGGAGGTCGCGCAAGTTGAGCAGCCGGTGATCGTGCACTGCTCGGAGGGGAAGGACCGCACCGGCTGGGTCTCGGCGATGCTGCAGTTCGTGGCCGGCGCCGATCGCGAGACCGTGCTGGAGCAGTACCTGCTCTCGAACCAGGAGCGGGAAGCTCTGATCGCGAAGTCGTATGCGGCGGCCAAACGGACGTCGGGGGTCGCGGCTGCGGACATCGATCGAGCGCTCAAGACCGTGGAGGCGAGCTATCTGAACGCGGGCCTGGCGCAGGTGGAGAAGCGATACGGCAGCGTGGACGGCTACCTGAGCAAGGGCCTCGGGCTCAAGCAGGAAACTCTGGACGCACTCCGCGCGAAGCTGCGCGTCGAGGCGCGCTGAGCTGGCCAAGTCCGTTTAGCCCGGATCCGGGCTTAGGTGTGGCTGCGCACACCGTCCGCGGTGTGCTGACTCACAGTCAGGCGGCCCAAGGCGTTGGCCGAAGGCGAGCTAGCAGCAGAGGAACTCGTCGCCAGGAGATCCAGCCTGATCGCAGAACTGGTCGCAAGCTTCGTGAGCCCAGTCTTCGAGGGTGTCGTCCGAGTCGCCGGTGGAGAGGGTGTCCAGGCCGACGTCGTAGCCGGTAGCGGTGTGCGTGCTGCCGTCCGGGCAGGTGATGGTCAGATCGAGCTGCACCCGGAAGCCGCGGTAGCTGCCGTTGAAGTACGTGTTGTTCTCGGAGTATTCGAACTCGCAGGTTCGCTCGCCGTCGTCCATCTTGACGGTGTTGCAGGTGCAGCCCGCGTGGGCCTTGAAGCCTGCTGGCACGAACGAGCCGTCCAGCCCAGCGCAAATCGGGCAGGAATCGCCGTTGGCGACGAAGACGTAGGAGTCGGCCATAGCAGTCTCCTATCGGTCCGATGCGGCCGCGAGTATGGCTCTGGCTTGGGCGGACGCCTCCGCCGCCGACCCCGGCGTCCCCGAAAGCCGACGGGCGGCGGCGCGCAGCCTGACCCGGCGGGCCACGTCCTTGGCGCAGTGCTTGCGGATCGTCCAGGCGTCATTGCGCCAGCCCAATCCGTCGCTGACGACCGCGGCGGCCGGGACTGAAGCGGCCGGCAGCCGGTAGAGCCGCCGGACGAACACCCCGTCCTCGAAGTCGAGGAACTCGGACGCGACCCGGTAGTCGCCGCGGGCGTAGCGTCCGGAGATCACCAGCAGGTCATCGGTCTCGGGCGGAGTCGACTCGACCCGGGTGGTGATCACGCTGCTGCCCAGCGGCGGCAGCGTGTCGCCGCGGCGTTGGCTGTACCTGCGCGGTGCGCGGGGCCGTCCGCCGAGCACCAGGGTCACCGCCACCAGCGCGCCGGTGCGGCGCACCGGCACCGCGGTCAGCAGTTTGTGCCCCAGCTGCGGATGCGTCGCCGCGACCGCCACCCGGTTGTCGAGCGGTAGCCCGATCACCCGGAAGCGGCCGCGGGCGTCGGTCACTGCGTCCCGGCCGGCAACGGTGACCCGTGCTCCCTCCACCGGCGTCTCGTCGCGCAACCGGACGTTGCCGTTGACCACCCCGGTGTGCCGCAGCCGGACGGAGCCCTTGGCCAGCGCCAGCAGTTGCTCGTCGTCGCGTTGGGTCAGGATCGGACGGAGCCGTGCCAGATCCCAGTCGGAGAACTCGTCGATACCGCTGACGCCGGCAGCCTGCAGGGCAGCGGCCTCGGCGACGGTGATCGTGTCCAGCTGACTGAGTTCGGCGATCGCCTGCCAGCCGCGGATCTCGGTCAGTGTGATCTGTGGGAGCCGGCGAACCAGGGCACCCCGCTCCGTCCGCAACAGGTCGTCGAGGGTGAAAAGGGTGACCGACTCCAGCGCGCTTGCCTGGGTCGCCGTGATGGTGGGGATGTCGCTGATCAGGGCCATCGGTGCCTCCGCGATTGAGCTGATCTCACCATTGCAGCGCACCGCAACGATGGCATCGGCGTACTTCTCGCACTGGCGAAATCCAGTGGACGCGAGTAGTGCGCTCACCTTTCAGTCGATGAGCCCGCGCTCTCTAGCGATGACGATTGCAGCGGTGCGCGAGGGTGCGCCGAGTTTGGCGTAGCTGTGGGCGAGGTGGGTTTTCACGGTGGCCACCGTGACGAACAGCTCGGCGGCGATCTGGTGGTTGGACAGCCCGCCGGCCGCCCGTTGCAGGACTTCCAGTTCCCGCTGGGTGAGGGTCGTGGCGGGGTCGAGGACGCGTTGCAGCAGGCGCTGCTGGACGGCCGGCGAAAGCGCGGGCTGACCGACGGCGGCGGCCCGGACGGCTCGTTCCAACTCGTCGGTGGGGGTGTCCTTGAGCAGGTAGCCGCGCGCGCCCGCGTCCAGTGCGGCGAGGATGTCCGCGTCGGTGGCGTAGGTGGTGAGGATGAGAACGGCGGGGCCTCCCGATGCCGAGATGCGGCGCGTGGCTTCGGCCCCGGTGAGTCGCCCCTTGCCGAACTGGAGGTCGAGCAGCACGAGGTCGCAGACGTTGTCGTCCAACCAGGTCAACAGCGCCTCGGCGCTGCCGTGTTCGGCCACGACGGTGACGTCATCCATGCCCTGCAACAGGCTCGACAGGCCGCTGCGCACGATCGGGTGGTCATCGGCCATCGCAATCCGGATCATGCGGACTCCGACCCCAACGGCAGACTGATCGCGATCGCGGTCCCTTCACCTGGCTCCGACTCCACTCCTACGGTGCCACCGAGTTCGCGGACGCGGGCGCGGAGCGCCGGCAGCCCGAAGCCGCCGACAGCCTCTTCTCCGTCCGGATTGAAACCCCGGCCGTCGTCGGTGATGTCGAGGAGCACGCGATCAGGCTCCCAGGTAAGGCTGACCGAGGCGTTCGCCGCTGCAGCGTGCTGGACGACGTTGGCGAGCGCGGACTGAGTCATTCGCAGGATCTCCGTCGATAGTTCCGCCGACAGGACGGGTTCGGTTCCCATGGATCGGACCGCGACCTTCGTCCGTCCGCCGCTGTCGGCTTGCGCGCGCTCAGCCGCGTGCTGAATGGCGCCCATGGTGGCGTCCTGCCGATGTCCCGGCTCGCCTGCGATGAACCGGCGGGCCTGGGCGAGCCCTTCCGCTGTCGCCTGCCGCGCGAGCGCGACGGCGGGGGCTGCCGGACTGTCAGTGCCCATGAGGGCCGCCGTCCGGCGAAGGTGCAGGTCGATCGCAGCGAAGTCCTGCGCGAGGGTGTCGTGGATGTCCCGCGCGAGGTTCGCTCGCTCCTCGGCCCGCAAACGTTCACGTTCGGCGTCCAGCAACCGCTGCTGGGCGTCTTCCAGCTCGTGCAGGGCGCGTTGGCGCTGGACAACCAGTCGCGCCAGGGATTCCAGACCGACCACGGCAGCGACCGCAAAGAAGGCGCCGATCACCGGACCGAGGACGAAGCCGAGCGCGACCTGACCCCGCACCACGGCGCCGAGCACCACTGCGGCCACCGTCGTCAGCGTGACCGCAACCACGCCATGACGCGGCCCGAGCAGGTGCAGTTGCAGCAGCATCACCGGAAAGGCGAGCCACATGCCGGATTCGCTGGTGAGTAGCACGAGGCAGTAGGCCGCCAGCAGCCCAGAAGCGGCCGCACCGCCCGGCCACCAGCCGCCGCGCGCCTCCATCGGTTCGCCGAGCACGCGCACGCTGAGCCGGACCACGAGCCAGCCGAACGCGAACACCGCGCCGGCGGCCCACACCGTCCATGCAGCCCCGGACGGGGACGCGACGGCGACGACGAGGAGCAGCGCGGCCAGCAGGTCGAGGCCGACCAAGAGATGCGCAGTCACCCGCTCCGAACCCAGCTCCACCCGGGAACTGTAGCCCGCCCTCGCGCGTCCGCCATCAGCCGAAAGATGCAGGCATTCCTCAGCCGAACGAGCCGCGAATACCGTCCGCGGGCGTGATGTCCGTGCCGCGGCGAGGCGGGAGCATCGATTCCAACCGAAACCTCTTGGAGGAACCTATGCGTCGGATCTACCTGGCCGCCATCGTCTACGCCGCTCTCGGCCTGCTGGGCGGACTCGGCTACCGCGAGGTCACCCATGCCCGTGACTTCACCGGCTACACCCAGCTCGCAGTGCTACACACTCACCTGCTCGCCCTCGGCATGCTCTTCATGTTGATCGTGCTCGCTCTCGATGCCACTTTGGGGATCAGCGGCAGCCGATCATTCTCGTGGTTCTTCACGACCTACAACGCCGGGCTGGTGATCACCGCCGGAGCCCTCACCTGGCACGGACTGCTTCAGGTCTTCGGCCAGGCGGCCGGCGCTGCGATCGCCGGCATCGCGGGCCTGGGCCACATCCTGCTGACCATCGGCATCGGCTGCCTGCTGGTGGCCATCAACAAGCCGCTGCGTGCACGCCTCGCCGACGCGGCGAACGTCTGACCATGCTTGCCCTCGCCATCATCCTGATCAGCCTCGCGTTGGCGTTCTACACCCTCGGGGTGTGGGCCGAACGTCGCACCGGCGAGCTCCGCTGGTGGCATGTGGCCGCGTTCGCAGCCGGTCTGACCGCGGACGTCAGCGGCACCGTCGTGATGACCATGATCGCTAACGGCGGCGGTGCCACCGGGGTCGAGCAGAGCCCCGTCCTCGCCCAGTTGATGGCGGCCACCGGTCTGGTCGCGCTTCTGCTGATGGCGCTCCACCTTGGCTGGGCCGTAGTCACGATGATTCGCGATCGCTTCGACGAGAAGCGGGTCTTCCATCGCTTCAGCATCGTGGTTTGGGTGATCTGGCTGATTCCGTACTTCACCGGGATGGCCGCTGCGATGGCCTAAATGATTCACAGATTCGGTTAGTGGAGCTTGTCGAGACCTGTTCTGACCGTGGATCCACCCCGGCGAGATGCTTCCCAGCGCCCATCAACTCCTGAACGGGATTGGGTCGCAGTTGTCGTTGTGCGTACCGCAGTAGCTCTGCAGCCATTCCCAGAACGGCTTCGGCTCGCCGTCGAACGCGTACAGGGCCCGCGGCGTCCCTCCTGCCTGCCGGGCCGTGGTGTCGGGCGGCCAGCATCGCGGCACTACCGCACGAGGTGCTGGCGTTCGGTATCAACTGCCGTAGGTCCTTCAGGTCGACATAGGTCGTGTCTCCGGAGACCTTCGCGCTGATCAGTGCGTCCGCGCCGCGCCCCACACCTTCGAGCAGTCCACTTCGGGATCGAGCACGGTGTTGCCGAAGTACACCACCACCATTCGGGTCGGGGCGTCTGCGGACGTCGATGAGGTCGGAGTGGTGGCCGCCGGTGTTGTGCCGGTCGGCACTGGGCTCGTCGCGGTGGGCGTGGTCGGAGTGCAGGCGGCGGGGATGAACGGGCCATGCTTGTAGCGTGTATCGCTACGCAATACACTCGGCTGGTGATCGTCAGTTTCCGGCACAAAGGGCTGGAGCAGCTGTACCGCACCGGCTCGAAGAAGGGCGTGCAGACCGCGCACGTGCCCAAGCTGCTGCGCATTCTGTCTCTGCTGGACGTCGCGCAAGCCGCCGACGACCTGAACATCCCGTCCTTTCGAACTCACCCGCTGAAGGGAGAGCTGGCCGGCCACTGGTCGATCTGGGTCAACGGGAACTGGCGGGTCACATTCAGGTTCGTCGACAGCGATGTCGAACTGGTCGACTATCAGGACTACCACTGAAGGAGGTGAACACCATGGTGATGCAGAACCCGGTCCATCCCGGCGAGATCCTGCGCGAGGACGTCCTGGCCGATCTCGGCCTCAGCGTCGGCGAAGCCGCGTCGCGGCTGGGGATCTCGCGAGTCACGCTGAGCCGCGTGCTGCACGGCCATGCCCGGATCAGCCCCAATCTTGCTGTCCGGCTGGAGGTGGCTGGTGTCGGCACGGCCCGCGCCTGGCTGGCGATGCAGTCCGCGCACGACCTCGCCGCAGAGCGCGCCGCCGGACTCCCAACGGTCACCCGGCTCGACCCCGTCGCCTGACCCTCACCGAGGTCCCAGCGACATCACCGACAATGCACATGGTGTGTGTCTCGATGGGTGTTCGTTCCATCCACCGATAGCGCGCCGTGGCAACGGGGTGGTTCCGGCCTCAGGGTCGGCCGTCGCCCATACGGGCGTTTCCGGCAGATGAGTGGAGCTTCGGTGGCTGACGCCAGAGCGTGGAGCGAAGGCTCGAGCTGCAAGCGTTGGCGCACATCCTCCACCACCAAGCCCGTCTTGGCCCAACCGTGGTGGCGCCGTCGGTGTCGCAGGCTTCAACCCGAACTGCCGCGTGATCACCAATTGCGGCTCTCCTGCGGTCAGGGTCCATCCCCAACGGGCCCGGCGTGCAACGTACGTGCAACATGATCCGGTTCGAGAGCCGATGTGTGTCTGCTCCTGTGCCTCTGGGATCACTCGCCGGGCCGCGCATTTGTGCTTGTCAGAAGGACAGATCACGACCAGCGTGGTTGGCGACCCCAGCAAGATTCGAACTTGCGACACAAGGTTTAGGAAGGCCGTCGCAACAGCGCCTTGGCTAGGTCTTATTGCACGCCGAGCAGCCATCGTGCAACATGCGTGCAACATGTCGATCGGGGCGAAAGAGGGTTTAGCCTGCTCGCTCGGGGTCGAGCTCGTCGGCCCAGCTGGCGAAGTTGGCGACGATCTGGCCGCGCTGGTCGGCGTCCACACCGTAGCGGGCGAACTCCCGCTCATGATGCCGGCTGGCCTCCCGGAACCGGTCAGCGAGGGCTCGTCGGTCCAGGGGTGTCGCCTCGAACTGGTCAACGAGGGCCAACACGTCGTCTCGGCTGAACTCGCCCGACTCGACCACGGTGTCGATGTCGATGTAGTCGCGGGCCTCGCCGCGCGACCAGAGCGCCGACATCTTCGACCCCACCGCGTCGCGGGCGTCCAGGACGGGACCGATGTCGAGCGTGGCGGGCGGGAAGGCTCTGAAGTCGAGGCCCAGCTGGATGCTGCTGGCCTCGCCGGTGACCGGGTCCGTGACGTCGAACTCGGCAAAGGTGGCTCGGAGACGTCCGTCCTCGACCCGGAGACCGGCCGCCACGTATGCCTCGCGAAGCCGATCGACGGCTGTGGCGAACTGCTCGGGGTCGGAGCGGTTGGTGAAGAGGTCGACATCCTCCGACGGCCGGTCGCCCATGCCGTTCGCGGAGATGGCGTAGCCGCCGGCCAGGACGAACCCGAACTCGCCGATCGCTGCCAGGCCGATCTCGGCGAGCCGGCGGTGGAAGGGCAGCATTCAGGACGCCCTGGGTCGTGACACCTCAGCCAGCTCGGGGAACTTGGCTTCCCAGATCGCCCGGCACCGCGCAGGGAGGTTCAACTCGGCCCACAGGCCGACCAGCAACACCCGGTTCAGGATCTCCGTCTGCTCGGTGGACAGCCCGTCGCGGACCACGGCGCTGTACAAACTCCAGCGCTGGTTGGGGTCAGCCAGGTCATAAACCGGGTCGGGGCTGGTGTCAATGCGCGGTCGCACTTGGACGGTCCCAGCGGTCGGACCGTGCAACTCGTCCAAGGAGTTGGGCGTGTCGTATGGGATCGTCTGCTCGAACCGGAATCCGCGCTGAACTGTGGCACTCATCTGGTCGAGCCTCCTTCCCGGTGCGCCGTTGTCGATGACAAGGCTACCGAGCGACGCCGACGCAGCGCAGGAGGGTTCGCTGAGATGGCCTCGCCCCACAACCGCGAAGCATGCGTTTCGGCCGCCCGCGTGGGTGATTCACGGGAGCAGCGTCAAGTAGTCGGTGTGGCGTGGTCGCACGTTGGGGAAGTGCCTTTGGTCGAGCGTGGCGATCTCGGTGATGGCGAGGCGTTCGGCGAGTGCGATCACGGACGCGTCCGTGGTGCCGAGCGGGAAGTCCCGGTAGGTGTTCACCAGTTCGATGACTCGCGGGATGTCCTCGGCGATGAGGTCGACGAGGACGAGGTCTTCGTCCGCAATCGACTGCAGGAACATCAGCTCTTGATCGGTTCCGCCGAGCTTCTGGATGCTGTAGGCGACTTCTGCGACGACCGTCTGCGGGACGAGAAGGCGTTCGGAGTTCAGGTGGAGGGTGGCGAACAGGTCGACGCAGCGACGGTGATCGCGGTCGTCGGTGATGGCGGCGGCGATGAGCGGACCGGAGTCCACCAGGATCATTCGCGGAAGTCCTGACCGAACCCGGACTCGGCCAGCAACTCATCAACGTGGGAGGCGTTGTCATTTCGGCCGTTCGCGGCCTTCTCGATGCTGCCGAAGAACGCCGGCGGCCAGGATCGGCCACTCTTTGGGCTCGGCGTGCTGAGAGCCCGCGCAGTGGTGAGCAGTGTGCCCACCTTTTCGTCTGGGAGCCCATCGATGAGGTGGATGAGTTCCTCTCGCGCCTCGCTCATGTGCCGAGTCTAGTTCTTGGCAGGACGGCAGCGCTGAACGTCAGCGAGTGCCCCAGAGACGAGGCTCTGACTGCTACGAGGGTGACCGATCGGTTCTCGGCCGAACAGGGGATCACGACGTCCACCACGTCGAGTTCGGCACTGGGGTGAACAGCTGCTCCAGGGCGGCCGCGGGGATTCTGATCAGGCGTCGTCCGGCGTGGACGGCGGGCAGGGCGCCGGAGCGGATGCGCCGCCGCAGGGTCATGACGCTGACGTGGTAGCGGTCGGCGGCCTCCTGCAGCGTGAGGTACTCGACGGGCTGGCGGGTGATGCGCTCGGCTGTCATCTCGTTCTCCTGTCTCTTGCGCGTCAGATGCTGATGCCTCGGTCGCGGTCGTGGCTGTGGTGATAGCTGGGTTCGTCTTCGGGTCGGCGCGTGGCTGGGCGTGCCTCGGTGATCGGTGGCCAGCCGCGGGGCACGCGCGTGTGTTTGCTCTGGTGGCGTTCGAGGCGGAAGGCGAGCGCGCCGCACATTGTGTGTCTGTCCCGGAGTGTGTGTTCGGTTCTACGCGTCGTGAGCTGCGGATTGGGGCGGATCGGCGGTGTCGCTGGCGTTTGAGAGCTGAGGTGGTCGTCAGGGATGCCTTGATTGGCTGTGCTCGCGTTGGGCGAGGAAGCCCGCTGGTCAACCTCGGCGCGATTCCCCGCGTTCTCACCAAATCCGACGGCGGCTCGGTGCGGATGATCTTGGTGGCGACCTCATGCGACAGGAGGCTGCAGAGCGTCCACAGTTCCTTGCCTGGGCGGGAGTCCTGCAGCAGTGCAGAGAGTCGAAATCGAGGGTCGTCCAGGTCGCCAGTCCGATGCTTGGTCAAAGGTCGAGCGAGCCAATGAGCGCGCGGACGCGGCGTTCCAGGTCATCGCGGATGAGGCGGACGGTGCCCAGGCCCTGGCCGGCGGGGTCGTCGAGGTCCCAGCTTTCGTACCGCTTGCCAGGGAAGATGGGGCAGGCGTCGCCGCAGCCCATGGTGATGACGACGTCGGCCGCGCGGACGGTCTCGTCGGTCCATGGTTTGGGGAACTCGTGCGAGATGTCGATGCCGCGTTCGGCCATGGCCTGGATGGCGACGGGGTTGACCTGGGTGCCTGGCTCTGAGCCGCCAGACCAGGTGACGGCGGTGTCGCCGGTAAGGGCCTGGAAGAAGCCGAGTGCCATCTGGGAGCGGCCGGCGTTGTGAGTGCACAGGAACAGCACAACCGGCTTGCCGTCGGAGTGGAGTCCCTCTATACGGGCTAAGGCGTAGAGACGTTGACGGGCGAACCGATCGGCGAGCAGGGGCAGGAACCTGGTGACCGTCGCGCGATCGGCGAACTGGTCGAACGAGCTGGCCAGGAAGCGTTCGATGGTTTGGGTGCCGTACAGGCCGGTGAACTCGTCGGCGAGTCGTGCCGCGGCCTGCTTGAGCGCCAACTTTCGTCGGCGCGAAGGCTTTCCCAGGATCGTTCCGAAACGGGGTGAGTGGTCATGCCGGGTCTCCTTCGAGGCTGGCCGCGAGAAGGTCGACGCGGCTGGTGAGGTCGTAGTAGGCAGTCTCGAACGCGGCCAAGCTGTCGGCGGGGGCCGGGTCGCGGATCGACCAGTGCAGCGGTCGGTTGTGAAGTTCTTCGTAAGCGCGGTCACACACGGCGATCAGGAGTTCGTCTCCAGTGAGAACGTCCTCGGCCAGTTTGGGGGCGGCACGAGTCAGGTCGAGGCCGTGCCTGCGGCCGACGGTGACTGCGCGCGGGTGCACCTGATCAGCGGGGCGGGTGCCGGCGGAGACGACCGGTATGTCGCTGACGGTGCGCCAGTACGACTCGGCAAGCTGTGACCGGGCCGAGTTGTGGGAGCAGACGAACGCGACCCGGTGCGGCCGCGGCAGGCCGCCGGCGGCTCCCATGAGCTGGTTGCAGGCCTGCGTGCGCTGGACGTAGACGCGCCGAGCGTCTCCCTCGGAACGGCGACGGACAATCAGCCCGGCTTGTTCGAGGATGTGCAGGTGGTGGGTCATCAGGTTGGTCGGAATCCCGAGCCGTGAGCCGAGTTCACTGGGGGCCAGGTCGGCCAAGGCAAGCAGGTCGATGATGGCCAAGCGCGACTCCTCGCCCAGTGCGGCGAAGGCGCGGGCCCGGTCCATCAGCTCCATCTCGATCCCTCCACACTTGTTGCCTCAACACTAACTGAGCTATTTTGGAAGTCAAGCCTCGCTTCTGGGGCTTCCTTCAGCCAAGGAGTCGCCAAGAATGAGCAATCCAACGGTCCTGTTCGTGTGCATCCACAATGCTGGACGCTCACAGATGGCCGCCGGCTACCTGCGTCACCTGGGAGCGGGACGGGTCGAGGTGCTCTCGGCCGGGTCGGCGCCAGCGGGCTCGATCAACCCGGTTGCAGTGCAGGCAATGGCCGAGGAGGGCATCGACATCGCCGCCGAGCAACCAAAGATCCTCACTACCGACGCGGTGAAGACCTCCGACGTCGTGATCACGATGGGCTGCGGCGACACCTGCCCGTTCTATCCCGGCAAGCGCTACGAGGATTGGGTTCTTGACGACCCAGCCGGCCAGGGCATCGAGGCCGTCCGCCCCATCCGCGACGAGATCCGCCGTCGAGTGGAGAATCTGGTGGAAGAGCTTCTGCCGCCGCATGAGCGAGCGCTGACGCGCGCTTGAAAGCCCGGCCCGCGCCCCTCCGGTGCTGGCGATGTTCGGGCTGGAGCTCAAGCACAAGATCATGCCGCTGTGGCTGTGGCTGAACGGGGTGACTGCGATCTCGGGGCCGTCGCCTTTGCTCTTGAGAAGATGGTCGATTGGCGCACCGCTTTCCCGTTGCTGGCCGTGACCACGATCGCGGCGCCGCTAGGGGGTCCGACCAGGCTTCCTGCTGATGCCGAGTCTGGTACTTCTGGGCTACGCAGCGCGTACCGCCGCCGCCACGAACAGCGCCATCGTGACCCTGCCGTCCTTTTCGGCCTTCCTCACCCACACCTCCCCGAGGCACGCTTCGATTGGACGCTGCTGGCCCTGACCACGACCACTTCGATCGCCGGCGCCCAATGGGGCGCCCTGTTCATGGCCAGACGGGTCAAGAGCCTCACCCTCACCCGAGTCTTCGCCGCCGCGCTCGTCCTGCTCGCGCTGCAACGAATCTTCGCCCTGCTCGGGTGAGTTGACAGCTGTCATCCAGGCGGGAATGATTCAAACATGGTTGTTTCAAGATCAGCTGAACAGCTAGCGTCCTCGGCTGGCCTGCTCTCCGCCGTGGCCGACCCGATCAGGCTCCAGCTGATGGAGCGGCTCGCCGTGACCAAGGCGTGCGTGTGCGAACTCCAGGCTGAGGTCCCGATCGCGGCGAACCTGTTGAGCTATCACCTGAAGGTGCTGCGCGAGGCGGGCCTGATCGAGGGCACCAAGCGTGGCCGCTGGATCGACTACGAACTGACGCCAGGCGCATTGGACCGTCTCCGCGACGCGCTCCCTGGGGCCGCCCTTCCCGAGCGGCCCCTGGTGGTCGTGCGGTGAGCACTACGACCCAGCACGACACCCGCAGGCAGGCAGCCCGCCGGTGGCTGCTCCTGACTGCCGCTGCCGCTGCCTGGGCCGGGCTTTACGCGGTGAACGAGGTCTTCTGGACCTGGCTGTACAGGGACGCGCTGGCGCTCGACATCACCACCGGCTGGCCGTCGATGCTGCACTTCTTCTGCTACGACACCGTGAAGATCACTCTGCTGCTGACCGGGATCATCTTCGTGGTCACCGTACTGCGCAGCTTCATGAGCGTCGAACGCACCCGGGCCCTTCTAGGCGGCAAACGTGAAGGGGTGGGCAACGTGCTGGCCGCCTCGCTCGGGGTAGTAACCCCGTTCTGCTCGTGCAGCGCCGTGCCGGCGTTCATCGGTTTCGTCGCCTCCGGCATTCCCTTGGGGGTGACGATGAGCTTCCTGATCGCCAGCCCGCTGGTCAACGAGGTCGCGATCGCCCTGCTGCTCGGCCTGTTCGGCATCGGCCCCACCCTGCTGTACGTCGGCGCGGGGCTGGTGGTCGCAATCGTGGCCGGCATGGTGATCGGGCGACTCCGGCTGGAGGATCAGGTCGAGGCCTTCGTTTACGAAACCCGGCTCCGCGGCGAGGTCATCGATTCCACCGCCGGTCTGACCTGGGCCGACAGGCTCGCGATGGGACGCGAGGAAGCGGCCTCGATCCTGCGCAAGATCTGGCCGTACCTGCTAGTCGGCATCGGGCTCGGCGCGGTCATCCACGGCTGGGCACCGGCGGACTTCTTCGCCCGTTACGCCGGTCCGGACAATCCATTCGCTGTGCTGGTCGCCGTGGCGATCGGCGTGCCGCTGTACTCAAATGCCGCCGGGATCCTGCCGCTCGTCGACGCGCTGTACGCCAAGGGCATGCCGATGGGCACCCTGCTCGCCTTCATGATGGCCACCGTCGCGCTCAGCCTGCCCGAGATGATCCTGCTCCGCCGCGTCCTAAAGCCCCGCCTGATCGCCACCTTCGCCGCCGTTACCGCCCTCGGCATCGTCACCGTCGGCTACCTCTTCAACGCCCTCCTCTGAAAGGACAACACATGCACGTCAAAATCCTCGGTTCCGGCTGCGCCAACTGCGTCAACCTCGAGAAGGCCACCCGGCAGGCCGTCAACGATCTCGGCCTGGAGGCCACCTTCGAGAAGGTCACCGACTACGCCGACATCGCCGCCTACGGGATCATGCGCACCCCGGGCCTGGTGGTGGACGAGCAGGTCCTGCTGGCCGGACGCGTCCCCACCGCCCGCCAGGTCAAGGACTTGCTCGCCGCCCGCTGATCAGGCCGGCTTGACCGCCCGCACGATCGCGCCGTGCATCTGCGGGGCCACCTCGTGGGTGAACCGCACCTCGATGCCGGTGAACCCGGCAGCGGTGAGCCCGTCGACGTACTCCTGGCGGGACAGGGCGCCGGCGACGCAGCCGACGTGGCTGCCCCGCTCCTCGCGCTCGGCAACGCAGAGCTGGTCCTCGGCGACAACATCGGACACACCAACCCGACCGCCCGGGGCGAGGACGCGGAACATCTCCGCCAACACGGCCGACTTGTCCACGGACAGGTTGATCACGCAGTTGGAGATCACCACATCCACCGCGCCGTCCGGCAGCGGAACCTGCTCGATACGTCCCTTCAGGAACTTCACGTTGGTCGCACCGGCCTTCGCCGCATTCGCTCGTGCCAGCTCGAGCATCTCGTCGGTCATGTCGACTCCGTAGGCGAAGCCCGATGGCCCGACCCGTCTTGCGGACAGCAGTACGTCCAGGCCGCCACCCGAGCCGAGGTCGAGCACCCGGTCGCCTGGGTTGAGGTCCGCGACCGCGGTCGGGCTCCCACACCCCAGGCTCGCCGTCACCGCCTCCGTGGGTACCTCGTCAGCCTGCTCGGTGTCGTACAGCGCGGATCCGAACACGTCGCCGCAGTCATCCCCGCCGCAGCAGCCACTGCCGGCGCCGTCGAGGTCGTCCAGGATATCGAGCGTCCGTCGCCCGGTGCCCATAGCTGCGCGGGCAGCGGCCGCGTACCGGTTCCGGACCTGCTCCACCACCACATCGTTGTCGGTCATCGCTGCACTCACTTCCTTGGTCCGATGATCAGGAGTTGCTTGGCCGGGGCCGGGTCGAGGAGCTGCTGGATCGCTTGCAGCGCGTCGGAACTGACCCAGTACCAGGTCTGGCGGCCGTCGCGCTCCCGCTCCACGAACCCCGCCTCGAACAGCGCGCCCAAGTGGTGGGTCACGGTCGGCTGGGTTAGCCTCACCTGCGCGGCCAGCACGCCGGTCGTCGCGCGGCCGCCCTCCGTCGACTTGATCAGGCTCAACAGCCGCAGCCGGGCAGGATCGGCCAACACCTTCAGCGCGGTCGCGAGAGCGAGCGCGTCATCGGCCCCCAGCGGGGCCTGGAGTAGCGGTGAGCAGCACAGGCCGCTGACGAGGTTGAGCCGGCGCGGCACCTCTTGAGAACTCATAGACCTAAATCTATCATATCGACTACCATCAACCAATCGGCTACTTGAGCCATGAGCGCGCGTCTCGGTCATCCGATCGCGAGTCTCGAGAGCGCCGTCGCGAGTTGCTCGTCGCGCCCCTTGGCCGCGTGTTGGTAGATCATTGCGGCGTCAGCTGTGGTGTGGCCGAGGCGGGCTTGAAGCTCGGCCGTGGTCGCGCCGACCTGAGCGGCGAGGGTGGCGCCCGTGTGGCGGAGATCGTGAAAGCGAAGCTCGGCCCGCCCGGCGGCCTTACGGGCGGTGTTCCAATACCGATAGAGCACTGACTCGTGCAAATGGCGCCCCATGTCGCTGCGGAACAACAGGCTGTCGCGTCCCGGCTTGGTGAACTCATCCAAGTGGTGCCGAAGCGCATCGTGTAGGTGCGGTGGGACGGCCACGTCTCGGATGCCGGCCTCGGTCTTCGGGGGTCCGACGATGGTCGCGCCGGGCACGAACGACACGGCGCGGCGGACCTTGATCACGCCGTGGGCGAGGTCCACGTCTTTTCGTCGGAGTTCGGCCAGTTCGCCGTAACGCAAGGCGCACCAGGTTGCCAGTAGCACCATGAGCCGGAACCGCTCGGGCATCGCCTCGACGATGACCGCCAGCTCCTCCAATGAGGCCGGTTCGATGCCGTGCTTGCGTCGCGCCACCCCGGCGCCGCGGATGCTGACCGGGCTGGTGTCGATGAGTTCCTCGTCGACAGCGGCGTTCATGATCGTCCGCAGCACGGCGTACGCCTTGGCCTTCGGCCGGTCCTTCACACCGCGCAGCAGGTTGTTGTGCCAGTTGCGGACGTCGGCCTTCGTGATCCGGGGGACTGGCAGGTCACCCAGGTGCGGCGTGATGTAGAGCCGCAGCGCACGTTCGTAGTCGAGCACAGTGCTTGGCCGCAGCGGTTCCCCCTTGACGCGGCGCTCGGCCAGCCAACGCCTCCCGTACTCCTCCAGCGTTTCGGTGTTTGCGTCACGGAGGGCCAGAGCACGCCGGTGCGCTGGCGGCTGCCAATCACCCGATTCGAGCAAGCGCCGCTCGTCGGCGAGCCATGCCTCGGCGTCACTCTTGAGGGTGAACGTCAACGGCGCCACATGCCGCTGCAGGTCTGCCCCGGTGTAGCTGGCCTGGTAGCGCTTGGAGGGCAGCCGCCTGATGTAGCCGAAGCCTCGTCTGCCCATGGTCGCCTCCTGAGCGTTCCGCACGTCCTCCCGCTATCGCGCGACGTGCGGTCCACGTGCGATAAGTCCCGCTACGAGTGCTCATTCGTGTCCCCGAGAGAACACTTCAGTGCGTCTGGGAGGCTGCGCGTTTCTGCTTGTCAGAAGCATATCTCACGCTTACGACGTCTGGCGACCCCAGCAAGATTCGAACTTGCGACACAAGGTTTAGGAAACCTCTGCTCTATCCCCTGAGCTATGGGGCCTCGCCCCAACTGGAGCTCAACCAGCCTACCGCTTGGGGGCGTGCGTCCGGACGCGGCGGTGCGGCAACCCGCCTACCGGTCCGCGTCCGACCACTCGTGCAGCCGGTCTCCGTAGTACGCCTGGTGTGCGCCGTCATGGTGCTCGGCCATGCGGCACTCCAGGGTCGGACCGTCCGATCGCTGTGACCACTGCGAGCCGCAGCTCCCCGGCGACTTCGGCACCGCATGGCTCATCCCGGTTTCCCTCACCTAACGCAGACGTCGCCCGCACCGATTCATGACGCCGTACTCTGCCACAAAGCTCGGCGAATACCTACGACTACGGCTTTTAGTGCGCCTTGGGGCAAACACTCCTGTGGAAAACCTGTGAAATGGTGGGTGGGCTTTGTTTTGGGGTTCCCAGTGGGCTAAAGTCTCACTCAGAGTGACGCACTCGATGTTGTCTCCTGGGGGTGGGTAGACGGCTTCAAGCCCTTCGTGGTGCGTCACTCTCTTACTGTCTTCGGGCCGTTCCGCGAACGGAGTTGTGGCTCGGCCAAAGGCGCCGCACCGTTACGATCGGCCCCATGAGCGCTACCGCCTTGGAGCAGTGCCTGCAGAAGATGCGGGACGCCGACATCAGCCAGGCCGCGATCGACAACTTCCGCCACTACTGGCAACTGTGCGCGGACGGGGCGACCGGCCTGATCCGCGAGGACACCATCACGCCGCTGCTGGATCCGCCCCAGCTCGCCGAGGTTGAGATCTCGGACGCCGACCAGCGTGACGCCTTGAGCAAGACCGTCATCATCAAGCTCAACGGTGGCCTCGGTACCTCAATGGGGCTGGATCGCGCCAAGACCCTGCTCACCGTCCGCGACGGCAAGAACTTCCTCGACCTGATCGTCGGCCAGGTGAAGTACGCCCGCGAGCACTTCGGCGTCCGCCTGCCGCTCGTCTTGATGAACAGCTTCCGCACCCGCGACGACACCCTCGCGCACCTCGCCACACACCCCGACATTGCGGTGGATGGGTTGCCGCTCGACTTCCTGCAGAACGCCGAGCCGAAGATCCTCGCCAGCGACCTCAGCCCGGTCTCGTGGCCGGCCGATCCCAGTCTTGAGTGGTGCCCGCCCGGCCACGGCGACCTGTATCCCGCGCTCTGGGGCACCGGCCTGCTGGACGCCCTGGTAGAGGCCGGGTTCCGCTACGCGTCCGTCGCCAACGGCGACAACCTTGGCGCAGCCCCGGACGCCCGGTTGGCCGGCTGGTTCGCCGCCTCCGGAGCGCCCTATGCGGCCGAGGTTTGCCCGCGCACCATCAACGATCGCAAGGGCGGGCACCTCGCGATCCGCCGCGCCGACGGCCAGCTGATTCTGCGCGACACCGCTCAGACCGCGTCCGAAGAGATGGACTACTTCACCGACGAGCATCGCCACCCGTACTTCCACGCCAACAACCTGTGGCTCGACCTCGTGCAGTTGCGCGACATCCTCGCCGAGCGCAAGGGCGTGCTCGGCCTGCCGCTCATTCGCAACGAGAAGACCGTCGATCCCGCCGATCCGACCTCGCCGAAGGTGCTCCAGTTGGAGAGCGCAATGGGCGCGGCCATCGAGGTGTTCCACGGAGCCATGGCCATCGCGGTCGGACGGGACCGGTTCCTGCCCGTCAAGACCACCAACGAACTGCTGCTGCTGCGCTCGGACGTGTTCGACCTCGGTGTGGACGGACGGCTGGTGAGCCAGGTCGAGCGCATCCCGGAGATCGATCTGGACAGCCACTACAAGCTCGTCGACGACTTCGACGAATTGGTGCAGGTGGTGCCATCGCTGCGCAACGCCGAGTCCCTGCGGGTCGCGGGGGAGTGGCATTTCGATGCACCTTCCTCCGTGGTCGGGCAGGTGCAGCTCGACGACCCGGGGACGCCGGCGACCTACCGGTGAGCGGACGCTGGCACATCGCTCTCGGGTTTGCGCTGACCGGGGACGAGCTGGACCTCGATGTGGCTGCTGATGGCGGACCGGGTGATGAGCCGAATCCTGAGCGGCTGGTCACTCAACTCGAGCAAGGCGGCTGGTCGCGGGAGCGCATTCTAGAGCATGCACTGAGCCGGGTAACAGGCGACCTCAGTTGGCCGCACTTCGTGCCCGCGGAACTACGGACGGGCTGTGGCGCGGCGCAGTTCCATGCCGCGCTCGGGGCCACCCGGGCACTGCTCGACCTACAGGTGCTCGAAAGCCGTCCCCCGTCCGGACGGACTCGACTGAGTCCGGACGAGGAACGGCTTCTGCGGGACGTGCCGCCCCATCACGGTGTGTGAGCCTGGCCGCTAGCAGTCGGGCCGAGCTCCCCGATCACGCCCAGAGATCCCGGCCTGCGCCGGGATGACTGTGTGGTGGGATCCCGGCCTACGCCGGGATGACTGTGTAGGCCGGGATGACGGGGGTGGCGGCCGGTGCTACTTCTGTGCCTTCAGCAGGTCGCGGATCTCGGTGAGCAGATCCTCGGACGTCGGTGCGCCGGCCTCAGGCTCAGCCTCGGTCTTCGCGGTGTACGCCTTGATCGACTCGTACGGCTTGACGACCCCGAAGTACAGCACCGCGGCCATGATCACGAACGAGACCACCGCGGTGATGAACACGCCCACGTTCACGCCGCCGATGTTCACCGAGCTGAAGTCGGGGTTGCCGCCGATCAGCCCGATGATGTCCATGATGATCTGGGTGAACGCGGTGACGACATTTCCGAACGACGCGCCCAGGATGAACGCGATCGCCAGGTCGATGAGGTTTCCCCGCATCAGGAAATCCTTGAAGCCCTTCATAATTCTCCCTCCATTGGCTAGCGCGGGTGATGTTGCCCGGTTTCTGCGCTGATCAGTGCAAGGCGAAGCTCAATGTTGCGACGCTGGAGGCGGCCGAGATCGATTCAGCCTGCGCTGGCGTGACTTCGATCAAGACGATCTTGGTTTCGCTTGCCCCGAGCAGCCCGCCACCTTCGGATTGCGGAATTGCCACCACCCGTACCTTGGCCGCGATCACCCCAAAGCCGGATCCGGTCTCGCTGGCGCCCAAGACATCGATGATCGTGCCCACCCGGAGCAGGCCGAGCGCGCCAGCGTCCTCGAAGCGGACCGGCAGCGCGAGCTTGCCGTCCGCCACCTGGCTGCTGCCTCCCAGCAGATCGGACGGGCTGAGCACCCGGCGGCTGGGTACCGGTGCGATCACCGTCTGCCCGACGACCGCGTCCGCTTCAGTGAACGCCTCCGCTGGCAAGACTGATGCAGGCACGCGCACCACGCCGACGTCCGCCTCGGTCACCACCGCGCCGCCGGCGATCGTGCGGACGGCCACCACCGCGAACGTCCCGGTGTCCCCGCGCGCAGCCACTACCGAGAGCGCGGCGAAAACGGCGATCGCCGCGAACAAGGCGGCGAAGAAGCGTCGATGCCAACGGAAGGCGCGACACAGGCTATGCAGATGGCGATGAGCTTGCACACCCACATCTTCGGCAGGTGAGCGGAATTTCCGTCACCCATCCACAGGCTCAGGCTGCGGTGCTCGCCCCTGTGGATGACTTGGGCGCGGACGACTTGGCGTCACTCGTCGCCGAGCCTGCCGCAGATGTCTCGACGGGCTTGGCCGCATTGGTCTTGCCCTTGGTGCGGTTGTCGGTGGCATAGAAGCCCGAACCCTTGAACACCACGCCGACGGCGTTGTAAACCTTGCGCAGGTTGCCGTCGCAGTCGGGGCAATCAGTCAGCGGATCGTCGGTGAACTTCTGGACGGCTTCCAGTTCGTTCGCACACGACGTGCAGCGGTACTGATAGGTGGGCATCTTCACTTCCTGGTTCGCGCTGGCCGGCAGGTTGCTCGGTGGCTTCGGTGCCGCTTGGGAAGGTTCGCCAAGGGCGCCGAGGGAAATCTTACCGAGCACCTAGCGAAACTCGGAAACCCGCTCGGCTATTCCGCAGCGCACGTCACCAGCCGCGACGGCGTGACCAGGAAGTGGACGCGCCGATCCCAGTCCTCCGTCGGCAGGTCGGGCAGCACCTCTTCGTCGAAGAGCAACAGGCCGAGTTGCGCGTCCGATCGGGCGGAGCCGAGGGCGCGGTCGTACCAGCCACCCCCGGTGCCGAGCCGGTCCCCAGCGGTGGTGCCGGCCAGCCCGGGCAGCCAGATCACATCCGCTTGGGCGAGCGCGTCCGCGCCCAGCGGCCGGCCGCTCGGCTGCCGGATGCCCAGCGGTCCAGCAACCAGACCCGCCTGACCCGAGTACCAGGCCCAGTCCGGCTCCCGGGTGAGCACCGGCAGCAGCACCCGAACACCGCTGTGGTGCAGCCATTCCAGGAGCAGTGCGGTGTCCGGCTCGTCCGGACGCGAGACATAGGCAGCGACCACAGCAGCGCCTGAGGCGAGCGTGACCGCACGGCTGGTGCGGCTCGATTCGGCCCTGGCGTCGGCGATCCGGGCCATCCGCGCCGCGCGAAGCTGCTCGCGCAGCGCCGCCTTCGCGAGAGCGGAATGGCTGGCTCGCGGCTGGCCTTCGCTGGCGCCGGGTGTCATTGACTTATCGTAAAGCCATGCCACTCTTCACCCGAGCCAAGGAAGAAGCGCCCGCCGAGGCACTGGTTCCAGAACCCAAGCTATTGCCGGGTGCACCCGATGCCAGCGCCGCTGCGGTTCGCAGTATCGACGATCATCGGGACTACCTGCTGGCAAACGTGCCGAGCCTGCGGCCGTTCGGCATCGGGCTGCTTGACGCGGCCGGGCTGACCCTGTGCGAGTCGATCACCGCCGACATCGATCTGCCCACCTTCACTTCGGCCACGACGGACGGATGGGCAGTGCGCGCGGCGAACCTGGTCGGCGCCAGCGAATCCCGTCCGGTGGTGCTACCGGTGGTGGACGAGATCGCGGCCGGTGGGTTCCGCGGCGCCCCGCTGACCCCGGGCACCGCGGTCAAGGTCGAGCAGGGCGCACCCATCCCCGAAGGTGCGGACGCGGTCGTCCCGCTGGCCGATGGCGTGGTGCTGGGCGAGGACGTCCGCTTCGTCGGCGAAGCGACGTTCCAGCAGAACCTGCAGATGCTGGGCTCACGGATCTCCGACGGCGACGCGCTGCTCGAAACCGGGGTGAAGCTCACCCCGAGGGCAATCGGGCTGCTGGCCGAAGTCGGCCACGACAAGGTGCTGGCGCGGCCGCGTCCGCGGGTGGTGGTGCTCACCGCCGCGCGCGAGCTGGTTGAACCCGGACTGCCGCTGACCCAACTGCATCAACGCTACGACTCCGGCACGGTGCTGCTGGCCGCCAGCGCGCGCACCGACGGGGCGCAGGTGTTCCCGGCCGCGATCGCCGATCCGGAGCCGAAGGCGCTGGAGCGATCGTTGTCGGAGCAGTTGGTGCGGGCCGACCTGGTGCTGCTGGTCGCCGATGCCACCGACGAGCTGGTGAACCTGCTCGGCACGGTCGGCGCGGTCGACACCGCTGAGGTGGACGCGCTGCCCGGTCGGCAGGTGTTCTCCCTTGTGGGCAGCGAGAAAACGCCGGTGCTGGTGCTGCCGAATGAGCCGGTAGCCGCCTACCTGACCTACCTGCTGTTCGGGCGTCCGTTGCTACAGAAGCTGGCTGGCGTCGAGGCCTACCTGCCCACCGAGGTGACTGCACCGGTGACCACCGACATCGAGGCGGACGCGGACCGCACCCGGCTGCTGCTGGCCAGGCACACCTCCCGTGGGGTGACGCCGATTCCGGTCGCTGTGCCAGGTGCTGCCGAACTCGCGGACGCGAACGCGGTGGTCGTCGTGCCCGCCGGCGACAACATCGCAGCGCACGGCGACGTGTCGCTGTGGCTGTTGTATTGAGCCCGGGATGAGAGTCCACTGGCCGGTACGGCTGACTCACGGCGCAATCACATTGCGTCCGTTGCGTCGCCGGGACGAGGCCGAGTGGGCACGCATCCGCCGCCGTGCCGGAGCGTGGTTCAAGCCGTGGGACTCCTCCCGTCCGGCTGATGCGGTCGAACCGGGACTGACGTTCCGGCAGTTGGTGGCGCAGTTCTCGGCGCGTGCCCGGCGCGGACAGATGCTGCCGTGGGCGGTCGAATACACCCCGTCGGACACAAAAAGGCGGCTGTTCGTCGGCCAGGTGACCGTTACCGGCATCACCCGCGGGTCGGCCTGCTGGGCGCAGATCGGCTACTGGATCGACCCGAAGTGGGCCGGTCGCGGGATCATCCCCACGGCGGTGGCAATGGCCTGCGACTACTGCTTCACGACGCTCCGGCTGCACCGCGTCGAAATCGCAATCCGCCCGGAGAACACAAACAGCCTCGCGGTGGTTCGCAAGCTCGGCTTCCGCTACGAGGGACGCCGCGAGCGCTACATGCACGTGGACGGCGACTGGCGCGATCACGACATGTTCGTGCTGACCGCAGAAGAGGTGCCCGAAGGAGTGCTCGCCCGATACGAACGCGCCAAGAGCGTGCCGAGCGCTGGCTGAGCTGGTCGCGACCAAGGAATATTGCGCCAAACCGCCTGATTTGCTCGACACTCCGCCCGCGGTCGGCTGGTTCGAGACGCTCGCACAATACGGTTCGAGGTGTGGGAATGACCGGGCTGATCTTCGCTGTGATCGCAGCCTTCTGGTTGATATACCTCATTCCCTACTTCCTGCACCATCGCAACGTCGAAACCGCCGAAGATGATGCGGACGCGGCGATTCCGTTCACCCCGGACGTGACGATCGTTCGCAGCGGCACGTCGCTGGCTGAGGCCGATCCGGGGACGGTGCCGGTTTCGACGCCACTCACCCGGCGAGCACAGCTGCGCGAGCTGCGGCTGCTTGACGAGCGTGCCGCGCAGCGCCGGCGACGGGTGCTGATGTTCCTGCTGGTGGTGCAACTGATCGTCGCTGGCTTGGTGGTGCTTGGCGTGGGCGCTTGGTGGTCGGCGCTGATTCCGGCCGGCCTGATCGTGGCGTTCCTGGTGGTGGCCAGATTCAGTGTCCGGACGTTGCGGGCGGGACTGGCTGAGCGTGCCCGGAAGATCCGCGAGTGCGGCGATGAGGAGACGGTGGCCATCGTGCTGACCGCCGATCAGGTGGCTGAGCATGAGCATTCCGTGGAGCTGAGCGTGCCGATCGGCAAGGTGGGCTCGTTGTGGGATCCGATCCCGATCACGAGACCCACTTACGTTTCGACGCCGCTGGCGCCGCGCACCGTCCGTACCATCGACCTGTCGTTCCCGGTGGCCGCCCCGGCGCGTATGCCGGTGACTGCCGACCCGGTTTCACCCGCCGCGGCGATCGAGCCTGAGTCCCAAGAGGACGTCGGCTAGTCGAGACCAGCCTTGTCATCCCGGCGCAGGCCGGGATCTCCGAACTGCCGCCAGTACAGCGCAGCCCCAATCAGCCGACCCCGCGAAATCGTTCGTGCTGTCGCCAGATGCGTTGGGTTTGTCCGGGTCGTAGTGGGGCAGCGAACTCGGGGAGTCCGCGGTGGTCGAGTCGGATCAGCCACTGGCGGTCGGGTGGTCCGTTCGGGTTGGGTTCGACGAGGTGGTGGTGGAAGCTGCAGAGCAGGACGCCGTTGTCGAGGGAGGTTTGACCGCCGTCCCACCAGGGTTTGCGGTGGTGGGCCTCGGTTTCGGCGGGTGGCCGGTCGCAGCCGGGTAGGGTGCAGCCGCGGTCGCGCAGGATGAGTAGTTGGCGCAGTTCGTTGGTGAACAGTCGCTTCTCCCGGCCGACGTCCAAGGGGACGGAGTTGCCGTTCATCACGACCGGCAGGATGTCGGCGTCGCAGGCCAGCCGGCGCGCGTCCGCTGCGGTGATCGGCTGGTCGGTGCTGAGCAGGGTGGCGGTGCCGAGTTTGCCGCACAGGGTTTCGTGGTCGATGGTGATGATGACGCGGGGACGGTCGGCGCCGTACGTGGGCGCGACACCGCAGGACTGGAAGTGGTCGACCAGCATGACCAGGGCGTCTGCTGCGGCTTGGGAGCGGGCGATCGGCTCACCAGTGAGCAGCACCTGTTTGCGGTGCTTGCTGGCCAGCGCACGCAGCACCCCGATGAGCTGTTCGCCGACGAGGGTGGGTAGCTTGCCGTTGATGATCCAGGCGCCTTCGAGGTCTTGGCGCCAGGTGAGGTACCGGTCGCGGCGCTGTTGCGCGTCCAGGCGTTCAACTGCCTTGCGATCGGCGTCCTCAGCGATTTCGGGTGCCACGACTTCCACGGCCCGGTTCACCAGCCGGGCCAAACCGGACGGGCCGAACTCACCGGCGAAGCCGACGAGTTGTTGGGTGATCTGTTCGCGTTGCTGCTGGTCGAGCTGGCCGGGTAGCCGTTCGAGCCCGTTGACGATTGCTGCGGCCTGTTCGGTGGACATCCGCCCTGCGGCGAGCGCGTCAGCGATCATCGGGGCCGCGACCAGCTTCATGGCGAGGCGCACTTCGTTGCGGGCGGACCGGGCGGAGTGGCTGTTCTGGTTGACCAGCCAGTTGCTGGTGGGGACGCTGTCGCGGCGCAGACAGGCTTCGCGTTTCTCGGCCTCAGCCAGCAGGGCGAGCCAGCGGGCGTTGTGTTGATCGCGGACGCGTCGGGCCTGTTCGAGTTCGGCCAGCAGCTCGGCTTCGTTGAACTGCCACGGAGCGAGTTCTGCCGAGGGCATGGCGGCGAGTTCGGCCGCGATGCAGCAGTCGAGCAGCGACTGCAGTTCAGCGGTGATCTCGGCCGTATCCATGTGTACGATTCTACCGCTTGACAACGCCAAAGCACAATGTATTTCTGTCACATCTGTCCCAACTTTTCGGCAGGTGTTGGCTTTCGTCCTGGATCTGCTTCAGCTTGGTCACCCCGCCCACTTCAGTCGGCTATCCCGCACACTTCGCTTGCGTCGTCCCGCCACTTCCCTTCGCCGTCCCGCCACTTCCCTTCGTCATCCCGCCACTTCCCTTCGTCATCCCGGCGCAGGCCGGGATCTCCCTACTGCCTCAGCGCCGCGCCGGGCCGTACGATCGACGCCATGCCTTCGCTCACCGCCCGTCCGGCCAACGCGATCCTGTTCGACCGCGGTGTGCTCACCCGGGTCCGTCCTCAGGATGCGGCGGACGTGATCGCCGCGGTCGCGGCAAACGCAGACCAGTTGCGCGACTGGATTCCCTGGGCCGACGTTCCGGAAGCCAGGCGAGCCAAGGCGGAAGGGGCGGAAGCCGATTGGGAGGCTGATCGCGCCTACGTCTACGCATTGCGAGAGACGCCGCTCGGTCCGGTAATCGGAGGTCTCGGTGCCTACCGCCGGGTCGGGCCCGGTGCGATCGAGCTGGGCTACTGGCTCGCGTCCGAGCACGTCGGTAGGGGGCTGGCGTCGGCCGCCACAGCCGCACTCGCTTCGGTGGTGTCCGCCTTGCCGGACATTGAGCGAGTCGAACTGCACATCGACGAGGCGAACGCCCGAAGTGTGGCCGTCGCCCGCCGGCTCGGCTTCCGGCTCGCGCGGACGGACGCCTACGAGCCGCGAACCGCGGCCGAGACGGGTCGACTGCAGATCTGGGTTCGGGCAGTTGAAATGGAGCCAGGATCACCCTCCGCTTGAGGGTCTTGGCGAGATCGTTACATTCGGTTGTCGTCAGGCGAGGAATTCACCGCCGGGTTGCGGCGTGCGGGCGCCTGACCAGCCAGGCCCAAGCGGGGTGCCTCGGCCATAGATGGGCCACGGCCGGGGCGGCCGGCACCGACTGCGCTGCCAGAAGCGGTTTCGACCGCCAAAGGGCGCGATCGTTGCCTCGGCAGAGGCCCGATTTTGGGCGGTGAGTGCCTTTCCGTGCCGGTTCTAGCTCCAGCTACAGGGCGCGAACAATTCACTGCGGAATTGCCGATCGCCGGCGGACGAGGTCGCCGATAAGCCAGCACGCGATGAGTCCGGCGAGCCAGCTTCGATAGATATTCTGGAATCGTTTGACAGTCGCCTTTGGAGGCGAGAAAGTGTGCGCGAGAACTTCAAGTGAAGTCCTCGCTGCGCAACCGGTCGACCCACCCCATCCCCTCCCAGGGCCGGTAAGGGACATTCCGTTTTGCGACGCAAGTTTTCAACTAGTGTCGGGAGTTTTTCATGCGTGCAACGCTCAAGCGTTACTTTGACGCGCTCATCGCGCGTCGCGAAGAGGGCAAGGACGAGGGCTTCTCGCTCATCGAGCTCATCGTCGTCGTCGCCATCCTGGGCATCCTGGT
>DAOPRQ010000020.1:0-35034 GCA_035349055.1 Propionicimonas sp.
GAGCAGCTGATCGCGTCCGGGCACGCCTACTACTGCTGGTGCTCCAGCGAGCGGCTGGCCGAGTTGCGGGCCGAGCAGCAGGCCGCGAAGGTTTCGGTGACCGGCTACGACCGGCTGTGCCTCGGCAAGACCCGGGAGGAGCGGGCCGCGCTGCCGGGCTTCAGCGAGGCCCCGGTGGTGCGGATGCTGATTCCGGACGACGCCCCGCTGAGCTTCACCGACCTGATCCGGGGTGAGGTGAGCGCCCCGCGTCCGGACGATCAGGTGATCCTGAAGGCGGACGGTTTCCCCACTTATCACCTGGCCGTGGTCGTGGATGACCACCTGATGGGCATCACCCATGTGGTGCGCGGCGAAGAGTGGATCTCGTCCACGCCGAAGCACCTGCTGCTGTACCGCTGGCTGGGCTGGGACGAGCCGGCGTTCGCACACATGCCGCTGCTGCGGAACACCGACAAGTCCAAGATCTCCAAGCGCAAGAACCCGGCGGCCCGGCTCACCTGGTTCGTCGAGCAGGGTTACCTACCGGAGGCGCTGCTGAACTTCCTGCAGCTGCTGGGCTACCCGCCGGTGGACGCCGAGCACGAGGTGTCGAGCTTCGACGACTTCGTGGCGAACTTCGAATGGTCGAAGGTGAATACCGTCGGGCCGATCTTCGACCTGAAGAAGCTGGACTGGTTGAACGGGCACTACCTCCGCTCGCTGACGCCGGCCGAACTCGCCGATCGGGTGGTTGCATTTGCGCTGCGCTCCGGCCAATGGACGGACGCGCCCGATGCGGCTACGGTCGAATTGCTGCGCAGCGCGGTGCCGCTGGTGCAGGAGCGGCTGGTGCTGCTGAGCGAGGCATTGCCCAAGCTCGCGTACCTGTTCACCGCCGATGCCGATCTGATGATCGACCCGGAGGCGCTGGCGAAGGCTGGTGCGGACGCGTCCGCGGTGGTGGCTGCGGCGACCACGGCGCTGAGCGGGCTGGGGGAGTGGAACCACGAGACCATTCAGGCTGCGCTGCGCGAGGCGCTGGTCGACGGGCTCGGGCTGAAGCCGAAGTTCGCGTTCGGGCCGGTGCGGCTGGCCATCACCGGGTCGAATGTCTCACCGCCGCTGTTCGAGTCGATGGAATTGCTGGGACGGGAATCGTCGCTGGCGCGGCTGGTGAAGCTGCAGACCCTGCTGTGAGCGAGGTCGTCGCGATCTTCGGCGGGCGTAGCGAGATCGGGCTGGCGATCGCCACCCGGCTGGCTCCCGGCGCCACGATTGTGCTCGCGGCGCGTCCTGGCGGTTTGGGTGCCGCTTTGGCTGCCTGCCGGGACGCCGGGGCAGCCCGCGTGGAAACGGTCGAGTTCGATGCCGACGATCTGGACGCCCAGGCTGGCGTGGTGGCCGAGATCGAGGGCCGGGTTGGCCCGATCGATGTCGCGGTGCTGGCCTTCGGCGTGCTCGGCAACCAGGCGTTGGCCGAGCAGGACCCGCTGGCCGCCGCCGCGGTACTGAACACCGATTTCGTGGCCCAGGCTGCGCTGCTCACCGTGCTGGCCGAACGCATGCGGACACGGGGGCGAGGCACCTTGGTCGCGTTCTCCTCGGTGGCAGGCGTGCGGGTGCGGCGCGCGAACTACGTCTACGGCTCAGCGAAGGCTGGGCTGGACGGGTTCGCGTCCGGGTTGGCGGACGCGTTGCACGGCAGCGGAGTGCACCTGATCATCGCCCGGCCTGGCTTCGTGATCGGCCGGATGACCGAGGGCATGGAGCCGGCTCCGTTCTCGTCCACCCCCGAGCAGGTGGCCGACGCTGTGGTGCGCCGGATTCGCTCGGGCCGAGGTGTGGACCTGTGGATCCCGTGGCAATTGCGCGGCATGTTCGCGATCGCCCGCCTGGTTCCCCGTCCGCTCTGGCGGCGGATGCCCCGCTGAAGTCGTCCCTCACGCCTCCCGCCCTAGTCGGACCCTCCAACTTTGCTCCCTTTCGGGAGCAAAGTTGAGTCGGACGGACGTTTGGGGCTGGTCGAACTGGTCGAGACTTCGGCGATCAGAAGTTGAATGGGATGGATGGACGCGCCGACGACCGACGGGCGGACCGACCCGCCCGGGACGCGGGGTCAGGCTCAGTGGCCGGACTCGGCGGCCTCCAACTCGTCGGGCAGGGTGGGCAGGCCGGCGGGGGCGCGTCCGCTGGCGAAGCGGATCAACAGGACGCCGAAGATGATCAGGACGCCCCCCAAGATCTGAATCGCGCTCGGCACCTCGCCCAGCACGACGGCGGCCAGCAGGGCCGCGAAGAGCACCTCCGACAGGCTCACGAACGAGGCCAGCCGCTCGCCCATCAACGAGATCCCGGCCACTCCCAGCGCATAGGCCAGCGCGGTCGCCGAGACCACCACCACGCCGAGCGGCACCCACCATGCCACCGACAACCCGAGCAACTGAACCGGCACGAACGCCACTGAGTAGGGGAGCAGTCCCACCAGGAGAGCCAGCCCGAGCACCACGGCACCGGCGGCCAGGCCGAACGCTGCCAACGCGATCGGGGGCAGCGTGGTCGGCCGGGCGGACAACACGAAGTAGGCGGCGGCACCGATCATCGCGCCGAAACCGAACAGCACGCCCAGAGCGTCCGGGGTGGCGCCGGTCAGATCGAGAACGCACAGGAGCCCGAGCACGGCGGCCAGCGTCCCGCTCAGCACCAGCCGGGACGGTGCGTGCCGTGTCCGCACCCAGGCCAGCAGCACCAACGCCACCGGCGCCATGTACTCGATCAGCAGCGCGATGCTCACGCTCATCCGCGAGACGGCAGCGAAATACATCAGTTGCGGAGTGGCCACGGCCAGCACACCGAACGCGAGCACGGCCCGCCATTGCGCCAACAGGTCGCGCGTCCGACCCCGGACCAACCACAGTCCCACCGGCACCATCAAGACCGCGGCGGCAGCAACCCGCCAGAACACCGCAGCCCCGGGCGTCCAGCCGATGTCGAACAGCGGACGGACGAACGGTCCGGACGTGGCGAAGGCCAATGAAGCCAGCAGCCCCAGGGTCACGCCAAGGCCTAGCCGGGTAGGCTGATTCGGCGCTTCGGGACTACTGCTGGGGCTGGTCACCCGCCTAATCCTGCCGCAGCCGGGAGATTTGGCATCTATTGGCCCGCCATGAAAGAATCGACAGGTTGCTCCGAACCGGACGCCTGCGTGGCGGCCGGCCCGGATGTCTGGCGCTCGGGTGCCGGGCCCTACCACGACCAATCAAAGTTCGGTCATGTGCGGCCCAGAATCGGTCCGACACGCCCGACCGCGGGGGTCGGAGCAGCAGCTCGATCGGAAGATGCACCGGGCGAGCAACGACGAACAGAGAAGGACGAACCAGTGGCGGGACAGAAGATCCGGATTCGACTCCGGGCTTACGACCACGAGGTCATTGACTCCTCGGCGAAGAAGATCGTCGACACCGTGACCCGTACCGGCGCCAAGGTCGCAGGGCCCGTGCCCTTGCCGACCGAGAAGAACGTGTTCTGCGTGATCCGTTCTCCGCACAAGTACAAGGACAGCCGCGAGCACTTCGAGATGCGGACGCACAAGCGGCTGATCGACATTCTCGACCCGACGCCGAAGACCGTCGACTCGCTGATGCGGCTCGACCTTCCGGCCGGTGTCGACATCGAGATCAAGCTTCCGTGAGGTCGGACGAGATGAGCGAACGCAACGTAAAGGGACTGCTGGGCACCAAGCTCGGCATGACCCAGGTTTGGGACGAGAACAACCGCGTCGTCCCCGTCACCGTGATCCAGGCCGGCCCGTGCGTGGTCACCCAGGTCCGCACCCCCGATGCCGACGGCTACTCCGCCGTCCAGCTGGGCTTCGGTGCGGTCAAGGCCAAGAAGGTCACCAAGCCGGCTGCCGGCCACTTCGAGAAGGCCGGCGTCACCCCCCGCAAGCACCTCGTCGAGCTGCGCACCGGGGACGCCAGCACCTACACCCTCGGCCAGGAGCTCACCGCCGACGTGTTCGACGCGGCTGAGATCATCGACGTCACCGGCGTCACCAAGGGCAAGGGCACCGCGGGCGTGATGAAGCGACACGGCTTCCACGGTCTGCGCGCCTCCCACGGTGTGCACCGCAAGCACCGCTCGCCGGGCTCGATCGGCGCCTGCGCCACCCCGGGCCATGTCTTCAAGGGCACCCGGATGGCCGGCCGCATGGGTGTCGAGAAGGTGACCGTGCAGAACCTGACCATCCACGCCGTCGACGCCGAGCGCGGGCTGATCCTGGTCAAGGGCTCCGTGCCCGGCCCCAAGGGCGCCCTCGTCGTGCTGCGGACGGCCGCCAAGAAGGACGGAGCCAAGGCATGAGCGAGACCAGGACCGTGAAGGTGCTGGGCGGCAAGAAGTCCGCCACCGCTGAGCTGCCCGCCGAGCTGTTCGATGTGCAGACCAACATCCCGCTGATCCACCAGGTCGTGGTGGCCCAGCAGGCCGCCGCCCGCCAGGGCACCCACTCCACCAAGACCCGCGGTGAGGTCGCCGGTGGTGGCGCCAAGCCGTGGCGCCAGAAGGGCACCGGCCGCGCCCGCCAGGGTTCGCGGCGCGCGCCGCAGTGGACCGGCGGTGGCGTCGTGCACGGCCCGCAGCCGCGCAGCTACGCCCAGCGCACCCCGAAGAAGATGATCGCCGCCGCCCTGCGTGGCGCGCTCTCCGATCGGGCCCGCGACGGCCGCGTCCACGTGGTCGACAGCATCGTGACCGGTGAGACCCCGTCCACGAAGGCTGCGCTGAAGGCACTGGCCGCGATCGGCGGCAGCAAGCTGCTCGTCGTGCTCGACCGCGATGAGGACGTGGCCTGGCTGAGCCTGCGCAACGTCGCCAGCGTGCACGCGCTGGCCGTCGACCAGCTCAACGCCTACGACGTGCTGCTCAGCGACGACGTGGTCTTCACCACCGCCGCGCTGGCTGTCTTCGCCGGCGCCCCGAGCGCGGCCGAGGCCGCCATCGAGACCGAGGAGGACGCCAAGTGAGCGACCTGAAGATCCGCGACCACCGCGACATCCTGCTGGCCCCCGTCGTCAGCGAGAAGAGCTACGGCCTGCTGGACGAGAACAAGTACACGTTCCTCGTCTCCCCGAGCGCCAACAAGACCGAGATCAAGATCGCGGTCGAGGCGGTGTTCGGCGTGAAGGTCACCGGCGTGAACACCAGCAACCGGCAGGGCAAGCGCAAGCGCACCAAGGCCGGCTGGGGCAAGCGTCCCGACACCAAGCGGGCCGTGGTGAGTGTCGCCGAGGGCCAGCGCATCGACATCTTCTCCGGGCCACTGGCCTGAGGCTGAGCCGAGAATAGGAAAACGAACTCATGGGTATCCGTAAGTACAAGCCGACCACCCCGGGCCGTCGTGGCTCGAGCGTGGCCGACTTCGTCGAACTGACTCGCTCCACCCCGGAGAAGTCCCTGCTGGCTCCCAAGCCGAAGACGGGCGGACGGAACAACTCCGGCCGCATCACCACCCGGCACATCGGTGGCGGGCACAAGCAGGCCTACCGCCTGATCGACTTCCGTCGCTACGACAAGGACGGGGTGCCGGCCAAGGTCGCACACATCGAGTACGACCCGAACCGCACCGCGCGGATCGCGCTGCTGCACTACGCGGACGGCGAGAAGCGCTACATCATCGCCCCCAACGGTCTCGCTCAGGGCGCCCTGGTCGAAGCCGGCGAAGGCGCGGACATCAAGCCCGGCAACAACCTGCCGCTGCGCAACATCCCGGTCGGCACCACGGTGCACGCGGTGGAGCTGCGTCCCGGCGGTGGCGCCAAGATGGGCCGCTCCGCCGGCGCCAAGATCCAGCTGGTCGCCCGCGAGGGCAAGATGGCCACGCTGCGGCTCCCGTCCGGTGAAATGCGGCTGGTGGACGTGCGCTGCCGCGCCACGATCGGCGAGGTCGGCAACGCCGAGCAGTCGAACATCAACTGGGGCAAGGCCGGCCGTAGCCGCTGGAAGGGCGTCCGCCCGACCGTCCGCGGTGTTGCGATGAACCCGATCGACCACCCGCACGGCGGTGGCGAGGGCAAGACCTCCGGTGGTCGCCACCCGGTCACCCCGTGGGGCAAGCCCGAGGGCCGCACCCGCGATAAGAACAAGGCGAGCTCTCGCCTGATCATTCGTCGCCGGAAGTCCGGCAAGAAGCGCTGATTGGACAAGGTGAGATAAGCAAATGCCACGCAGCCTGAAGAAGGGTCCCTTCGTCGATGACCACTTGGTCAAGAAGGTCGACGCACAGAACGAGAAGGGCACCAAGCAGGTCATCAAGACCTGGTCCCGGCGCTCCATGATCACCCCGGACATGATCGGTCACACGATCGCGGTGCACGACGGCCGCAAGCATGTGCCGGTGTTCGTGACCGACTCGATGATCGGCCACAAGCTGGGCGAGTTCGCCCCGACGCGCACCTACCGCGGGCACGTCAAGGAAGACAAGAAGTCGCGCCGCCGCTGACCCGGCGAGAAGAGGAATTGGTTCAAGTGAGCAACAAAGAGCGACCCACCCGTCGCGCAGCCCTGCTCGGGGATCGTCCTGGTTCGTACGCGATTGCGCGTCACGTCCGGATGAGCCCGATGAAGGTACGCCGGGTCGTCGACCTGGTTCGTGGAATGCCGGTGACCGACGCCCTGGACGTGCTGAAGTTCGCACCCCAGGCTGCGTCCGAGCCCGTGTACAAGGTGGTGGCCAGCGCGGCCGCCAACGCTGAGAGCACCGAGGGCCTCCGTCGCGAGGAACTCGTCGTCTCCGCGGCGTTCGTGGACGAGGGCATGACCCTGCGCCGCATCCGCCCGCGGGCGAAGGGTTCGGCCAGCCGGATCCTGAAGCGCGCGAGCCACATCACCGTCGTCGTCGAGCCGAAGACCGAGAAGGGAGTCTGAGCATGGGCCAGAAGATCAACCCGCATGGCTTCCGCCTCGGAATCACCACCGACCACAAGACCCGTTGGTACGCGGACAAGAACTACTCCGACCTGGTGGCCGAGGATGTCAAGATCCGTCGCTACCTTGCCAAGACCCTTGAGCGGGCCGGCATCTCCAGCGTGGAGATCGAGCGCCGCAGCGAGCGGGTGACCATCTTCCTGTACGCCGCGCGCCCGGGCATCGTCATCGGCCGTAACGGTGCCGAGGCCGAGCGCGTCCGCGCCGAGCTGGAGAAGCTCACCGGCAAGCAGGTGCAGCTGAACATCCTCGAGGTGAAGAACCCCGAGACCGATGCGCAGCTGGTCGCCCAGGGCGTGGCCGAGCAGCTGGGTGCCCGCGTGGCGTTCCGCCGCGCGATGCGCAAGGCGCAGCAGAGCGCGATGCGCGCTGGTGCGCTCGGCATCCGGATCCAGTGCTCCGGTCGTCTGGGTGGCGCCGAAATGAGCCGTTCGGAGTTCTACCGCGAGGGACGCGTGCCGCTGCACACCCTGCGCGCGGACATCGACTACGGCTTCTACGAGGCCCGCACCACCTTCGGCCGGATCGGCGTGAAGGTGTGGATCTACAAGGGCGACGTCTCCGGCAATCGCGCCGAGCGCGCCGCCCAGAAGGCTGCCCGGCAGGCTGCCGGCGGCCAGCGCCGTCCTGCCCGTGGCCCGCGTCGCGATGGCGGCGCCGGTGCGGGTCGTGGCGAGCGTACCGAGCGTGGCGGACGCCGTCGCGCCGAGGGTGTCGCCGAAGGCGCTGCTGCGCCGGAGGCCGTCGAGAGCAACGCAGGAGCCTGACCATGTTGATTCCCCGCAGACTCAAGCACCGCAAGCAGCACCACCCCAAGCGGAGTGGTGCGGCCAAGGGCGGTACCAAGCTGGCATTCGGTGACTACGGCATCCAGGCGTTGGAGTCCTCGTACCTGACCAACCGTCAGATCGAGAGCGCCCGTATCGCGATGACCCGCCACATCAAGCGTGGTGGCAAGGTGTGGATCAACGTCTACCCCGACCGTCCGCTGACCAAGAAGCCGGCCGAGACCCGGATGGGTTCCGGCAAGGGCTCTCCGGAATGGTGGGTCGCCAACATCAAGCCCGGACGCGTGCTCTTCGAGCTGTCCGGCGTCGGCGAGGACGTGGCCCGCGAGGCCATGCGCCTGGCCATCCACAAGCTGCCGTTCAAGGCTCGCTTCATCAAGCGGGAAGCAGGTGACATCTGATGGCTACGTCAGTTACTGCCAACGAGCTTCGCGGCCTGAGCCGTGATCAGCTCAACGCGAAGGTCGTCGAGCTGAAGGAGGAGCTGTTCGGGCTGCGGTTCGCCGCCGCCACCGGTCAGCTCGAATCCCACGGCCGGCTGCGCGAGGCCCGCAAGGACATCGCGCGGATCTACACCGTGCTGCAGGAGCGCAACCTCGGCATCGTGCCCGACCCGGATGAGGACAAGTGAGTCAGATGAGCGATAACGAGAAGCGCGGCGCGCGCAAGGTCCGTGAGGGCATCGTCGTTTCGGACAAGATGGACAAGACCGTGGTCGTGGCCATCGAGCAGCGGCGCAAGCACCCGCTGTACGGCAAGGTCATGACCTCCTCGGAGCGCCTGAAGGCGCATGACGAGGCCAATGAGGCCGGTGTCGGTGACCGTGTGCGGGTGATGGAGACCCGGCCGCTGAGCGCTACCAAGCGCTGGCGTCTGGTCGAAATCCTCGAAAAGGCGAAGTGACCAGGAGAGATAGCAGATGATCCAGCAGGAGACGCGACTGAAGGTCGCCGACAACACCGGTGCGAAGGAACTCCTTTGCATCCGCGTGCTGGGTGGCTCCAAGCGTCGCTACGCCGGCCTTGGCGACAAGATCGTCGCCACGGTCAAGGACGCCATCCCCGGTGGCAATGTGAAGAAGGGCGAGGTCGTCAAGGCGGTCATCGTCCGTACGGTGAAGGAGACCCGTCGTCCGGACGGTTCCTACATCAAGTTCGACGAGAATGCCGCCGTGATCCTGAAGAACGACGGGGAGCCCCGCGGCACCCGCATCTTCGGTCCGGTCGGCCGTGAGCTGCGCGAGAAGAAGTTCATGCGGATCATCTCGCTCGCGCCGGAGGTGTTGTGAGCATGGCGAACACGCTGCATGTGAAGAAGGGTGACCGGGTCAAGGTCATCGCCGGTAAGGACAAGGGCCGCATCGGCGAGATCATCTCGGTCGACCCGCAGGCCGGACGGGTGATCGTCCAGGGCGTGAACCTGGTCAAGAAGCACCGCCGGGAGACCCCGAACAACTCCACCCGCGGCAACAACGCGGGCGGCATCATCACCACCGAGGCCCCCATCGACGCGTCCAACGTGCAGTTGGTTGTGAAGGTGGACGGCAAGGACGTGACCACTCGGGTGGGCTACGAACGGCAGGTTGTGACCAAGCGTCGCGCCGACGGCACGGAGTACACCGCTGAGCGGAGCGTCCGGATCGCTCGCAAGACCGGGAAGGAAATCTGATGGCCGCGACCGCGACCAAGGTATTGCCAAGGCTTCAGGAGAAGTACCGCTCCGAGATCGTCCCGGCGCTGAACACTGAGTTCGGCTACGAGAACGTCATGCAGATCCCCGGTCTGGTGAAGATCGTGGTGAACATGGGTGTCGGTGAGGCCGCGCGCGACTCGAAGGTGATCGACGCGGCCATCCGCGACCTCACCGCGATCACCGGCCAGAAGCCGACCGTGACCAAGGCCCGCAAGTCGATCGCGCAGTTCAAGCTGCGCGAGGGCATGCCGATCGGCTGCCACGTCACCCTCCGCGGTGACCGCATGTGGGAGTTCGCCGACCGGCTGCTCAGTCTGGCCCTGCCCCGGATCCGCGACTTCCGTGGCCTCTCGGCCCGGCAGTTCGACGGCAAGGGCAACTACACCTTCGGCCTGACCGAGCAGGTGATGTTCCACGAGATCGACCAGGACCGCATCGACAAGCTGCGCGGCATGGACATCACGTTCGTCACCACGGCCAAGACCGACGACGAGGGCCGCGCCCTACTGAAGGCGCTCGGCTTCCCGTTCAAGGCCCCGGCCGACGAGGTCGCCAAGGTCGTCAAGAAGAAGGGCCCGGCGTTCACGGGCAAGAAGAAGAGGTGAACTGAACCATGGCGAAAACCGCTCTGAAGGTGAAGCAGGCTCGCAAGCCGAAGTTCGCCGTCCGCGCCTACACCCGCTGCAACAAGTGCGGCCGGCCCAAGGCCGTCTACCGCAAGTTCGGCCTGTGCCGGATCTGCGTCCGGGAACTTGCCCACGCGGGCCAGCTCCCCGGCGTCATCAAGTCCTCCTGGTGATCTGATCACCGCGAGCTAACTACAACCCGCTGAAGGTCCGCGACACCGCGGAAACCATGGCGAGAAAGAGACACCACACGTCATGACCATGACCGATCCGATCGCGGACATGCTGACCCGGCTGCGGAACGCCAATCAGGCGTACCACGAGACGACCAGCATGCCGCACAGCAAGATCAAGGTGGGGATCGCCGAGATCCTCAAGGCTCAGGGCTACATTTCCGGCTTCGAGGTGCTTGAGCCGGGCGCCGGCGAAGTCGGCAAGACCCTGAAGCTCACCCTCAAGTACGGCCAGAACCGCGAGCGGTCGATCGCTGGCGTGCGCCGCATCTCCAAGCCGGGCCTGCGGGTCTACGCCAAGTCGACCGCGCTGCCCAAGGTGCTGGGCGGCATGGGGATCGCCATCATTTCCACCTCCCAAGGTCTGCTGACCGACAAGGAGGCCAACACTCGTTGCGTCGGCGGGGAAGTCCTCGCCTACGTCTGGTAACGGAAGGAGCTGAACAGATGTCACGAATTGGCAGGCTCCCCATTGCTATCCCAGCGGGAGTGGACGTCACCCTGGACGGTCAGACCGTGTCGGTGAAGGGCCCCAAGGGCGCTCTCGCTCACACCGTCAAAGAGCCGATCAAGGTCGGGCGCAACGACGAAGGTCAGCTCGAGGTCACCCGGCCGAACGACGAGCGCGAAAGCCGCTCGCTGCACGGCCTGACCCGGACCCTGGTCTCCAACATGGTCATCGGCGTGACCGACGGCTATGAGAAGAAGCTTGAGATCGTGGGCGTCGGCTACCGGGTGATCTTCAAGAGCCCCGAGCAGCTCGAGTTCAACCTCGGCTTCTCCCACCCGGTCGTCGTCAACGCGCCAGCCGGCATCACCTTCTCGGTGGAGAGCAACACCAAGTTCACCGTGTACGGGATCGATAAGCAGGCCGTTGGTGAGGTTGCCGCCAACATCCGCAAGATCCGCAAGCCGGAGCCCTACAAGGGCAAGGGCGTGCGCTACGCCGGCGAGCGGGTTCGCCGCAAGGTTGGAAAGGCGGGTAAGTGATGGCTATCTCACTCTCGACGAACAAGGGCATGGCCGATCGCCAGGCTGCGCGCCTGCGGCGTCAGGCTCGTGGTCGCAAGAAGATCGCCGGGTCGCCGGAGCGTCCGCGCCTGGTGGTCTTCCGCTCCAGCCGGCACATCTCCGCTCAGGTGATCGACGACGCGGCCGGGGTCACCCTGGCCTCGGCGTCCTCGCTGGAGCTGCGCGGTGCGGACGGCGACAAGTCGGCCAAGGCCAAAGAGGTCGGCAAGCTGGTTGCCGAGCGCGCGAAGAAGGCCGGCGTGGAGAACGTCGTCTTCGACCGGGCCGGCAACAAGTACCACGGACGGATCGCGGCGCTGGCTGACAGCGCCCGCGAAGCCGGCCTCGGATTCTGACGGATCGAAAGGTAAGCAAAGCGATGAATGGAACCCAGCGCCGCGGTGGCGGTGCCGGCACCGGTACCGGTGGTGAGCAGCGTCGCGGCGGCCGAGAAGACCGTCGTGGCCGTGATGCCGCCGCCGAGAAGGATAAGAGCAACTACCTCGAGCGGGTAGTCGCGATCAATCGAGTGGCCAAGGTCGTCAAGGGTGGTCGTCGGTTCAGCTTCACCGCGCTGGTCGTGGTGGGCGACGGCGACGGCATGGTTGGTGTGGGCTACGGCAAGGCCAAGGAGGTGCCCGCGGCAATCGCCAAGGGTGTCGAGGAGGCCAAGAAGCAGTTCTTCCGCGTGCCCCGCATCCAGGGCACGATCCCGCACCCGGTTCAGGGCGAGAAGGCTGCCGGTGTCGTGATGCTGCGTCCGGCTTCGCCGGGTACCGGCGTCATCGCCGGCGGTTCGGCTCGCGCCGTGCTGGAATGCGCGGGCCTGCGCGACGTGTTGGCCAAGTCTCTTGGTTCGGACAACGCGATCAACGTGGTGCATGCCACGGTAGCCGCGCTGCAGAGCCTGGAGGAGCCGGAGGCGGTGGCCAAGCGCCGCGGTCTTCCGGTGGCGGACGTCACCCCGGCGGCGATCCTGCGGGCTCGCGAAGAGGGGGCGCACGCATGAGCCGGTTGAAGGTGACCCAGATCAAGTCTGGGATCAGTGGAAAGCAGAATCAGCGCGACACCCTGCGTTCGCTCGGGTTGAAGCGCATCGGCGACGTCGTGGTGATCGAGGATCGCCCCGAACTGGTCGGGATGGTCAAGACCATTCCGCACCTCGTCTCCGTCGAGGAGGTTGAGTGACATGGCACTGAAGGTTCATCACCTGCGTCCGGCCCCGGGCGCGAAGACCGAGAAGACCCGCGTCGGCCGCGGTGAAGGGTCCAAGGGCAAGACCGCAGGTCGAGGCACCAAGGGCACCGGCGCACGGAAGAACACCCCGGAGAACTTCGAGGGTGGCCAGATGCCGCTGCACATGCGGCTGCCCAAGCTGCGTGGCTTCAACAACCCGTTCCGAGTTGAGTACCAGGTGGTCAACGTGGCCCGGATCGCCGAGCTGTTCCCGGCCGGTGGCGAGGTGACTCCCGCCGAACTGGTGGCCAAGGGCGCCGTCCGCGACGGTCAGCTGGTGAAGGTGCTCGGCAACGGCGACCTCACGGTGGCCGTCCAGGTGAGCGCGCACGCGTTCTCTGCCAGCGCCAAGGAGAAGATCGCGAAGGCCGGCGGTTCGGTCACTGAACTGTAGTCAGCCTTGTCAGTACGGCCCCCGGCAGCAGCCGGGGGCCGTACTGCGTTCCGGTGCGGATCGGGGAGTGCGCCCGGACCGGGTCGGTCGCCGGTTTGGCGGCTCTGATTCGAGCGTGCCAAACTGGTGCTGAACCCAGACTTGGGATCCCGGACGAGGGAGCCGTACCCGGAACGCGACAAGACGGCCTTCGAAAGGTTGATCGATGTCCTGGTTGGTACTGGTGTTGTCCGGAATCCTCGAATCGGTGTGGGCCATTGCGCTCGGCCGGTCGGAGGGTTTCTCCCGTCCGCTGCCCACGGTGATCTTCGGGGTTGCCCTGCTGTTCAGCATGGGCGGACTGGCCTATGCGATGCGCGAGCTGCCCACCGGGACGGCCTATGCCGTGTGGGTCGGAATCGGTGCCACGATCACGGTCGCCTACGGCATGTTCACCGGCGAGGAGCCGGTCTCGGTGCTGCGCATCCTGCTGCTGGGCGTGATCGTCGCGGGCGTCATCGGACTGAAGCTGCTGCATTGATCAAACCGCGGGCCCCGCTGCGGCGCCCGAATACGTGATCCGGCGTACGGCTTGATAGAGTTTGCCGGGTTGTCCCCCCGCGGTTCGCCGCAGGCATTCGGGTGCTGCGCTCGTGCAGGTCCCATCGCAGATGTAAGGAGTAGGTCCACTTCATGCTTTCCGCCTTCGCGAACGCGCTACGGACGCCTGACCTGCGCAGGAAGATTCTCTTCACCCTGATGATCCTCGCGGTGTTCCGCCTCGGCTCGGTGATCCCGACCCCGAACGTGAACATTGTGAACGTCGACCAGTGCCGCACGCTGGCCACCAGCGGTGACTCGGCCGGCCTGTACTCGATGATCCAGCTGTTCTCCGGCGGTGCGCTGCTGCAGCTGGCGATTTTCGCGCTGGGCATCATGCCGTACATCACCGCCAGCATCATCCTGCAGCTGCTCACCGTGGTGATTCCGCGGTTGGAGGCGCTGAAGAAGGAAGGCGCGGCCGGCACCGCCAAGATCACCCAGTACACCCGGTACCTGACGCTGGTGCTCGCAGTGCTGAACTCGACCGCGTTCGTCACCCTCGCGGTCAACGGTGGCCTATTCCAGGGCTGCTCGCTCGACCTGGTCTACGACAAGGGCCTGTTCGCGATCATCACCATGATCCTGACCATGACCGCAGGCACCGGCGTGATCATGTGGCTGGGCGAGCTGATCACCGACCGGGGCGTCGGCAACGGCATGTCCGTGATGATCTTCACCCAGATCGCCGCGCAGTTCCCCGCGTCCCTGTGGTCGGTCAAGGAGAGCCGCGAGGGCGCCCAGGGCTGGCTGCTGTTCATCCTGGTGCTGGCCGTTGGCCTCGCGGTGATGGCCGGCGTCATCTTCATGGAGCAGGCGCAGCGGCGCATTCCCGTCCAGTACGCCAAGCGGATGGTCGGTCGGCGGTTGCTCGGCGGGACCACCACCTATATCCCGATCAAGGTGAACCAGGCCGGCGTCATCCCGGTGATCTTCGCCTCTTCGATGCTCTACCTGCCGGTGCTCTACGCGCAGTTCCAGCCGGGCACGGTGGACAATCCGAACCCGGTGTCGGCCTGGATCTCCGCGAACCTCGCCCAAGGCAGCTGGGTGTACGAGTTGCTCTACTTCGTCCTGATCATAGCTTTCGCCTACTTCTACGTTTCGATCACCTTCGACCCGGTCGAGGTCAGCGACAACATGAAGAAGTACGGCGGCTTCATCCCCGGCGTCCGCGCCGGCCGTCCCACCGAGCGCTACCTGGCACACGTGCTGTCGCGGCTGACCGCGCCCGGCTCGCTGTACCTGGCCCTGGTCGCACTGATCCCGGCGATCGCGTTCGTCCTGCTGGGCACGCACAACAAGTTCCCCTTCGGCGGTACCTCGATCCTGATCATCGTCGGAGTCGGTCTGGACACTGTGAAGCAGATCCAGAGCCAATTGCAGCAACGAAACTATGAAGGATTCCTCAGATGAGACTGCTCATCATGGGCCCCCCCGGAGTGGGCAAGGGCACCCAGGCCACCGGTATCGCCGCGCACTACGGTGTGCCGGCCATCTCGACCGGAGACATCTTCCGGGCCAACGTCAAGAACCAGACGCCGCTCGGCCAGGAGGTCTCGCGGATCATGGCTGACGGCGGCTACGTGCCGGACGTGATCACCAACGCGATCGTGGCCGACCGGCTCACCGAGGCCGACGCGGCCAACGGCTGGCTGCTCGACGGTTACCCCCGCACGATCGGCCAGGTCGAAGCCCTCGACGAAGCGCTTGGCGAGGGCCCCGGCATCGACGCCGTGATCTCGCTGGTCGCCGACACCGATGTGCTGGTCGATCGGCTGCTGAAGCGGGCCGAGCTCGAAGGCCGCGCCGACGACAACGCCGAGACCATCCGCAACCGCATGGTGATCTACACCGAGGCCACCGACCCGCTGCTGCAGACCTACCGCGACCGTGACCTGCTGGTCGAGGTCGACGGCATCGGCGGCATCGAAGAGGTCGGCCAGCGGATCACCGCTGCGCTCGACGCCAAGCTCTCCTGAGCTTCACGGCTGGCTAGGACGGACGTGCGTCGCCGACCCGGAATTGAGCTGAAGTCTGCGGACCAGATTCGGCGGATGCGCCGGGCCGGCCTGGTGGTCGGCCGGACGCTGGCCGCGGTTCGCGCGGCCGCGGCGCCTGGCGTCACCACCGCGGAGTTGGACGCGATCGCGCGCGAGCAGATCGCGGCTGCGGGAGCGCTGTCGTCATTCCTGGGCTACGGCGGCGGGTTCGGCCTGCCGCCGTTCCCGGCCGTCACCTGCATCTCGGTCAACTCCGAGATCGTGCACGGCATCCCGGGGGAGCGGGTGTTGGCGTCCGGAGATCTCGTCAGCGTTGACTTCGGGGTCAGCATTGACGGCTGGCACGGTGATTCGGCCGTCACCTTCGGGGTTGGCGAGCTGTCACCCGAAGCGTCCGCGCTGAGCGAGGCGACCCGGGAAGCAATGTGGGCCGGGATCGCGTCCGCGCGGATCGGCGGCCGGATCGGCGACATCGCCAATGCCATCGAGACCAGCATCCACAGTCATTCGGTCGGGTACGGGATCGTGTCCGAGTACACCGGTCACGGCATCGGCACCGCCATGCACCAGCCGCCGGACGTGCCCAACCTCGGGCGCGCCGGACGTGGCGAGCTTCTCGCCAAAGGCATCTGCCTGGCCATCGAGCCGATGGTCACGCTGGGCTCGGCCAACACGGCGACCCTGGAAGACGAGTGGACCGTGGTGACCAGGGACGGCTCCGTGGCTGCGCACTGGGAGCACACGATCGCACTCACACCGGCCGGGGTATGGGTGCTGACCGCAGCGGACGGCGGCGAAGCCGAACTGACCGCGCGTGGGGTGAAGTTCGGCCCGCTGGCGGACTGATAAAGCGCGTCCATCTGGTCGGGTTGGGGTGCGATCGCCGCTCAGCCAAGCGCAGCCGTCATTGGCTGGTACGGATCACGTCGGATCGTTCCGGAAGAGCGGTATGTCGCCGCATCGGCGTCCCACAGAGGCGAATTGCCCCGGCTCCAGAACCGGCGCAGATCGACAACCCGGCACAGATCGCGTCCGCTGCACGCCGATCGCGACACTCACCGCGTGTCGCCGCCAATCGGACGCGATTCGCGCCGCGGCCGATCGACGAGCGGATCAACCTAGCTTTGCTTGCCAGATGCCGAAGTTGGTGTATCGGCGGTAGCCGAGCGCGGTGTTGATGGCGAGCATCCACTCGTTCTCGCCCGCGTTCCAGGTGTCGACGTGGACTGCGTCCGGCTGGGTCTGGGCGAGGAGCTGCAGATTCGCCACCTTCACCAGGAGTCCGAGACGATGCCCACGATGGGCTCGATCGACGGTCGTGGTGCCCTGCTCAAGTCGCTGCGGATGCGCGTTCGGCAGGTGCAGGTCGGTCAAGGCGACCACATCTCCGCTGGCCACCTCGACCGCGACGGTGGTCAGCAGTCGTGAAGTGCGATGGACCCGCTCTTCCATCTGCTGGACGCGCGCGGCGTCCCAGATCTCCGGCTGCCAGTCAACGTCACCGAGCGGTGCGTCGGTGGAGAGCGCGGCGTGCATCCGGGCCACGCCGTCGCGGAGCTCGGCTGGTGTCGGGCCGGCCCAGGAGATCGCCCGGTACTCCGGGGACGCCTTGGCTTCGGCTTCGGCCAGCAACTGAGCCAGCAGTTCCGGGGCCAGCGGCAGCAGCAACCGGGATTGCCGCTCGACCTGCGCCAGCGAGTAACCAGCGGCGAGTGCGAAGCGGGACACGTGGTCGAGCGGCACGTGGCCGCCGCCGTCCGGACCGACGAGATCGTCCGCACGCGCCGGGGCGCCGGGGGAGTGCTGCGACCAGCCGACGATGGTGTCGCGACCCTCGTCGACAGCGATCCGCCGCACCTCGCGGGCGAGGGCTGCGCCGATGCCCGCGCGCCGCTGGTCGGCCCGAACCATGATCGAGACGTTGTCCAGCAGGTGCAGGTTGTCCGTGGTGGGCAGGTAGATCTCGGTGATCCCGAGCACTTTGACCGGCTCGGCGGGCACAACCGGCAGGCCGTAGCGACCGATCAGTGCGTCCGCCGGTGCGGGCCCTGGCAACGCCAGCAGCAGCGCCTTGCGGCCGTGCACCTGATCGGCGTGCCAGGCCTGCACCTGATCGGTGGGGGTGGAGTTGTCCTCGTCGTACATCTCGACGCTGATCGCGGCGTCCAGCTCGTGGTAGCCCGCGTAGACCCAGTCGGGTCCGGGCGCTGCCGTGCAGATGTGGAACTCGCGCATTCGCGAAGGATAACCGGTGTGCTGTGCGCCGCCACAGCGCGGGGGACGGTCAAGCGCTAGCCTTTGGCTCGTGTCCACCACCGCCAAGCGTCGCGTCCTGGCCGGCCTGGTCGACTTGGGGCTGATGCTGCTTTGGGTAGCTGTGGTGGCCGCGGTCGGCGTCCCGCTCTACCTCACCGGAGTGACCGCCACGGTCGGGCCGTTGGCGCAGAACCTGATCGGGCTGCTGTGCGTCGTCGTGCCGGTCACGCTCGGACTGACCCTCGCCGAATGCGGACGCTATGAAGCCACCCCAGGGAAGCTGAAGTTCGGCCTCCGGGTGCGTACCGACACCGGCGACCGGGTCACCTGGCCGCGCTCGCTGCTGCGCAATCTACTCAAGCTGGGACTGCCCTGGACGCTCGGTCACGCCGGGGCGGTCGCGGTCGCGTACGGCGGCGGCTGGGACGCGCAACTCGGTGCGGTGCTCAGCCTGCTGGTGCCGGTGGCGTACCTCGTCTCGCTCTTCGCGGGCAGCGGACGGACGATCTACGACCACCTCGCCGGCACCACGGTGATCGAGACCGCGCCGGGACGGCGGTTCGCGGACTGATTCGGGCCGCGCGGGCCTCAGCCGGCGCGCAGGGCGTTCACCGGTTCCACCCGGGACGCTCGATGTGCGGGGAACCAGCCCGCCAGCAGGCCTACGACTGCGCCGAGCGCGGCCGCCGCAACGGCCAGCCACGGGTCGATGATCGGGGTCCACTGCTGGATCAGCGCCACACCCACGACCGCGAACACCCCAAGGGATGCGCCGATCAGGCCGCCGAGCAGGCCGATCAGCACTGATTCGAGGACGAATTGCGCGGCGATCTGCCGTCCGGTCGCGCCGACGGCGCGGCGCAGGCCGATCTCGCCGACCCGTTCCAGCACGGACAGCATGGTCACGTTGGCGATGCCGAGCCCACCGGCCAGCAGGGCAACTACGCCGAGTACCAGGAAGACGATGTTGACGTCGGCTTGCACATTGGTGCTCAGCTCACTGTGTCCGGACGGAGCCGCGACCTCGATATTCTCGGGTGCGTCCGGTGCCAGCGCGATCGCCGCCTGCTTGCCGACCTGCGGGCCGGCGCCGACCACGATCTTCACCTGCAGTTCACCGGGGGCGGTGACGCCGAAGTCCTCGCGGCCGGCACCCATCGGAATGATCACGGAGTCCTTCAGTTCGGCCTTGCGCTGGAAGTCGTCGGCGATGCCGATCACGGCGTAGGCCAGGCCGGAGATGAAGATGGACGGCTGCCGGTCGACCCGGCTCACGCCGAGCCGCTCGGCGACCCGTACGCCCAGCACCGCGACCCGGTCGGCCCGCTGGTCGTGTCCGGAGTCGAAGCAGCGTCCGGTGACAATATGGCCGCTGAGCGCGTCCATCAGTCCCGGGGATGCCGCCACCACCGCGGGCACGGCCGCCGAGGCCGCAGACGGGTCGTTCACCGGCACCGCGGTCACCGTGCCCTCGCCCAGACCCACCTCGCTGAACAACGCGGCGGACTGCACCCCGGCCAGCCGGCCGACCCGCTCGGACGCGTCCCACGGCAACCGGACCGTCGCCACGCTTGCCCCGCTGCCGGTGCGTGAGGTCTTCGGGGTGATCACCACCTGCGTCGCGGCCGCCGCGTCGAACTGGCGCGCGATCTGGCCGGCCGCGGTCTGGGCGAAACCGATCGTCGCGATCAGCGAACCGATGCCAAGCACCGTGCCCAGGATCGTCATCACCAGCCGTCCCGGACGCGAACCGATGCCGGCAGTGGCCTCCATCAGCAGGTCGGCGAAGCCGAACCGATCCGCCCGTGCCACCGGGCTGAGCAGGGCCGACGCGCTGTTCACAGCGGTCGCACCCGCGTCCGCCACCCGGCCGCGGCGCAGCCAGGATGGCAACCGGGTCAGCCACGAGGGGAGGGAGAGCCGCTTCATCAGGCCGCCTCGGTCAGCCGGCCGTCGAGGATCCGGATTCGACGTGTTGCCCGCTTCGCCACCGCGGCGTCGTGGGTGATCACGACCAGGGTCAGTCCGTCCGCGTGCAACTCCTCGAACAGCGACATCACCTCGCCGGACGTGCCCTGGTCGAGATTGCCGGTTGGTTCGTCGGCGAGCAGCAGCTGAGGTCCGCTGACCACTGCGCGGGCCACCGCCACCCGCTGGCGCTCACCGCCGGAAAGCGTGCCCGGCAGGAAGTTCACTCGATGGGCGAGGCCCACCCGGGACAGCGCGGTGCGAGCGCGGTCCTCGCGTTCGGCGCGCGGCACCCCGCTGTACAGCATCGGCAGCAGCACGTTGTCGAGCACCGAACGATTCGGCAGCAGGTGGAAGGCCTGGAACACGAAGCCCACGACGCGCGCCCGGACGGCCGCACGATCGTCCTCGGTCAGATCGCGGGTGGGTGTGCCGGCCAGCCGGTACTCGCCGACCGAGGGCCGGTCCAGCAGGCCGAGGATGTTCAGCATGGTCGACTTGCCCGAACCGCTCGGCCCGACGATCGACACATAGTCGGCGGCGGCGATGTTCAGGTTCACGTCCTTCAGCGCCTGCACCTCCGGCGGCCCGGGGAAGGCGCGGGTCAGGTCGACCAACTCCACCAGCGGGGTTGCGGTCACGTACCCACCACCACAAGGTCGTCCTTCACCAGGGAGCCGGCGACCGGCGCGACCTCGACGTATCCGGCTGCGGCCAGTCCCGTCCGCACCACCACCAGGCGGGTCTTGGCTTGGGCCTTGTCCCGCGGGTCGCCCTCGACGACCTCAACCCGCGCTTCGCCGCCCGGACCAGCGGTGAGCGCGGCCAGCGGCACCGAAAGCACGTCACCGTCGGAAGAGCCGACCGCGATCGTCAGCTTCACATTGCTGCCTTTCAGCTGCTCGGTCTGCTCGGCGGTGAGCGGATCGGGGGTGAACCCGATCGTCGAGCGATCGCCCTTGTCAGCGGCCTCGATGGTCGCGATCACGGCGCGATGCTGGTTGCCGTCCGGCAGTTCGAAGAACGCATCCTTGCCGACTTCGAGGAGCTTGGCGTCGGCGGCCGAGACCGAGCCGCTGAGTTCGAGCTTGGCCCCGGACACGCTCATCGCAGCGCCATCGAGGATGTCGCCACGCTCGACCTTCACCTCGTCCACGCGTCGGGGCAGCTGGGTCAGGTAGAGCACTTCGCCGGCCGGCAGGTAGGGCAGGGCTGCCTTCTTGGCGTCCGCTAGCTGCTTGGCCGCATCCTTGCGTTGCTGCTTGGCCGAGCTCAGTGCTCCGGCCTCCGCGCTGGTGTCGCCGCGCTTCAACGCCTCCTTGCGACGCAGCTTGGCGAGCGCGAGCTCGTCCTTCAGCCGGGCGACCTCAAGCGCGTCCGGGCTGTCGGCGGCCTGAGCAGCCTGGAGCGCCCGGCGAGCCTCGGCCACGGCGTTGTCCGCCTCCTTGCGGGTGACCGCGGAGGGGCCCTTTCTGGCTTCGGCGAGAGCCTTGCGCGCTGAAGCCAGTCCGCTGTCGGCCGAGCGCAGGGCTTCCCTGGCGGTGCGGACGCCCTCCGCAGCGGTACTGTCCACCGGAGCGGTGTAGCCGGCCCGCAGGTACAGGGTGCGGACGGCCTTCGCAGTGTCGTTGTCGAACTTGCTTCCGCTGGTCACCGAGATGCCCTGGTCGGCGAGCGCCTGCTTGAGCTGCTTCACATCCGGCCCGGACGTGCCCACCCGCAGCGTGCGGTAGGCCGGCAGCTTGCCGGGCAGGACGAACACGGGCCGGCCGGCCACTTCCAGCGCGATGTCACCGGCGTCGAGTTCGGCGCCAGCTTTCGGGACCTGGCCGGTGACCACGGCTGCGTCCGCGCCCTCGGGGGCAGCGATCTTCACCTCGGTGGAGTCGGCGTAGCCCACCTGGCCGCGCATGGTCACGTCGTTGGTCAGGGTTCCGAACGCGACCGGCACGGTGATGTAGCCCGCCTCCGGCGCGGCGGTTCGGGCGGCTGCGTCGGCTGGGGAGAGCACGAAGCGGCCCACCACCAGGCCAGCCACCAGGCAGGCGGTGGCGACCGCTGCGGTCACCCAGAGCGCCCGGTTCTCGCGGAAGATGCGCAGCCAGCCCGCGGCGCGTCCATGTCCAGGACTGGCTGCGGCAGCGGCTTGTGGATCGGGCGAGTCGGGTGACTCAGGGTCGTCGGCGGCGGCTGCCAGTGCTTCCCCTTGGGCGACCGGCTCGGCGTCCGCTGCCCCTGGACGACGCCGCGCCACTAGCGCTTTCCCTGGTCAGCCGAGGCTTTGAGTGCGTCCAGTTCGGCCTTGTGATCGGAGATGAACTGGTCCTCCAGTTTGAACTGGATAGTCAGCTGGCGATTGCGGTAGTCGGTCTTCTCCCGGCAGTCGAGGTCGGCCAGGGCCAGCTCGACCTCCTTCTTGCCGATCTCGGCGAAGGCAGGGTCCTTCAGCGTGCCGAGGTTCGGATCCATCTCCGTTTCCTCGCCACCGTCGGCCGGGTATGCCTCCTCGTAGTACTTGTTGACCAGGTCGTAGATCGAGTTCGAGGCTTCGGACTGGGTCTTGAAGCCGGTGTGGCCGGCCGTGTCCATGCAGGCGACCCATTCGCTGTCCAGCGCCGAATACTCGGTGTTGGTCGGCAGCCCCTCGTAGAACTTCTGCAACGCGTCGATCAAAGGCTTGAACTCCGCTTTCTCATAGGGTTGATCGCCCATCACCTCATGTTGGGCCGCGCCGTAGCAGCCCTGCTTGGTCCAGTCCCAGGTCTGTGCCTCGTCGGTGGGCTCCGCATCGGTCGGCTCGGCGGTTGCGGCCTGCCCGCCGTAGAGCGCTTCGTTGTAGGCCTGCTGCTCGGCCTCGGTCAGGCTCGCCAGGTACTCCTGGTTCGGGTCGACCTGCTCGGTACCGGTCGGCTCCTCGACCGGCGCATCGTCCTTGCCCGGGAAGTTCACCGAGCCGTAGCCGTACTGCTTCACCCACTCGCGATCGTCGGGCTTCCAAGGATTCTCCTCTGTGCCGCCGACCGTTACCGAGGTGGTGGTGTTCGGCTTGTACTCGAAGCCTTCCTTCTTCATACATTCGGCGACGAGTTGCTCGGTCTTCTTCTGCTGCTCGTCGTAGTACGCCTGCTGCTCTTCCTTGGTTGCGTCCGGACCAGGCCCGAGGGAGAGGTTGGCGAGGTACTTCGTCAACGGTGAATCCTCCGCCTTCAGTGCCGATGGCGCGCCCAGGCCGGGTGCGCCCGTGCAGCCGGCCAGCGTGAATGCCGCGATTGCGATTGCTGAGGTGAGGCGTCTTGGTCGTGGCATCCGTGGCTTCTTTCTCCGGCGAGGGTGGTCGGAATTCCACGGTAGCGGACCACGGTGGGTGTATGGCGTCGTCCCTAGGGATGATTCGTGCTCGTCCGTTGGGCGGATCAATCCGTGCTATTTCGGCGAAGCGCCCTTTCCGGAGCCTTATTTCTGAAGATCTACTGAGAATCGTGGCGCGCAATCCGTTTTGGGCGGTTCTGGACGAAGAGGGTCAGAACCGGGTTGTTTGATTGGTTCATGGACGAGCGATTGCGGGATCTGCCGGTGCGCGAAGCACTGGCACGGATTCGCGCTGTCCTGGATCGGGTGAATCCCGACCGCAAGGCGTTGGCGCCGCAGGACCGTCTGTTTCTTGCGACCGCGGCCCGAAGCTTGACCGGACGCTTGGAGGCGCTGGGCTCGCTGTTGCTGGCCGGAGCTGACCGTGCCAACGCGTCGGAGCGTTCGGCTGGGACGCCGACCTCGACGTGGCTAGCGTTGGATCAGAACCTGACCAAACGTGAAGCTGCCGGCGCGTTGCATCGAGCTACTGAGCTGGCTGCGCACCCGGCGCTGGGGGAGGCGGCGGTTGCTGGACGGGTGGGCACCGGTCAGGTGCGGGCGATCAACACCGTGCTTAGCGGACTGGCTGCTCAGCTCAACGACCAGCAGCAGGCGCAGGCCGAGGAGTTGCTGGTGGGCCTGGCCGCCTGCATGGATTCGGATGTGTTGGGCAAGGCCGCCGCGCAGGTGTTGGCGAAGGTCGCCCCGGCCGATGCTGACGAGGTACTCGAAACCAAGTTGCAGCGTGAGGCCGAGGCTGCGCACCGGCCCGCAGTCTGGGCCGGCCGCGAAGCCTGCCCACCGACCGCCGAGCGACGCCGACTGAGCTTCACGGAGCCTTCGTCAAGCTCAGGGATCGGTGGCCGCGCCGCGACTGGTCAAGCTTCTTGGAGACCCGAAGCCGCGTGATCTCGACAGGCTCGATCCATCGAACTCACGGCCGCCCGACGAGCTCAGTCTTCGCGGCTGGCGAGGCGTGGCGCCGAGGCCTCCGGAGCGCTGCGGGTCGGCCTGGGACGGGGGATGGGCCGGGGCCGGCGATACGCCTTGTTGGTCGGACGGATGTCGGCGCCGGTCAGGTCGCTGTGCACCCGGTACGCGACGAGGGCACCGGTCAGCAACTGCGCCCACGCGTCCGGTCCGCCGGGCGACCAGGCCGATGCAGCCAGCACGCCTGGCACTCCAGTGGTGAGCTTCGGCAGTGACAGCAGCGTCCGCCATGAGTCCCAGCGCGGTCCGCCAGAGGGCGAGCGGACCAGGCGCGCGGCCACGCGACCGTCCGTCCGGTTCTGGGTCAGGTCCACCTGGGCAGCCGGATCGAGCGTGCTGATCACCGCATTCAGGTAGGTCGAGCCGAAGGCTGTGTCACAGCGCAGCCCACGCGCGTCTCGTCGAATTGCGCTGACCGCCTCCGTCCGAATCTCCACACCGCAGCCGGCCACCCGCTCCAACAGCAACTCCACCAGCCGATTCGCGGGCTGTGGCGCACCCGCGCCGTCCACCAACCGCCAGCGTCCGAAGGTGCGTTCCACGCTGAGCCGCGCGGCGTGCCATCCCGGGAGGCGCCGGGGGTCCTGACCGAGTCGGGCGGCGACATCGAGCACCATTTCGCTAAGTTCGGCCGTCGGCAGCCGGCCCGCCAGACGGGCCAGGCTCTCCCGGGGTCGCAGTACCTCGCGGACCTCAGCGGTCAGCTGTTCGAGTCCAGTGAACTCCGCCTCCAGGCCGAGCCGGCGCTGCACCTGCCAGACGTCGTCCAGGTGATCGAGAAGGTCACGCCAAGCCACGGCGGCCGGCTCGCCGAGGGCTTCGCCGAGCACCGTCCACTGCTCACCACGATCGGACGGGAGCGCCAGCGTCGCGCCATTGCTGAACCGGTACTCGCGTGCAGGTGCCGGCGCGAGGCCGAGCCCCCGCTTGGCCAGTTCGGCATCGAGGGTGCGGCCGGACTTGTAGAACAGGTCCCGCCACGCGGCCGGCAGGGTGAATACGTCATGGTCGGGCTCGCTCGCCACCTCGATCCCTGCCGCCTGGGCCCAACCGCCGCTCTGGCCCAGCCCATCAACACCGGGTTCGAACGACGCACCCGGATCGAACACGACCACCTGATGCCCCTCGCGGGAAAGCCGGGCGGCGGCGGCGAGTCCAGCCAGCCCGCTGCCGACGATCCCGATCAAGTTCGGGCCAGCCAGGCCCGGAAGGCAATGACGCCCTTGCGGCTCTGGGCTATCAGCAGCACGGCCAGCGCGATCGTGGCGAACAGCAACAGTGCGGCGATGATCGCGGCCTGCACCGGGTAGGCGATCGCGAGTGAGACCACGCCGACCAGGGCGACGTCGCCGGTCAGCGAGGCACCCACGTTACTGAACGGCTCCGGCGAAGTGTTCACCGCCAGCCGGACACTCGATTTGGCGGCATGACTGATTAGTGCGGTCACCCCGCCCAGGGCGCCGAGCGTGATCGGGAGCAGTTCGCCGCTCGCTCCGGCCAGCAGGGCCCCGATCAGGGCGCCGGCGACTGGCCGGATGAAGGTGGAGATCCCGTCCCACGCGGAGTCGAGATAGGGCACCTTGTCGGCGATGAACTCGGCCGCGGCCAGTACGCCCATCACGATCAGCACATCGGTGCGCTGGAACCCGTCCGGTATCTCCGAGATGCCCGCGAACCGTCCGAGCACGCCCAGCAGGAAGACGGTCGCGTAGGCGTTGATGCCGCTCGCCCAGCCGCTGGCGAAGGTGAGTGCGACGACGTCCATGCCGGAATGGTAGTCAGCGTTGCCGCACGGTGGTGAGGCTGCCGGACAGATGTTGGGCCGCGTGGAGCCCTGCATCCCACTCAGTTCGTCGCGCAAACAGCTGGTCGAGTGAAACGAACAACTGTACGATTGTCTGACCAGGCAAGGAGTTGGCATGCGGATTGACGGCGATGGTGCGCGTGCAGATCGGACGATCATGCACGTCGACATGGACGCGTTCTACGCTTCGGTCGAGCTGCGGCGCCGCCCTGAGCTGCGCGAGGTGCCGATGTGGGTGGGTGGCGCGGGGCGCGGGGTGGTGCTCTCGGCGAATTATCCGGCCAGAGCCCACGGCGTGCGGGGTGGAATGTCCTCAACCGCGGCTCGAAGGCTGTGTCCGCAGGCGGTCAGCCTGCCTCCGGATTTCGATGCCTACACCGAGGTGTCGGACGGGGTCTTCGCGATCTTCGAAGCCTTCACCGCCCGGGTCGAGACCGCTTCCATCGATGAGGCCTACCTGGATGCGACCGGGGCCCTCAATCCCGGCCTGTCGGCGTCCGCGCTGGGTGAGTTGCTGCGCGCCACCGTCCAGGACGAACAGGCGATCACGTGTTCAGTCGGCATCGGGCCCAACAAGCTGGTGGCCAAGATGGCTTCGAACGCGGCGAAACCGGACGGGCTTCTGGAAGTGCCGCCGGAAGCGGTGGTCGCTTTCCTGCACCCACAACCGGTGGAGCATCTGGTCGGAGTGGGTGAGAGCACCGCCGCACGGCTTCGCCAGCTCGGCATCCATACGATCGGCGAGTTGGCGAAGGCCGAGCGCACCGGACTGCGCCAGGTGTTCGGCCCACGCGCTGGAATGCTGCTTTCGGAGTTGGCCTGGGGTCGTGATTCCAGCCGGGTCGTGGCGCGGCCCGGGGAACGCGGTGTCGGCTGCCAGGAGACCTTCGGCCGGGACACCGACGACTCGAACACGGTGCAGACCGAGTTGTTGCGGGTCTCGGTGAAGGTCGCTTCGCGAATGCGGGCCGCCGAGGTGCTGGGCACCACGGTGACGCTCAGCCTGCGGTACGCCGACTTCAGCACCGTCTCTCGCTCGCTGACCCTGGCTGCGCCAACCGACCGGACAGACGAGATCCACGGCGCCGCGCTACGGCTGCTGGCCAGGCTCGTCCCACAGCGGACGCGGATCCGGCGGGTCGGCGTCCGGGTGACCGGCCTCAAGGACCGCGCCCGGGTCTATCTGCAACCCACCCTGGACGCGCCGGAGCACGGCTGGCGTGAGGCCGAAGTTGCGGCCGACAAGGCGATTAGGAAGTTCGGGCCGAATGCGGTGCGGCGCGCGGCCCTGACCGGCCGGCAGCGCCCATGAGTTTGTGTGCCTAGTCGAACGGGTTTCGTATCGGCGTCAAGCGGCCTAAACTTGGCATCTCAGGGCCACTAGACACCAGGAGGCGCCCATGGCGCTCTCGGACGAAGAGCAGCGACTCCTCGACCAGATGGAGGCTGCCCTGGCGGCAGAAGATCCGAAACTGGCCAACACGCTGCGCGGAAGTACCCGGCAATGGCAACGTCGCCGGCTCATCATCTCTGGTCTGGGCTTCGTGCTTGGCGTCGTCGCCCTGATCGGAGGCATGGAACTGCACCCCGTGATCAGCGTGCTCGGGTTCCTGGTCATGCTCGCCTCGGCCGCGGTCGCGGTCACCGCTTGGCAGCGCTCCGGCGCGGCAGCGGACGGTCACGGCCAAGGCGGGGCCGGCAGCGACCGCGATTTCATGGGCAAGATGGAGGAGCGCTGGCGTCGGCATCAGGATGAGAGTGGCCTGTAGGGCTAAGGCTCCTCACCACGGCCGCAGCGACCGCGGCCACCAACGATCCAACCAAGCGGTGGGCTCAGCCCACCGCTTCTTCATTGCCGCTTCGATGCGTTCGACCCGAGCGGTCAGCTCGGCCACCGGCACCGGCTCTGCGGAGTATCGGGACCGCTGTAAGTCGAGGGCCAGCCGTTCGAAGTCGACACGCGCCGGCCCAGCCAGCTCAGGGGCGAGGTCGACGGCAACCGCACGGCTGGAACCGTCGGGCCACGGGATGTTGCGATCCTTGGCCAGTGCAGCGAGTTCCTCCCAGGCACTCTCGAACGGCAACCCTGAATCGCGCAGCCGGCGCGAGCGCAGCGTCCGGCGTGCCACCCCGGGCCCGAAACCGGCCAGGGCGACGACCGCCAGCCCGAGCGCCGTCCAGCCCAGCCAGGCGGGCGGGAGCCCGAAGCCACCGGGTGCGGTCGGCGCGGCCGTCGCGGACGGGGACGCGGACGCCGCGCTGGGGCTGGCAGTGGTCGGAGTCGGCCGGGCACTCGGGCTGGCCGATGGCGTGCCGTTACCAGCAACCGCGCCCGGCGGCGTCGCGTCCACGGCGATCCAGCCGATGTCATCGCCGAAGTAGAGCTCCGCCCAGGCGTGCATGTTCCGCGGCGAGACCTGCCAGCGTTGTCCGTCCCTCGTGCCGGGAAGGAAACCGATCACTACCCGGGAAGGGATGCCGGCCATCCGGGAAAGCACGGCCATGGCGCCGGCGAACTGCTCGCAGTAGCCGATCCGCCGCCCGACCAGGAAGTCGTTCAGGGTGTCCATCGTCGTCCCGGGTGCCGTGACCGTGCTGTAGGTGTACTCGCCGGAGCGAAGGTGGTCGCGGATGGCGATCGCGCGTTCGCCGGCTGTGGTTGTGCCCTCGAACAGGGTCTGGGTCAACTCGACTACATCGGGGGAGATCCCTTCGGGCACGTTCAGGCTGATGCCGTCGTCGCCCACCGCGCCGGCTTCCGTCAGCTGTGGCAGCAGTTGGTCGAGGGAGAACATCCGTGCGCTCACCACCGAATACGAGGTCTTCCGGGACGCCGTCCGGCGATCGTCACCGCCCGCCACCACCGCGAGGGTGCGCGGGTCGTACCGCCACTCACCGGCGACCGCAACGTTGAGCGGCGCCCACGGCACCGGCAGGTACTCGCTGGCGAACTCGCCGACCTCGATCTCTGTGCGGGACCTGTCGGAGTACAGGTCCTCGGCGATGTTGTTGCGCAGCGGCAGGCCCACCAGTTCGGTAGCGGACAGGTGGAACCCGGTGTTGTCCAGCACCGGCAGCGCTGCCAGTCGCAGATACTCCCCGGTCTCGCTGGAGGTGCGGTAGGTGATCACCGGCTTGTCGCTGGTTGAGTTCAGGTTCCGGATCAGGTCGAGACTCGGATCGCCCAGTTGCACCGCGCCCGGGCCGCTCGGGCCCGACCAGTCGCGGTACCGCTCCGGGATGGCCAGCCCAGCGATGAGCGTGCCGACGAGCGCGGCCACCGAAGCTGCCAGCGCGGCCCGTGCGACACCTGAGCGCCAACTCTCCGCAGCCATGCGCTCGGGCCCGGTCGGCACGTGGTCACCGCTGTCGGGTTCGGCCCGGTTGCGGGTGTCGGTGGCCAGCAGCAACGCATAGCCCGCGGCCGGCAGTAGGAACAGCCAGGGCGGGGCTTCGAGATAGGCCACCAGCGCGGTGATGAGGTACGGCGTGAACAGCGCAGGGAAGGTCCAGGCCGGTGTGCCAAGCCCAGCGGCCATCGACTCGACGACCAGGTAGAGCAGCCACAGCAGCAGTACGCAGAACACCGCGAAGCCGATGTGGAACTCCATCGGCGCCACCGATTCCTGCACGAAGCCGACCGTTTCTTCGATCAGTTCGATCGGTTCGCGGGTGGCCGGCGCCAGCCAGAGCAGCAGCCCGGCAGGCAGCAGCTGGGTAATGCGGACGGTGAGTTCGCTCTCGGTGAGGCGGCGGACGGCCGCGCCGACGCCGGCGCTGGTCAGCATCAGGACCAGCGCGAGCATCAGGTAGGTACGGTCGGTCGTCAGCGGGGTGAGCGCGAGCCCGGCGGACAGCATCGCGGCTACGGCGGCCAGGCTGATTCGATCCTTGCCGGTCACCGGGACTCCTGCCGACCGAGGTTACGCCAGGCGTCCGCCACGCCGACGCCGGCCTCCGCGGTGCCGCAGCGCCAACCGGCGGCGACCAGCGTGTTCAGCCCGATGACGTCGCGGCCGCCGGAGTTCACCAGGAGCGCCCAGCAGGCGCGTCCCCGTTGGCACGCCTCAGTCAGCGCCACGCTGTCGGCGGCCTCGACGCGGCCAAGGACCGCGATCAGCAGCTGGCCCTCCTCGCCGCGGGTACAGGTGGCCATCGCCTCGCTCAGGTGCCGGTTGCCCACGGTGTCCACCTCGGCCAGGTGCTCGAGCAGGACGTTCTCGCGGTCGGCGCCGGCCCGGGGCGGGCTGACCAGGCTACCGTCGGCCATCACCAGGCTCACGTCGAAGCCGTCCGCGAGCAGGTGGACGCCGATGCTCGCCGCAGCCGAAATTGCCCACTCGAAGCGCTCGTCGGCAGCGTGCCCGCCGTAGCTACGCGCCCGATTGTCCAGCACGATCGTCGCGATCGGGTCACGGGACCGCTCCTCGCGGCGCACCATCAGCTCACCCGTCCGCGCAGTCGAGCGCCAGTGGATGCGGCGCATGTCATCGCCGTGGTGGTACTCCCGGATCAGCACGTCGTCAGCGCTGCCGTGGCCGGTGCGCAGCAACGTGGTGTCCGGAGCGACGCCCAGCCCGGAAGCGGCCCCCAGGTTGGCCAGTACTTCGACTCGCGGGGTGACCAGGAGTTCGCTGTAGGCGGGCACGACCTGGGCGGCTCGGGCCAGCCCGAGGCCGTCGCCGCTGGTCCGCTCGAGGGGACCGATCCGGTAGCGGCCGCGGCGGCTGGGGCTGAGTTGGTAGCGCAGGCGTTGCACCCACCGGCCGGCGCGAGTGGGCAGGCCGTACCAGGAGGTCTGGCCCAACGTCGCCGGCACCCGATCGCGGACGCGGGTAACACCGCCGAGCATCCGCGTGCGTGGGGCCAGCATGACCTCAACCTCGGTCTGTCCGCCGACGATCACCCGGCTCGGTGCCACGCTGCGGCGGGCGCTGAGCCCGGTGGCGTTGGGCAGCAGCAGGAGCCAACTCAACACCGGCAGCAGGATGAGGAAGAGACCGGGCCACCACAGGTCCCGCTGGCCGACGAAACCGGCGCCGACACACCACAGCACGCCGGCGCCGAGCATCGTCCAGCCTCGTCCGGTCAACCCTGCGCCGGATCTCATCGTGACCTCAGCCCGCTCACCTGCGTCCGGTGGGTACCGGGACGGCGCGGACGCACGCGTGGATGAGTTCCGAGCTGCTGTTCGGCCCGCGCTGAGCCTGTGCGTTCAGCAGGATGCGGTGCGCCAGGGTCGGTTCGGCCAGGTCGGAGATGTCTTCGGGGATCACGTAGTTGCGTCCGGACATCGCGGCTCGCGCCTTCGCTGCGCGCATCAACTGCAGCCCGGCCCGCGGCGAGGCCCCGAGCCGGGTGGCCGACTGCGAGCGGGTCTCGTTCACGATGCCGACCAGGTATGACTTCAGGCTGGAGTGGACGAACACGCGGCGCACGACCTGCACCGCGCGCATCACTGCGGCCGCATCCGTCACTGGCACCAACGGTTCGAGCATATCGCGTTCGCCGTGGTGGTCGAGCATTGCCACCTCGGCTTCGGTGCTTGGGTAGCCCATCGAGATTCGCAGGCCGAAGCGGTCGCGCTGGGCCTCGGGCAGGGGATAGGTGCCCTCCATTTCGATCGGGTTCTGGGTGGCGATCACCAGGAAGGGACGGGGGAGCAGATGAGTGGTGGTGTCCACCGAGACCCGCCGCTCCTCCATTGCCTCCAACAGCGCCGACTGGGTCTTGGGGGAGGCGCGGTTGATCTCGTCGCCGATCACGATGTTGGCGAAGATGCCGCCGGGCTTGAACTGGAACTCCCCGGCCGCCCACACCGAGACCCCGGTGATGTCGCTTGGCAGCAGGTCGGGAGTGAACTGAATGCGTCGCACGGTGCAGTCGATCGCCCGGGCCAGCGACTTGGCGAGCATGGTCTTGCCCACGCCGGGCACGTCCTCGATCAGCAGGTGGCTCTCGGCGAGCAGGGCCGTGATCGCCAGGTCGACCGCCTCGGGCTTTCCCTCGATCACCTGGCTGACCGTGGCCCGCACCGCCTGCGCCAGCGCCAGCACCTCACCGATCTCGGTGTCCGTACTCGTCATCATTCGCGACTCCTCCCGTCCGCCCAACCCTATTCGCGGCGTCCTAGCGCTGGCTCAAGGGTGCCGGGTTAGGGCCCACAAATCGGCACCGAAAGGGATGCTGGGTGGTGGAAAGTGGAGTAGGGTGGCGCTAAGTGGAGGAGAGCGAAGGGAGTGGGCGCATGTTTCTCGGCACCTACACCCCCAAGCTCGACGACAAGGGACGGTTCTTTCTGCCCGCGAAATTCCGCGATCAGTTCGGATCGGGCCTGGTCATCACCCGGCAGCAGGACCGCTGCCTGGCCATCTGGCCGACCGAAGCCTTCATGGCCGAGGTCGCCGCTGCGGCCACGGGTCCCTCCACCGTCCGTGGGGTGCGGGAGTACCAGCGAATGATGGCCTCGGGCGCCTCGGACGAATCGCCGGACAGCCAGGGACGGGTCACCGTCCCGGTTCCCTTGCGGGCCTACGCGGGCCTGGCCAAGGACATCGTGGTGATCGGGGCCTTCAACCGCCTCGAAGTGTGGGACGCGACGACCTGGGCGGAGTATTCGGCGGCGCAGGAGGAGGCCTTCGCGGCCTTGGATGACGTAGCACCTGCGGCGGGATGACCGTCGCTTGGCTGACTCGTGCGGTGCGGCTTCGATCCGCTCGTGGGCCGGCTCCCTGGCGCACCTTCCCCGGTGCCAGGTACCGGCTGAGCACGCGGATCGAAACCGGATCGCACGATTCGAATGACGAGGATGGCGGCGCATGGCTGAAGTGACCGGTGGGGCGGCGTCCCTGCACGTGCCGGTCATGGCCGAGCGCATCCTCGAACTGCTCGCCCCGGCGCTCGGAGCGCCGGGCTCGGTGTACGTGGACGGGACCCTCGGCATGGGCGGACACGCCCAACTGGTGCTCAGTGCCTGCCCCCAGGCTCGCTTGGTCGGCATCGATCGCGATCCGGACGCGCTCGCGCTGGCCGGTGAGCGGCTGGCGCCCTTCGGTGACCGTGTCGAACTGCACCACGCCGTCTACCACGAACTCCCCGACGTGCTGGCCGACGCCGGACTGAAGCGGGTGCAGGCGATCTGCCTCGACCTGGGCCTCTCCTCGCTGCAGATTGACCGCGCCGAGCGCGGCTTCGCCTACTCGGTGGACGCGCCGCTCGACATGCGCATGGATCCGGGCGCCGAACTCTCTGCGGCCTCGATCATCAACACCTGGCCGGCCAAGGAACTGGCGCGCATTCTGCGCGTTCACGGCGAGGAGCGGTTCGCCAATCGCATCGCCGACCGGATCGTCGCTGCCCGTGCCGACGCGCCGTTCACGACCTCGGCCCGGTTGGTGCAGGTGATCGCGGACGCGATCCCGGCTGCCGCCCGACACACCGGGGGACACCCGGCCAAGCGCACCTTCCAAGCCCTGCGGATCGTGGTCAACGGAGAGCTGGAGTCGCTCGCCGGCGTGCTGCCGGCAGGTCTCTCGGCGCTGGCCCTAGGCGGACGGATGGCCGTGCTGGCCTACCACTCCGGTGAGGATCGGCTGGTCAAGCAGGCCTTCGCCAAGGCGTCCAGCGACCGGGTGCCGCCCGGTGTGCCGGCGGTCCCGGCCGGCTACGCCGCCGAGTTCAGCCCGCTCACCCGCGGCGCCGAACGCCCCTCCGCTGCCGAGATCGAGGCCAATCCGAGGGCCGCGTCCGCCCGGCTACGTGCCATCACCCGCAACCAGGAGGTCGACCGATGACCGCTTTGCTGGCTCCGCGCCCCGGAAAGCAGGGGGCGCGTCCGCAGCTGCGTCCGGTCGCCCGTCCGCGCGGACGGATGGCCACGATCCCGTTCGCGCTGGTGATCGCACTTGTGCTGGCCGCGGGCACGGTCGGCCTGCTCGTGCTCACGACGGCCCTGCAGAACCAGGCGTTCGCGGTGCAGAGCCGCCAACACGAGGCGACGGTACTGGAGATCCAGCTGGCCTCGCTGCAGGCCGAAGTGGCGGACGCCCGCTCGATCCAGCACCTCGCGGTGGCGGCGCAGCAGTTGGGCATGCGTCCAAACCCGTACGGAGCGCAGCTTCGGCTGTCCGACGGCAAGGTGCTCGGCGAGGCGAGCGCGGTCGTCGGCGGTGAAGTGCCCACCGCCCGCTACCTGACCAAGGAGCAGGCTGAAGCCCAGGTGATCGCCTTGGACAAGGCCGAAGCCGAGCGGATCGCCAAGGCCAAGGCCGAGGCCAAGCAGCGCGCGGAAGCCAAGAAGGAAGCTGAGGCGAAGAAGAAGGCTGAAGCCAAGAAGAAGGCCGAAGCCGAGAAGAAGGCCGAAGCCAAGAAGAAGGCCGAAGCCAAGAAGAAGGCCGAGGCCAAGAAGAAGGCCGAGGCCAAGAAGAAGGCCGAAGCGGCGAAGAAGGCCAAAGCCAAGAAGGGCAAGCAGCCGTGAGCCGGCCGCTGGATCGGTTCTTCGCGTCCGACGCGTCGAAGAAGAAGCGGAAGGTGAAGCGGCTGCCGCTGGCGCCCACGGTCGGACGGCTGCGGGTGCTGCTGATCTCGATCGCCGTCGTCTTCTCGCTGGCTGCTGGACGCGCCGTGCAGGTGCAGGCCATCGACGCCACCAACGTGGCCGAGCAGGCCGCCAACCAGATCACGGTGGCGCACGACCTGCCGGCGTTCCGCGGCGAGATCACCGATCGCAACGGTGAAGTGCTGGCGATGACGGCCGACACGGTGAAGATCATCGCCGACGCGAAGATGATCGCAACCAACGGCCGGATGAACGCCGAGATGACCACAAAGGACCGCGAGGTCGCAGCTGCCGCGCCGCAACAGATCGCCGACCTCCTGGTGCGCTTCCTCGGCGGCACCGCCGACGAGTACCTGCCGAAGCTGACCGCGACCGGCAAGGGCCAGTCGTACCAGCTGATCGCAAAGAATGTGTCCGGCGCCACCTACCGCGAGATCGCGCTCGCGATGACCGCTGCCGGGCTGGTCGGCCTGCGCTCGGAGAGCAACCCGACGCGCGTGTATCCGAACGGCGCCCTGGCTTCGAACGTGCTGGGCTTCCTCTCCGAGGACGGCACCGGCGCCAGCGGCCTGGAGCAGGCGCT
>DAOPRQ010000021.1:0-29041 GCA_035349055.1 Propionicimonas sp.
CTATCTGCGCGGAGTCAAGCGGGCATCCGCACTACGAGAGCCCCCGGGCGCACCTCGCAGGTCATTCGTTGCCTGGGTCCGACAGCATCGCCGTCGAGCTGGCCCTCCACCGGTTCGCGGGTGTCCACGACCACCCGGTCGGACACCATCGACACCAGCGATCGATGGCCGCGGCGGTGCCGGGTCAACACATGTACCCCGACGGCGAGCCACGCCGAGATCGAGTTCGGCGAGGCCAGGACCGTGTCGAGCTTGCCGTCGGTCAGCGACGCCTCGGGCATCAGCGCCAGCCCGCCGGCCAGTTCGCCGCAATTGCCGACCACCACCGCGCGCGCGTGCAGACTCATCGCCCGTTCCTCCGCCGCGCGGACGCGGACCGCGAACCCCAGCTTGAACAGCGCCTTCGCCCCTGAAATCAGGTAGGCCATCCAGCCGACGGTGCGCTTCAGTCCGTCGTCCACTCCGGCCATCATCTCGGCGTCCAGCCCCATCCCAGCCATTACCAGGAAGATGGCGGGCTGACCGTCGTCCCAGCGCACTTCGCCGACGTCGATCGGCAGGTCCCGCCCGGTCAGGGCGACGGTAAGCGCGGCGTCCAGGTCGCCGACCGGCAGCCGAAGGTTGCGTGCCAGCAGGTTCCCGGTACCGCCTGGCAGCAATCCGACCGGCACGCCCGCGTCCACCAGGCCGCTCGCCACCGCGCGGACGGTGCCGTCGCCGCCCAGCGGGCAGACCAGCGTCGCCCCGTCCGCGTGCGCCTGCTTCGCCTGGCCCTCGCCGGGATCGTGGGCAGTGGTCTCGTACCAGCGCGGTTCGGGCCAGCCGTGGTCGGCACAGATCTCGGCGAAGCGAGCCTTGGTCGCGTCCGGGTCGTCGAGCTTGGTCGGGTTGGCGACCACAGCCCACGGGCCGGGCTCGCGGACGACGCCCGCTGGCTCCTGACTGCTGCTCACTGGGCCTCCTTGGCTGGGACTTTACCGGCTGGGTCTCGACCAGGCGGTGCGCGTACAAAACGCCCTGTCGATGTCGAGATCGGCCCGTTCCAGCACTGTCACGCGATCGACAGGGCAAATTGTCCGGACGCCTCGTTACGGAAGCGCCGAGAACTTCGCCAACAGGTAAGGCTTGCTGCCGTCAGTGGTGGTTACGGCGGCTTCCCAGCCGGTGTCGGTTGGTTGCCACCAGGCGCCGACCTTTGCCGGCAGCAGGATGGGCCTGGTGAAGTCGACCTCTGCCCGATACGCATCGGGCAGCCGCGGTTGGAGCGCAGCCAGCAGTCGCGCGTGCGTCCACATGCCGTGGATGATCGGACGCTTGAACCCGAACGCCCTAGCCGCGAGCGGATTGGTGTGGATCGGGTTCGGATCGCCGGACACCCGCCGGTAGTCGACCCCGAGTTTGGCCGGCAACCGCCAGCCGGCGATCGGGGTGCGGGCCTCGAACGCAGGTCGCTCGGACGCGTCCGGTGGGCCGGACGTGCTCGCACCCGGCGCGAGATAGGTGCTGACCCCTTCCCAGACCAGCTCGTCGGCGACCCTAACCTCGCCGACCAGATCGAGCAGTGCGCCCCGGCGGTGCGGCCGGAGGTTCCTGACGCTCACTGCTACGTCCAGCACCTCGTCGGCGCGAACCGGGCGGTGCAGCGACATGGTGTTCGAGACGTGCACCACCCCGGCCAACCGCACACTCGAATCAGCGCTTGAGAGCAGATGGACGTGCAGCGGGAACGTGAGCACGTGCAACCAGGTCGGCGGCACCTCATCGCGCAGGGTGAAGCCGCAGACCCGGTCGTAGTCGGCCAAACGTGCCCGGTTCTGGGTGACGCCGGCGACCATAGCGGTGCGGTTCGGGATGCGCGCCGGACCACGGTCGAGGCTCGGCAGCAGCGCCTTGGCGAACAGCGGTCCGAGCTTCGGCAGCCGGGGCAGCAGCTCGACCTCGCGGTCTGCGGGCGACATCAGGCGCCGACCAGGTTCTGGCCGCACACCCGAATCACCTGGCCGGTTACACCAGCGGATGCGGGGTCGAGGAAGTAGCCGATGGTTTCGGCCACGTCGACCGGCAAGCCGGCCTGGCCGAGGCTGTTGGTGCGCCGGAAGATCTCGCGCTGCACGAACGGGATCTTCGCGGTCATCTCGGTCTCGATGAAGCCCGGGGCGACGGCGTTCACCGTGATGCCGCGGCCGGCGAGTTCGGGTGCCATCGCCCGGACGACGCCGACCACCCCGGCCTTGGATGCCGCGTAGTTCGTCTGGCCGCGGTTCCCGGCGATGCCGGAGGTGGACGCGACACCGACGATGCGTCCGTGGTCGGCCAGGCCGCCGGGACGCCCGTCCAGCAGGATCGGGTTGATCCGCAGCTGGGCCGCCAGGTTCACCTGCAGCACCTGCGCCCAGCGGGCGGCGTCGGTGTTGGCGAGCAGCTTGTCGCGGGTGATGCCGGCGTTGTGCACGATGCCGTGGATGCGTGCGCTCGCACCGAACCGGGATGCGACGTGCGCCGCGATCTGTTCGCCCGCGTCCGGTGCGGTGATGTCGAGCTGAAGCGCAGTGCCGTGCAGCCGGTTGGCCACCTGCGCGAGCGCCTCGCCGGCCGCCGGGACGTCGACGCAGACCACTCTCGCGCCGTCCCGCGCGCAGATTGCTGCGATCTGCGCACCGATGCCGCGGGCCGCGCCCGTGACCACGACGATCCGGCCGGCCAGCGGGTGGACCTGATCAAAACCGCTCCCTGAGGAGCTGCCGGTGAGGGACGAGCCGGCGGCGTCACGAAGGGCGGCCGGGCCATCGATCTCAGAGGCCGTTTCGCCAGCGCCTACCGTCCAGGACTGCCCGTCGACGAACGCCGAGCGGCCTTCGAGGAGGAACGACAGCGTGGAGGCAAGGTTCGCCGATCGGACCTCGCGGGTCACGTAGACCAGGTTCGAAGTGGCGCCGCGGCGCAGTTCCTTGCCGACGGTGCGGTTGATGCCATCCAGCCCCTGGCGGACGGCGTTCGCCTCCAGCCCGTCCACTTCGGCGTCGGCCAGCAGGATCACGCGCCCGGACGCGGCCAAGCCCTTCACGGCCGGACGCAGCACTGCCCGCAAGTCCTCGAGTTGAACGATCTCGCGCAGTCCGCACGCGTCCACGACGATCGCGCCGATGCGCTCGGCGTAGGCGGGTGGTTCGGCTTCCGAGTCGCGCAGGGCGTCTACCGAAGCCAGCCCGAGCAAGCTGAGCGTCTCCGCGCCGAGGCCCGAGCCGGCGAGACTGGCCAATGCGACCGACCCGGTCGGCAACGTGCGGCCGCGGCGAAGCTCTTCAGGCTCGGGCAAGCCGAGGCGTCCGGCAACAGCCTGGCCGGCGCCGGAGTAGAAGACGCGTTCGAGAATCCCGGCCATCACACCGCCTCCAGGACTGCGACCACGCCTTGGCCGCCGGCGGCGCAGATCGAGATCAGCCCGCGCGCGCCCGGGCCGCGCGCGTGCAGCAGCTTCGCCAGAGTTGGGACAATTCTGCCGCCAGTCGCCGCGAAAGGGTGGCCGGTGGCAAGCGAGGAGCCACTGACGTTGATTTTGTCCCGTTCTATCGAGCCCAGCGGCCCAGCCAAGCCGAGTTGGTCGCGGCAGAACTCCGCCGATTCCCAGGCGGCCAGGGTGGCCAGCACGGTTGAAGCGAACGCCTCGTGCAGTTCGTACAGCTCGAAGTCGCCCAGCGACATGCCGAGACGGTCAAGCAAGCGGGCTGCCGCGTGGGCCGGTGCCAACAGCAGGTCGTCGCCGCCAGGGAAGTCGACCGCGGCCACCTGTGCGTCCACAATTTTCGCCAAGGCGGGCAGCCCCTCGGCGGCCGCCCAATCGGCATCGGCCACCAGCACGGCGGACGCCCCGTCGGTCAGCGCGGTCGAGTTGCCCGCGGTCATGGTGTCGCCGAAGACCGGCTTCAGCGCGGCCAGCTTCTCCAAGGTGGTGTCCGGACGCAGGATCGTGTCTCTGGTCACCCCCAGATAGGGCGTCACCAGATCGTCGAAGAACCCATTTGCCCAAGCCGCAGCCAAGTTCTGATGCGACGCGAAGGAGAGCTCGTCCTGTGCCTCCCGGGAGATACCCCACGCCTTGGCCGTCTTGGCCTGGTGCTCACCCATCGACAGACCGGTTCTTGGCTCGACGACCGCCGGGGCGACCGGAGCCAACTGCCCGGGACGAATCGCGGCCAGCGCGGCCAGTCGCTGCGGCAGGGTCCTGGCCCGATTCGCCGCCAGCAACGCTCGGCGCAGCGGCTCGCTGACCACGATCGGGGCGTCGGACGCCGAATCCACGCCGCAGCCGACGCCGACGTCCGCCTGACCGAGGCTGATCTTGTTCGCCACGTAGATCACCGTCTCCAGCCCGGTGGCGCAGGCCTGCTGCAGGTCGACCGCCGCGGTGGTGGGGTGTAGCGCCGAACCGAGCACGGCTTCGCGGGTGAGGTTGAAGTCGCGGGTGTGCTTCAGCACTGCGCCGCCGGCGACCTCGTCCAGCCGACGCCCGGCGAGCCCGAAACGGGCGACCAACCCGTCCAGCGCGGCCGTGAGTAGGTCGCTGTTACTGGCCGCGGCGTACGGGCCGCCGGCCTTCGCGAACGGCGTCCGGTTGCCGCCGACGATCACTGCGGTACGGGGGAGAGCCATGGAACCTCCTCGGCAGATTTACTCGATACCGAGGGTAGCAGGTACGGCCAGTACTGGGTACCCTGGGTGTATGAGTACCACGGACGGCCGCGACACCCGCTGGGCGGAGCACCGCGAAACCCGGCGGCGCGAGCTCGTCGAGGACACCCTGCGCGCGATCCGCAAGCACGGCGCCGGCGTCGGCATGGACGAGATCGCCACCCAGGCCGGCACGTCGAAGACTGTGATCTACCGGCACTTCGGCGACCGGGCCGGACTGTATGCCGCCGTGGTCGACTCGGTGCACGGGTTCATTCATCGTGGGCTGGCCACGGCGATGCAGCTCACCGACCCGGGAGACCTGTCCGCGCTCACCCACGATCTGGCGGACGCCTACCTCGCCCTGGTCGAACGCGACCCCGAGATCTACCGGTTCGTGCTCGCCCCGCCGTCGCCCGACGCCGCGTCCAGCGTCGACCCGTACGGCGGTCTGCCCGAGATCATGGGCGACCACGTGACGGCCGCGATCGCCGACCATCTTCGCCGCCGCGGCCAGGATCCCGCGTGTGCCGGCACCTGGGGCCACGGACTGGTCGGGTTCATCCGGGCCGCGGCCGACCGCTGGATGGCGTCCGAGCCGCGCGAGCCGCGGGAAGCCGTCCTCTCCCACATCGACGATTTCTTCACCCCGGCGCTGGCCTCCGGGCTGGCTGCCGTCCCGCAGTTGTCCGCACCACTTCCACAGGAGCACTGATGAGCTTGTTGATGGACCGTACCGACCAGGCCGCAGCCCTCGGCGCAGCCCTCACCCGGGCACTCGATGGCCAGTTCGCCGACCAGCGCGCCGATGCCCGGGCGAACTTCCCGGTAGAGAACCTGCTGCGCGACCCGTGCTTGACCATCGAACAGGCCCGCGACTGGGTGTTGAGCCGGCTCAAGGAGTTGTCGGCCGCGGGTTTCGGCGCGTCCGGAATGAAGACCAGCGCGGACGGTGACGCCGACCCCGCGGCGGCGCTGATCGCGTTCGAGATGCTCGCTCACGGCGACCTCTCGGTGAACATCAAGTCCGGCGTCCAGTTCGGGCTGTTCGGCGGCGCGGTGACCAACCTGGGCACGGCCTGGCACCACGACACCTACCTCGCCGACATCACCTCGATGAAACTGCTCGGCTGCTACGCGATGACCGAGCTGGGCCACGGCTCGGACGTCTCCGGCCTGGAGACGACGATCACCTACGTGCCGGAGTCGGACGAGTTCGAAGTGCATTCCGAGACTCCGTCCGCTACCAAGGCCTATATCGGCAACGCTGCCCGCGACGGCCGGATGGCGGTGGTCTACGGGCAGTTGCTGGTGCGCGGCAAGAACCATGGGGTGCACGCGATCCTGGTGCCGATCCGGGACGAGGACGGCCATGATCTGCCCGGCGTCACCACCGGCGACCAGGGCTACAAGGGCGGGCTGCTGGGTGTCGACAACGGGACGATCCGGTTCGCACGGGTCCGGGTGCCGCGGCAGCTGCTGCTCGATCGCTACGGCGGCGTGGATGCGTCCGGCGTCTACACCTCGCCGATCGAGAACCCCAACCGGCGGTTCTTCACCATGCTCGGCACGCTCGTGCGCGGCCGGGTCTGCATCGCGTCCGGAGGTGCGATCGCGGCCCGACGAGGGCTCTCGATCGCGACGCGTTACGCCTTGTCAAGACGGCAATTCACGGCCCCAGAGCATCCGGACGGGGTGGTGCTGCTCGACTATCTGACCCACCAGCGGCGGCTCTTCCCAGCGATCGCGCGGGCCTACGCGCTTGGCTTCGCACAGAACGAGCTGGCCGCCAAATTGGTGCACATCCAAGCGGGCGGCGAACATACCGAGCGGGACCAGCGCGAGCTCGAAACCCGCGCCGCCGGACTGAAGGCGATGGCGACCCGGTTCGCCAACGACACGCTGCAGACCTGCCGCGAAGCGTGCGGAGGAGCAGGCTTCATGTCGGCCAACCAGCTGGTCGGGTTGCGCGCGGACGCCGACATCTACGCCACCTTCGAGGGCGACAACACGGTGCTGCTGCAGCTGGTGGCGAAGGCGCTGCTGACCGACTACAAGCAGCTTTGGGCGGGCCTGGATCGGGTTGGGGTGGCCCAGGCCACGGCCCGGTTCATCGGCGAGGGCGTGCTGGAGCGCACTGCTGCGAATCGGCTGATCGAGCGGCTGGTGGCGACCGCGAGCCGGCGTCCGGAGGACCTCACGCTGGTCGACCGCGGGTGGCACGCCTACCTGTTCGAGGAGCGCGAACGGCATGCGCTGGAGTCGCTGGCCCGAAGGATGCGGACGGCCTCCCGGCGTGGTTTCGACGCGTTGAACGCGCTCGGCGACCACCTGCTGTTCGTCGCCAGGGCGCACCTGGAGCGGGTGATGCTGGAGGCGTTCATCGCCGGAATCGACGCCTGCACCGATCCGGACGCGAAGGCTGTGCTGGAGCGGCTCTGCAGCCTCTACGCGCTGAGCTCGATCTCGGAGGATCGGGCCTGGTTCCTGGAGCACAACCGGATCTCCGGTGGACGCGCCAAGGCGATCGGCGCCCAGATCAACGCGCTGTGCGGTGAGCTCCGTCCGGACGCGCTCGCGCTGGTCGAGGGCTTCGGTATCCCCGAGTCCTGGCTCGGCGCTGAACTGCTGAGCCGCCCGGAGTGGCCAGCAGCCTGATCCGGCTCAACCTGGATCCGGAGCTTAGCTGTGGCTGGGTGCACCGTCCGTGGTGTGCCCAGCCACAGTCTCCGTCGGGCAGACGCTGGACGATAACCGCCGCGCCCGATCGCGGAGGGGCTATCGTCCGAGCATGGGGGAGAAGTCGCGACGCTGGCTGGTTTCGGCCGGACTGCTGGCGGGGGCAGCTCCACTGATCGCTGCGGCGGTGACCAGCTACTGGCAACCGTGCGCCGGCAGCATGCTTTCGGGAAGTGTTTTCAACGGCTACCGCTACGGTCCGGACTTCTCCGACGCCTGTCTTGCCGCTATGGACGAAGCATTCATGTTCCCGATGCCGCTGCCTGGTTCGGGTTGGACACTGGCCGGCGCGTCCGGACTGTCGGCGCTCATGCTGTTGGCCGCGGCCTGGTTGGTGCTGCTGCCCACGACCCGGCTGCCTTGGCTCGCTCGGCTGGCGGCGGCGTCGCCAGCCCTGTTCTCGATCGCGCTGGCCGGGCTGTCCCTGGTCGCGGCTGTGTCGCCGGCCGACTGGATGACGCCGCTCATGAGCGGCCTGTGGGTGCTGATCGAAGTGGCAGCTCTGGTGGCCATGGTGGTCATCGGAGTTGGGGGCAGCACCGGTCTGGTCTTCCTGCGCTACGTGATCGTCCTTGGCGCAAGTACGGCTGCGGGCTGGTTCCATCAGATCTTCGAGTATCTGGTGGCGATCAGTCTGAGTGACGCGAGCTGGGACAGTCCGCCCGGCACCGGCTACTTCACCGTCCTGATGATCGCTGCGTCCGCGTTGGCCACCGCAGGTTTGTGGGCCGTCGCCGGGCGGACGGCTGCGCAGCGCGCGGATGCGTCCGGGTTACGGCAGGCCGGCCAGCCGACCTAACCCCGCGGCGAGGGCACCAACCACGACCACCACGATGTAGGGCGCCCTCAGCTTCAGTGCGATCGCGGCCGCCACGAGCGAAAGCAGGCGGGCGTCCAGGGCCACGGCCTGACCCTTGCCGAGCGTGTTCATCACCGTGAGTGAGGCGAGCAGCCCGACCGTCAGCGCCGCGGCGAGTTCGTGAACGTCCGGACGGTCGAGGAACGACTGCGGCAACAGGTAGCCGGCCAGCTTGATCAGGTAGGCGGTAGCCGCGGCGAACAGCACCCAGGCGCCGAGACTCATGCTGTCCTCCGTTTCCGCCAGAACCACCACAGGGCGGTCGTCGCCGCAGCCAGCAGCACCGGTATCCCCGGTGGCACCAGGGGCAGCGCGATGATCGTGGTCATGGCGGCCACGATGGCGATCGCAACCGGGTCGCGTCCGGTGAGCCGCGGCCAGAGGAGGCCGAGGAAGGCAGCGACCGCGGCTCCGTCCAATCCCCAACGGCCCGGGTCGCCGATCGCATCGCCGGCCAGGGCGCCGACCAGGGTGAACAGGTTCCACAGAATGAAGACACCGACGCCGGCTGTCCAGAAGCCGCGGACGCGTTCGTCATGCTCGTCCTGACCCGAGGCCGTCGCGGTGGACTCATCGATGGTCAACTGCGCCATCAGCGGGATCAGCTTGGCCGGGGGTCGGATGAGAGCCTTGAGCTGCATGCCGTAGACGCCGTTGCGCACGCCCAGCAGGGTGGCCGCAGCCCATGCTGCGGCGCCGGTACCGCCGCCGGCGATCACACCGATGAACGCGAATTGGGAGCCGCCGGTGAACATCAGGGCGCTCAGCGCGCAGGTCTGCCAGACGTTGAGGCCGGCCGCCACCGAAAGGGCGCCGAAGGAGACGCCGTACACGCCCACCGCGGCAGCGATCGACAGCCCCATGCGCGTGGCAGGGGTGGGCTTGAGCATGCGGGCCAAGCTAGCGCATGTCGTGATTTCGCAGGGCGATCGTTTCCAGCCCTGGAATCGGGGCCCCGACCAGCATCCAGCTTCGTTATCGCGACATAGTTGTGCCCATGCAACGTACGCTGACGCCCTCCCGTATGGCCGGACGCGGCCGCACCGACCGCCAAGCGCTCGACGAACTGCTCGACGAGGTCCTGGTCGGCTACCTCGGGGTCAGCCTGGACGAGGGTCCGCTGGTGCTGCCGGTGGGGTTCGCCCGCGATGGTGACCGGGTGCTGCTGCACGGCTCGACCGGTTCGCACCGCATGCGTGTGCTGGCCGAGGGCGCCGACGTGTGCTTCACGGTGGCCACGATGGACGCGCTGAAGGTGGCGCGGTCGGCGTTCGGCACTGGCATGCAGTACCGCAGCGCGTGCCTGTTCGGCGTCTGTGAGGTGCTGGAAGGCGACGACAAGGCGTCCGCGCTGGCTGCGTACACGAACCGCTACCTGCCTGGACGGATCGACGAGGTGCGTCCGATCACCGCGAAGGAGCGGGCCGCAACCATGGTGCTCGCTCTGCCGATCGAGACCTGGTCGATGAAGGTGGCCGGCGGCTTTCCGGACGACGACCCCGACGATGTGGCCGGCGACGCCTGGGCCGGTGTGGTGCCGCTGCTCACCGGCTATGGGGCGCCGCTACGCAACCCCGACCTGCGCGTCGGCGTCGGCGTCCCGGCGTCAGTGCTCGCCCTCCAACCCAAGGTGGAGGTCTAGTCTCCCGAACCCGTTCGGAGCGCCGAGAGCCAGCCTTGGCGCCGAGAACCAGCGCACAGAGCTAGCTCTCGGCGGCTAAGGCTGGCGCTCGGTATTGGGACCCGTCCGAATCAGCGAGCGTCCTCGGTCAGCGAACCTCGTCCGGCTCGTGCTGCGGCTCGAAGTCGGTGGTGATCGCCGGCTCCTCGAGATCAGTGCCGCGAGCCTTCGCGATGGCCTTCATCAGGTGGAAGAGCGCCAGCGCGGTCACGGTGCCGACGGTCACGCCCCCGAAGGTCATGTTGCCGATGGTGAAGTTGAAGTCGGCGATGCCCATGATCAGGCCGACGGCGGCCGGGATCAGGTTCACCGGGTTGGTGAAGACGACCTTGTTCTCGATCCAGATCCGGGCGCCGAGCAGGCCGATCATGCCGTAGAGCACGGTGCCGGCCGCGCCGATCACGCCGGCCGGAATCGTGGCGATGGCCGAGCCGAACTTCGGGATGAACGAGAGCGTGATGGCGATGCAGCCGGCGATCCAGTACAGCGCCGTCGAATAGACCTTGGTGGCTGCCATCACGCCGATGTTCTCGGCGTAGGTAGTGGTGCCGGAGCCGCCGCCGAGACCGGCGATGGTGGTGGCCACGCCGTCGGCGAGCAGCGCGCGTCCCATGGACTTGTCGTAGTTGCGTCCGGTCATCAGTGCGACCGACTTCACGTGTCCGACGTTCTCTGCGATCAGCACCAGCACCACCGGGAGGAAGAGCGCGGTGACGCTGATGTCGGGGGTCGGCAGGGTGAAGGCGGGAAGGCCGAACCAGGCTGCTTCGCCGACCGACTTGAAGTCCACCTGGCCCTGGAATAGTGCGGCGACGTAGCCCACCAGCACGCCCAGCAGGATCGAGAGCCGTCCGATCAAGCCACGGAACAAGACGGTGATCAGCACGATCGCGGCGATCGTGATCCAGCCGGTGAGCGGCGCGGCGCGGAAACCGGACGTCTCGTTGACACCCCACGCTGCGCTGGCCAGGTTGAAGCCGATCAGCATGACGATCGTGCCGGTCATCACCGGCGGCATCAGCGCGTCGATCCACGCCGAGCCGGCCAGGTGCACGACCGCACCGACGATCGCGAGCAGGATGCCGGCCAGCATGATGCCGAACAGCGCCTTGCCGATGTCGCCGTCGACCTTCGAGGCCATCACCGGCGAGATGAAGGCGAAGGACGAGCCGAGATAGCTCGGCAGCTTGTTGCCGGTGATCAGCAGGAAGATCAGCGTGCCGACGCCGCTGAAGAAGAGCGTTGCGGGGATCGGGAAGCCGGTGATCAGCGGCACCAGGAAGGTGGCGCCGAACATGGCCACCACATGCTGGGCGCCGAGCCCGAACATCTTGCCCCAACCGAGGCGTTCATCAGGGGCGACGACTGCTCCCGGTTGCAGAGTGCCGTCGCCGTGCAGCGTCCATAAGGCCATGGTGGAGTTCCCCTTTGTCGAGCAGCCGTGCGAACTCTATTGCCACTCGGACGCCGGCTCGTCGGCCGCGAAAAAGTGAGATGCCCTTCGGCAGTCTCAGCGAACGTTCGTCAGGCTCAGACCCAACGCCCGGCTCAGGGAGCGTTGGGGCCTAGATCCAGGAGCGCAGCCACATGCGGGCGAGCCAATCCTTGTAGAGCATCATCTGATCGGTCAGCACGGGGTAGATGTAGGCGAAGTTGATCGCCACCAGCGCCATCGCCACACCGACGATGATCGCTCCGCGCCGTCGTTTCGGGCTGTCGGCCGGCCCAAGGATCAGCCCGAACACCAGGGACAGCGCGATCACCGTGAACGGGATGATCGTGATCGCATAAAAGAAGAACAGCGGACGCCCGCCCGTGGTCAGAAGCCACGGTACGTAAGTCGAGAGCGCCGCGACGACCGGGACGCCGAAGCGCCAGTCGCGTCCGCCGAGCCACCAGATGATCGCCACCACCAGCGCCAACGCGGCCATCCACCACAACGCCGGGGTGCCGATCGCCGAGATCACCCGCAGGCAGGTGTCGTCGCCGGTGGCCCAGCACCCGTCCACGCCCGGCTTGATGCCGTTGACCGCGTCGAAGCCGGTGGGCCGCGCCAGCAGCAGCCAGCCCCACGGGTTCGAGGCGTAAGAATGGGTCACCCCGTTGATGTACTCGCCGGTGTGGAAGTTGAAGATCTCCTGCTGGTAGTGCAGGAACGAGGCCCACATCTCGCCGAGGTGGATCGTCCACGGATGGTCGGCGTGGGTTGCGCCCCAATCCCGGTAGTACCCCCCGGACGTGGTCAGCCAGCCCCACCAACTCGCGATGTACACGAGCACGGCCACCAGCACCATCCGGACGAACGCGGGGATGCCGTCCACCAACAGGGCCAGCCAGCTGTGCCAGTCAGCCCCGGCCAACCGGCGCGCGCCCACGTCCCACAGCACGCTGAGCACGCCCATCGCGGCCAGCACGAACATTGAGTTCCACTTCGTGCCGATCGCGAGGCCGAACATCAGGCCGGCCAGCAACCGCCAGGGACGCAGCCAGAGGATCGGGCCGAAACGTCCGCCGAAGTCAGGGACGCCGAGCGCGTCCAGCCGGGCGGCCAACCAGCGGCGGTACCAGTCGCGGTCGGCGACCACGCAGGCAACGCCGGCTACCAGGAAGAACGCTTGGAAGATGTCCAGCAGGGCGGTGCGGGACATGGTGAACGCGAGGCCGTCGAGGGTCAGCAGGATGCCCGCGATGCCGCCGATGAGCGTGGAGCGGGACAACCGCCGAGCCAGCCGAATGGTGATGAACACCAGCAGCGTGCCGAACACGAACGGCATGAATCGCCAGCCGAACGAATTCATGCCGAACCACTGCTCGCCGAGCGCGATCAGCCACTTGCCTACCGGCGGGTGCACCACGTACTCGGCGGTGGTCAGGTAGCTGTTGACGTCGCCGGACGTGACCGCGTCGTTGGGATCCTTCGGCCAGGCCTTCTCGTAGCCGAAGTGCAGCAGCGTCCAGGCGTCCTTGGCGTAGTAGGTCTCGTCGAAGATCAGCTTGTTGGGGTAGGCGAGGCCCTGGAAGCGCAGCAGTCCGGCGATGACCGTGATCACGATGGTGACCGCCCAGCCCAGCGCCCGATCGCGAAGCTGGGCCTGCCCGTCGCGGAGCCGCTCGACCGTGGTGAGGCCCTCGCGGTTCACCGCCCGGCGCAACCGCGGCCAAGCGCGCTTGGGTTCTCCGGAATCGTCGGGCTGGTCGAGGCCGGCAAGTTCTGCGGCCCAGGCTTGCTCATCGGCGTCCGCGGCTTCCTCGGTGACGTCCGCTACCAACCGAGTTTCAGGGTGGCTCGGCTCGCCACGGGACGCGTTCGCGTCCGGCCCCCATTCGGCTTCGGTCACTCGCACATCCTAGGTGGGCGTCCGGGTAGGCATGCCGCACGCGCGCGGATCGGGGATACTGCACGGGTGGACGACAGGTTGGCTGGGGGTGTGCTGGTGCTGGCCGGCACCCCGATCGGCAATGTCTCGGACGCCTCCGCGGCCTTGCTAGAAGCGCTCGCCGGTGCCGATCTGATCGCTGCGGAGGACACCCGACGGCTGCGCGACTTGGTTTCCCGGCTGGAGATCTCGACCAGAGCTCGGGTGGTTTCCTATTTCGACGGCAACGAGGCTTCTCGGGTGGACGAGCTGCTGGCCGCGCTGCGGGACGGACTGCGCGTCGTGGTGGTGAGCGACGCGGGGATGCCGACGGTGTCCGATCCGGGCTATCGGGTGGTGGCCGCGGCGACTGCGGCGGGGTTGCCGGTGCGGGTGTTGCCCGGACCGTCCGCGGTGCTGGTGGCGCTGGCGTTGAGCGGCCTGCCGACCGACCGGTTCTGCTTCGAGGGGTTCCCGCCGCGAAAGGGTGGCGAGCGGCGACGACGGTTGGCCGAGCTGGCCACCGAGGCGCGCACCATGGTGTTCTTCGAGGCCCCGCATCGGCTTGCCGATTTCCTGGCGGACGCGCGTGCTGCGTTCGGGGACGACCGGCTGGCGGCGGTTAGCCGGGAGCTGACCAAGACCTATGAGGAGACCCGGCGGGGGTCTTTGGCCGAGCTCGCGGCTTGGGCGTCCGCTGGCGTGCGCGGTGAGATCACGGTGGTGATCTCGGGGGCCGCCGCTGCGGCGGTCACGGTGGCGGACGCGTTGCCGCTGGTTTCCGAAAGAGTGGCCGGTGGGGAACCGTTCTCAGCTGCGGTCGCCGCTGTGGCTGCGGACGCCGGACTGTCCCGCAAAGCGCTCTACCAGGCGGCGCTCGCCGCGCGAAAGGATGCCGATGGCTGACGAATTCGGTTCCCCGTCGGTGGATCTCGACAAGCTCGATCAGCCGGGTGCGGGCAGCACGCTGGCTGAGCTTGACGAAGCCCTCGCCCACCTCAATCTGCCGCTGCGCCCCGAGTCGCTGCCCGTGCCCACTACCGACGCCCACACCCACGCCGGTAGTACAACGGAGTACAGCAAGCTCTCGCTTGAGCACATCCTTGCCGCTGCTCGTTCGGTGAACGTAACCCGGATCGTCGAAGTGGGCACCGACGTTGTCTCTTCGCGGCAAGCGATCGCTCTGGCTGACACCCAGCCTGGTGTGGTGGCCGCGGTCGCGATTCACCCCAACGATGCGGCGCGGCTCGGCGCGCGGCTGCCGGCCGAACTCGCCGCCCTGGAAGCGTTGGTGGGCTCGTCGACCCGCGTCCGCGGCGTGGGTGAGACGGGACTCGACTACTTCCGCACCAAGGACCCGGCCGGCCAGGCGCTGCAGAAGGAAGCCTTCGCCGCGCACATCGCCTGGGCTAAGACGCACGATCTGGCGCTGGTGATCCACGACCGCGATGCCCATGCTGACATCCTTGACGTGCTGGCCGCTGAGGGTGCGCCGGACCGGGTGCAGATGCACTGCTTCTCCGGCGACGCCGAGTTCGCCCGGGCCTGCCTGGGCCGGGGTTACTGGCTGTCGTTCCCGGGCACAGTCACCTTCAAGCCGAATGAGGCCCTCCGCCAGGCGCTCGATCTCACGCCGCCGGACAAGTTGCTGGTCGAGACCGACGCGCCCTATCTCACCCCGCTGCCGTATCGCGGCCGGGCGAACTCGAGCTATCTGCTGCCGCATACCGTCCGCTTTATCGCCGAGCGCCGAGGCGTCGACCTGGCCGAACTCTGTGCGCAACTGGCGACGAACGCGTCCGCTGTGTTCGGGGATTGGGGCGATGGTGACGCCTGAGCGCGGATCAACCCACTTTCGACAGGTTATGAAGGCTCGATTCGGCGCCTGCGCGCGACCAACCCATTTTCTGCAGGCTATGCGGGTCGAAATGGGCTCCGTAACCTGTAGAAAGTGGGTTGGATTCGAGTGCAACTCGGGATCGGCCCTCATAACCTGTCCGAATTGGGTTCAACTGCAAAGAACCGCGCTCGGTAATGCCATCGCAGAGGAGCGGCATGGCTGACGGACTTCTCGACCCGCGCACGATCCGGGAGCTGGCCGCCGAGCTCGACCTGCGGCCCACCAAGCAGCGCGGCCAGAACTTCGTGCACGATCCCAACACGGTGCGCCGGATCGTCGGCGCTGCCGGGCTCGGTGCCGAAGACGTCGTGCTTGAGGTCGGTCCCGGTTTGGGATCGCTGACGCTGGGCTTGCTGGAGCAGGTGTCGCAGGTGATCGCCATTGAGATCGAGCCCAGCCTCGCCGCCCGGCTTCCGCGGACGGCCGCTCAGCGGCTGCCTGCACGCGCCGACCGCCTTCGGGTGATCGAAGCGGACGCGCTCACGGTCGATGTCATCCCCGACCCACAACCGACCGCGGTGGTCGCCAACCTCCCCTACAACGTGAGCGTCCCGGTTCTGCTGCATGTGCTGGCCCGCTTCCCGGGCATTCGCAGCGGCCTGGTGATGGTCCAGGCCGAGGTGGCTGACCGGCTGGTCGCCCCGCCGGGCTCTAAGACCTACGGCATCCCTTCGGTGAAGCTCGCGTGGTACGCCGCTGCTCGCCGGGTGGGCAGCGTGCCGCCGAAGGTCTTCTGGCCGGTGCCCAACGTCGACTCGGGGTTGGTCGAACTGATCCGCCGCGACCCGCCGACCACAACCGCGTCCAGGGAGCAGGTGTTCGCGGTGGTCGATACCGCCTTCGCCCAGCGCCGCAAGATGCTGCGTTCGGCGCTGTCCGGGCTGTTCGGCTCCTCGGCTGCGGCGTCCGCTGCGCTGGAAGGTGCCGGCGTTGATCCGCAGGCGCGCGGCGAGGTGCTGGGCGTGTCCGATTTCGTGCGAATCGCGGAAGCTCTCGCCGATAATCCGCGTGGGCTAGCCTCAGTCCATGGCATCCCCGGTGACCGAGACTGAAGCCGTCCGCGTGCGCGTGGCGGGCAAAGTCAACCTCGCCCTGCGCTCCGGTCCACGACGCCCGGACGGCTACCACAGCCTGGCCACCGTCTTTCAAGCAGTGTCGGTCTTCGATGAGGTCGAGGCCACGTGGGCGAAGCCTGGACAAATCACCGTCAGCGTGGTGGGTGAACAGGCCGATCTGGTGCCGTCCGGGGAGTCGAACCTCGCAGTGAAGGCGGCTCGGCTGCTCGCGGCAACAGCCGGCGCAGGGCAGCCGCTGGGCGCCGAACTGCTGGTTCGCAAGGCCATTCCGGTGACTGGAGGCATGGCTGGTGGTTCCGCGGACGCGGCTGGCGCGCTGCTGGCGTGCGCTGTGCTCTGGGATCTTGACGTGACCCCGGACGAGCTTCGCGAGCTGGGCGCCCAGCTGGGCGCGGACGTCCCGTTCTGCCTGGCCGGTGGCACCGCGCTGGGCACCGGACGCGGCGACCAGCTTGCCCCAGTACTGAGTCGGGGCACCTACCACTGGGTGCTCGCCTTCAACGAGGCCGAGCTGTCGACGCCAGCCGTGTTCGCCAAGTTCGACGAGCTGGGGCTGGCCACCGAGCCGCTCACGGTTCCGTCCGAGCTGCTGAATGCCTTGGTCAGCGGCGATGTGCAGGCGCTCGGCCGGACGCTGGTCAACGACCTGGAGCCGGCGGCGCTGGCGCTGCGGCCGGAGCTCCGCCAGGTGCTTGACGCCGGCCGCGAACTAGGCGCGATCGCCGCGATGGTGTCGGGTTCCGGCCCGACCGTGGCGTTCCTTGCGCCGAACGAGCCGGCCGCGGTCGACTTGTCGGTGAAGCTCTCCGGGGCGGGACTGTGCCGCGCCGTGAAGCGGGTGTCCGGACCAGTTCCAGGTGCCCGCCTGGTCGTCTAGCGTCGGCAGGCCGAGGGATGGTCGACCCCTCCACTTGTCATCCCGGCGCAGGCCGGGATCTCCGTGCTGCCGCCGAGGCCGCACGCCGCCTACCTGGCGTCCGAGAGCTCCTCGACCGCTACCTCACGGCCCGGCATGATCCGGGCCACCAGCAGCAGACCCAGCAGCAGCGCGGCCGGCACGAACATGGTGTGCTGGATGCCGATGGTCTGCACCAGCATGCCGACGAGTGCGGGCGCGATCAGGAAGGTGGCGTAGCCGAAGGTGACGACCACCGCGAGACCGCGTCCGCCAGCGGTGTGGCCGGCCACTGCGTAGACCTGAGGGGCGATCATTCCGATCCCAAGTCCGACCAGCGACCAGCCGATCAGCAGCACCGGCAGCGTCGCGCCAGTGGCAGCGATCAGGTAGCCGAGCGCCGAGCAGGCGCCACCGAAGCCGGTGACCGCACGGCGTCCGAATCGGGTGACCAGGAAGTCGCCGAAGAGCCGGATCACCACCATGAATGCGGCCACGCAGGTGAAGCCAAGGGCGCCGGTGGTCGCGTCCACGCCGGCGATCTGGGTGACGTGCAGCCCAGACCAGTCGTTGGCGGTGCCCTCGCCGAGGCCGAAGGCGATCGCCATCAGGCCGAGGAGGTACGCCGAGCGGGGGATCGGGGTCTTGGCGCCGGTCTCGTCAGCGTGGCTGATCACGGCGGTCTCGGGTGTGATCCGCCAGGCGACTCCGAGCGCGACCAAACCGAGTGCGGACGCGATCGCGGCAGCGGCGGCAACTGTCGGCTCCGGGTTGCGGGCGAAAAACGGCGCCAGTCCGACGATAAGGGCGGCGCCGACGAGGTTGCCGACCGACCACATGCCGTGGAAGAAGCTCATGATCGGTCTGGGACGGTTCTGCTCGACTTGGACGCCGACCGCGTTCATGGCCACGTCGATGCCACCGTTGCCCAGTCCGAGCAGGATCGCGGACGCGACCAGCACCGGCAGCGTGGGGGCGAGTCCGATGCCGAGGATGCCGATCGCCAGCACCGGGATCATCGCCAGGCTGATCCGACGGGCACCGAAACGATCGGCGAGCCGTCCCGATGCCTGCATGGACGCGATGGCGGCCAGGCCGATCGCGACGAACAGCATCGACAGGTGGATTGGGGCCAGGTTGAAGCGCAGCACCAGCGTCGGAATGGCCGCGGCGTAGACGCCGATCACCAGCCCGTTGTAGAAGAAGAGCAGGACGACGGCGAGTGCAGCCTTGGGCGAGCCGAGCGAGATCACCCGCTCACTCTATGGTCGAAGGGCAGATTGTGAAAACGCTCTCAGGTGGCTGGGCTCCGATCGCTTCCAGCTGTTGCCGTGGCGCGGTGGTGAGCGTCAGGAATCGCGCTCGGCCCGCTCCCGCACGTAGAGCGTGGGATTCGGTCGCAGATTGCGCATGCCGTACCAAGCCAGGTTCACCAGGTGCGCGGCGACCACGGGCTTGTCGAGTTGCTGCTCCTCGCGAGTGTCCATCCACCACTGACCGGCGAGCGCCACGAGGCCGACCAGCATCTGGGCGTACATCGGGGCGGTCTGGGCGTCCAGCTCGCGCTTGGTGAACTCGTTGGCCAGAAGGCCCTCGACCCGCGAGGCAATGTCGGAGAGGATCGTGGCGAAAGAGCCTTCGGGGGAGGTGGCCGAGGAGTCCCTGGAGATGATCCGGAACCCGTTCGGGTGGTCATCGATGTAGTCGAGAAGGGCGAGCGCGCCCAGTTCGATGAGCGCGCGAGGGTTGGCTCGCGGGGTGGTGAGGGCGGTGCGGATGGCGTCGTGGAGCGTCCGTACTTCGCGGTCGACCACGACGGCGTAAAGGCCCTCCTTGCCGCCGAAATGCTCGTACACCACGGGCTTGCTCACCCCGGCGTGCGCGGCGATCTCCTCGACCGAAGTGCCTTCCAGGCCGCGCTCGGCGAACAGCGCTCTGGCTACGTCAATCAGCTGTTCGCGACGCTCCGCTCTGGTCATGCGGACGCGGCTGCGCCGGGCACGAGAGGTGGCCGCGGCTGAGGACATGGCCCAAGTCTGGCCCCGTCAGCGCGGGATCGCCAATCGCTTGGGCCAACTGGCCGAACCGGTGTGAGCTAGTCAGTGTGACGATTTGCACTGGCGATGACGGGAAGCGCGAATGCGGCACGATTTACGAGCATCGGCAGGGCAAATCGTCACGGGCAGGCCTGACGTGGTCGGGGAACAAGCATCTAGCGGCGCGGTCGCGGGATGCATCCACCCCGCGCCGACCCGTAGAGTTGACCCCGGCCGTCCGCGGACGGCCGTTCCCCGGTTGGTCTGCCGGCAGGGCCCGCCTGACTTTGAATCAGGACTAGCGACGTAGGTTCGACTCCTACCCGGGGAGCTTCGGAGGATTCGTACCATTGAGATTCTGCCGAGATCGAAACTGAGAATCTGCCGACTAGGCCACGGACTCGATAGTTACCCGGTTCCAGCTCACCGGCGTCGCCGCGCGATCAATACGAACAAGCCAGAGACAAGCATCCGCACCACGATGTTCGCGATCAGCACTCCGCTCACTCCAATCGCGGCGAGAGGGATGACTTCCAGGACAGCAGTGGCGCCATGGAAGGCGGCGAAGCTCAGCGCGATCAGCCGGATCGCGTCCGGGTCACGAAGCCGGGCGGCCCCGAGTGAGAGCAGGCCGATGCCCAGCTCGGGCGCGGCCAGAACGTAGGGCAGCAAGTACTCGCTGCGCGCGAGCGCGATGCCCACGGTCGCGGGGATGGCCGCGGGAAACACCACCAGCACTATCGCCGCCGCCAGCATGATCACGCCGTGCGCGATGAAGATGACGCGCTCGGTCCGTGGTGTCACCGCCCAAGCGTCCCACCGCCGGCCGTCCCTGTGATCGTGGCTATCGCGGGATTCGCCCACCCGCCCGACCTGTGAGCAGACCCGCGAGACTCGGTAGGGTGTAACCGCGCTTCCCACGGCGCGTCGATCCGGCGAAGCCCGCCGCTAGGTGCCCGGGGAGCGGATATGCAACCAGACCTTGGGAGTGCCCGTGGCCGAGCAGGACGCAGTTGTGGACAACCGGGTGGCAGCAGTTGTCATCATGGCGGCCGGAGCCGGCACCCGAATGCGATCGTCAGTCCCGAAAGTGCTGCACCCGATAGCGGGCAAGTCGATGATCGCGCTGGCGATCGACACCGCGGACGCGCTGGCTCCCGAGCGACTAGTCGTGGTCGTCGGCCACCAGCGCGAGCAGGTGACCGCACACCTCGCGGAAGTCGCCCCGCACGTCACGATCGCCGTCCAGGCACAGCTCCTGGGCACCGGCGACGCCGTCCGCGCCGGCCTGGCCGCGCTGCCCGGCATCTCCGGCGCGGTGGTCGTCACGTCCGGCGACGTCCCGCTGCTCGCCGGTGAGACCCTGCAGGGACTAGTCGCCACGCACCGCAGCGAGGGCAACGCGATCACCGTCCTCACCTCGATCGTGCCCGACCCGACCGGCTACGGACGCATCGTCCGCGAGGGCGACCACGTGGCCCGCATCGTCGAACAGAAGGACGCGAGCCCGGACGAACTCGACCTCAACGAGATCAACTCCGGCATCTACGTCTTCGAGGCCGATGTGCTCGGCGAAGGCATCGAAGCCCTGGAAGCCAAGAACGCCCAGGGCGAGCTGTACCTCACCGACGTGATCGCCTACGCCCGCCAGGCCGGACGCCGGGTGGGTGCCCAGCTGCTTGCCGACCACCTGCAGACCGAGGGCGTCAACGACCGCATTCAACTCGCCGAGCGCGGCGCGGAGCTGAACCGCCGCATCCTGAACCGCTGGATGGCCGCGGGTGTCACCGTGATCGACCCGGCCACCACCTGGGTGCACGCCGGCGTCGACCTGGCCGAGGATGTCACCCTCCTGCCAGGCACCTCGCTCGAAGGAGCAACCTCCGTAGCCAGCGGCGCGATCATCGGGCCGGAGACGACCCTGATCGACGTTGAGGTCGGCGAGAACGCCCGCGTGCTGCGCACCCACGCCGAACTTGTCGTGATCGGGCCTGAGGCCACCGTCGGGCCGTTCACCTACATGCGTCCGGGCACCGAGCTGGCCGCTCGCGTCCACGTCGGCGCGTTCGTCGAAACCAAGAAGGCGATCATCGGTGAGGGCACCAAGGTGCCGCACCTCACCTACTGCGGGGACGCGCGGATCGGTGCGGGCAGCAACATCGGTGCCGGCACGATCTTCGCCAACTACGACGGGGTGGGGAAATACACCACGACCGTCGGTTCGCACTCCTTCGTCGGCAGCGATTCGGTGCTGGTCGCACCCGTCGAGATCGCGGACGGCGCGTACGTCGCAGCCGGCTCGACCATCACCGGCGACGTCGGTCCGGGCGAGTTGGCCGTCGCCCGCGGACAGCAGCGCAATATCGCCGGCTGGGTCGCGCGGAAACGTGCGGGCACCAAATCGGCGAGTGCGGCCGCAGCCGCTCTGGCCGCCAAGGCGGAGGCTCCGGGGGCTTCCGAGTGAGCGGCATCAAGCGTCCGACCGAAAAGCACCTCATGCTTTGCACCGGACGGGCCTTCCCCGAACTCGCCGAGGACATCGCCAAGCTGCTGGGCGTCGACCTGGTGCCGACCCGCTCGCTCACCTACGCAAACTCCGAGATCTACGTGCGTTTCGAGGAGTCGGTGCGCGGTGCGGACGCATTCGTGATCCAGTCGCACCCTGCGCCGGTGAACGAGTGGCTGATGGAGCAGTTGATCATGATCGACGCGCTCAAGCGGGCCTCAGCCAAGCGCATCACCGTGGTCTCGCCGTTCTACCCCTACGGCCGCCAGGACAAGAAGCACGCCGGACGCGAGCCAATCTCGGCCCGGCTCGTCGCCGACCTCTACAAGACCGCGGGCGCTAACCGGCTGATGTCGATCGACCTGCACGCCGCGCAGATCCAGGGCTTCTTCGACGGCCCGGTCGACCACCTGTTGGCGCTGCCGGTGTTGGTCAAGTACGTGAAAGAGAACTACGACGTCTCCGAGATGACCGTGGTCTCCCCGGACGCCGGTCGGGTGCGCCTGGCCGACATGTGGTCCGACCAACTGGGCACCCCGCTAGCGATCATCCATAAGCGCCGCGACCCGAACAAGGCCAACGAGGTCGCGGTCGGCGAGGTTGTCGGCGACGTGAACGGACGGGTCTGCCTACTGGTCGACGACATGATCGATACCGCTGGGACGATCTGCCAGGCCGCGGCAGCGTTGAAGGCGCACGGAGCGAAGGCGGTGATCGCCGCCGCGACCCACCCGATCCTTTCCGGGCCTGCCCCGCAGCGGCTGAACGAGTCCGAGTTCGAAGAGGTCATCGTCACCAACACACTGCCGATCAGCGAGGGCGTCAACATCCCCAAGCTGACGGTGCTCTCGATGGCGCCGCTGATCGCGCAGGCGATCCAGGCCGTGTTCGAGGACGGCTCGGTCGCGTCCCTGTTCAACGGCGCCCACTGAGCCCGCGTCCGCTCGATTCGTCCGGATTTCTCCCGACGTGAGCGGACGCGATAAGCTTTCCGGGTTGCCTCGGCGAGGGGCCCGGCGAGGACGCCAACGGCCCGTGATCGACAAGGCGGAGCATGTGCGCCGCTGATCACTCCCTCGCCCAGGATTGGTAAATGGATGAGGTTGAGGAGCAAGAGCAAGTGACTGACAGCAAAATCGCAGCAGTGACCCGTACCGAGTTCGGCAAGGGCGCGGCGCGGCGCACCCGGCGGGCTGGACTCGTTCCCGCCGTCCTGTACGGCCACGGCACCGATCCGGTGCACCTGTCGCTGCCCGGCCACGAGGTGCAGCTCGCACTGCGCGTCGCCAACGCGGTGCTGGAGCTGTCCGTCGACGGTGGCAAGACGGAGCTGGCGCTGGCCAAGCAGGCCCAGCGGAACCCGATCAAGGGCAACGTCGAGCACCTTGACCTGGTGATCGTGAAGAAGGGCGAGAAGGTCACCGTCGAGGTGCCGCTGCTCGTCGTCGGCGACCACCCGGCCGACCGCATGATCGTCATGGATCAGCAGACCATCTCCCTCGAGGTCGAGGCGACCCACATCCCGACCGGTGTCGAGATCAACATCGCCGGCCTCGAGATCGGCGACACCGTCACCGCCAAGGACCTGGTGCTGCCCAAGGGCGCCGTGTTCCCGGGCGAGCCGGACGACCTGATCCTCTCCGTCGCCGCCACCCCGAGCCAGGCTGCGCTGGACGCTGAACTGGCTGGTACTGACGAAGGCGCCGAAGCCGAGGCCGCCGAAGAGGCGTGATCTGGCTTCATGGCTGATTGGCTGGTGGTCGGGCTCGGTAATCCGGGCCCGACCTACGCATCTCACCGGCACAATGTCGGTTTCATGGTGGTGGACGAGTTGGCGCGGCGCGCCGGCGTCCGCTTCTCCCGGTCGCTAACGCTGCGCGCGGAGACCGCCCAGACCCGCATCACCGCGTCCGGTGGTATCGGTGGCATCGGTGCGGACGCCGACCGGGTGGTACTGCTGAAGTCGCGCACCTTCATGAACGAATCCGGTATCGCGGTGTCGAAAGCCGCGAACTACTTCAAGACCCCCGCCGACCACCTGGTGGTGGTGCACGACGAACTCGATCTCGATTTCGGACGCATCCGGCTGAAGTTCGGCGGCGGCGACAACGGCCACAACGGCCTTAAGTCGATCCGCCGGCACCTCGGCACCGGCGACTTCTTCCGGGCGCGCTACGGGGTGGGGCGTCCGCCCGGCCGCCAGGTCGCAGCTGACTATGTGCTCAGCCCGTTCCCGTCCGCGCTGAGCGAGGACGTGGCGGTAGAGGTCTCCCGCTGTGCGGACGCGGTCGAATCGCTGCTCACCCAGGGGCTGGACGCGACCCAGGGTCGCTTCAACTCCTGACCGTTCAGTTGGTGTCGGATGCCGCGAGTAGGGTGATGCGGTGATTCTTGACGGCTTGATCGAACTGGTCGGCAGCGAGCCGGTGATCGCGGAGGCCATCGCCGACAGCGACACCGGACGGCTGCCCGCGCTCGATCTGACCATGCCGGAGCCGCTGCGGCCGGTGTTCATCGCCGCCCTCGCTCGCCGGACCAGTCGGACGATCCTGCTGGTCACGTCCACTTTCCGGGAGGCGGAAGCACTAACCAGCGCCTGCACTTCGCTGCTGGACGAGCATGACGTCGCCTACTACCCGGCCTGGGAGACCCTGCCGCACGAACGGCTCAGCCCGCGCTCGGACACGGTCGGACGCCGGCTCGCGGTGCTGCGTCGGCTGGCCGGAAACGACGTGCTGCCGGCTCCGCGGGTGGTGATCGCACCGGTGCGTTCGGTGCTGCAGCCGCAGGTGGTCGGGCTCGGCAACCTGCTGCCGGTGACGCTGGTGACCGGCGAGGACTACGGACTGGAGGACGTCGCCCGCGGCCTGGTCGACGCCGCCTACATCCGGGTCGACCTGGTCGAACGACGGGGCGAGTTCTGCGTCCGCGGCGGCATCATCGACATCTTCCCGCCAACGCTTGAACACCCGGTACGCGTCGACTTCTTCGGCGACACCGTCGAGGAGATCCGCCCGTTCAGCGTCGCCGACCAGCGCTCCTTCGACGAAACCCTGCCCGAAGTCGTCGCATCACCTTGTCGCGAGCTGCTGATCACCGAATCGGTGAAGGCCCGCGCGGCCGAGCTTGCCCGCACCCATCTCAACGCTCCCGGCAACCTGGGCGAGCTCTTCGACAAGATCGCCTCCGGGCACGCGGTGGACGGCGTCGAAGCGCTCGCGCCGGTCCTGGTGGACGGACTCGAACTGTTGATCGACGTGCTGCCCGCCGACACCCAGATCCTGCTGTCCGACCCCGAGCGCATCCGCGCCAGAGCCCACGAGCTGGTGATCACCAGTGAGGAGTTCCTGCGCGCCTCCTGGGCCGCCGCGGCCGAGGGCGGCGTGGCGCCGATCGACCTGGGAGCGTCCGCGTATCGCTCGCTGGCGGACGTCCGCGCGCACGCGCTTGAGCTGGGCCAGGCCTGGTGGAGTCTTTCGCCCTTCAGCGCCGGTCCGGACGAGAGTGCGGACGGGATATCACCGGCCACCGTCGAATCAGCGACGGTATCCGCCTGGGACGTGAGCGCGGTCCCGTCTCGCACGGTCCAGGCCACGGAGGCGCCGGTCTGGCGCGGCGACACCGAGGCCGCGGTCGCGTCCATCCGGGAATCCGCAGCCGCGAAGCACCGGACGATCCTGGTGGCCGACTCCAGCGGGCTCGCGGCCCGCCTGGTCGAGATCCTCAAGTCCGCCGACATCCCGGCCAGCCGTCCCGAACAGCTCGCCGAAACCCCCGAACCGGGCACGGTCACCGTGGTCAGGGCCGAGTTGCGGCACGGCTTCTCACTTCCCGGCAGCGATCTGGACGTGTTCACCGCCGGCGACCTCTCCGGCCAGCGCGAGGCCGACAAGGCGTCCCGCAAGATGCCCGCCCGCCGGAAGAACCAGATCGATCCGCTGGAGCTGAAATCCGGCGACTCGGTGGTTCACGAAACCCATGGCGTTGGCCGCTACGTCGAAATGGTGCAGCGGACGGTCGCCGGCGCCACCCGCGAGTACCTGGTCCTCGACTATGCGTCGTCCAAGCGCGGCCAGCCGGCGGACCGGTTGTTCGTCCCGATGGACCAGCTGCAACTGGTCACCCGTTATGTGGGTGGCGAGAATCCGACCCTCGACCGGCTCGGCGGTGCCGACTGGAAGAACCGCAAGCAACGGGCCCGCAAGGCCGTCCGGCAGATCGCGGCCGAACTGATCAAGCTTTACGCGGCCCGGCAGGCGTCCCGCGGCCACGCGTTCGCTCCCGACACGGTCTGGCAGAACGAACTCGAGGATGCGTTCGCCTACGTCGAGACGCCTGACCAGCTGTCGGCGATCACCGAGGTCAAGGCCGACATGGAGCAGGTCGTGCCGATGGATCGGCTGATCTGCGGCGACGTGGGCTACGGCAAGACCGAGATCGCCGTCCGCGCTGCTTTCAAGGCGGTGATGGACGGCAAACAGGTGGCGGTGCTGGTGCCGACGACCCTGCTGGTGCAGCAGCACCACGCCACCTTCGCCGACCGCTATGCCGGCTTCCCGGTGACCGTGTCCGCGCTCAGCCGCTTCCAGACCGAAGCGGAGAAGAAGAAGGTGGTCGCCGGGCTGGCCGACGGCGGCATCGACGTCGTGGTGGGCACGCACCGGCTGTTCTCCGACCAGATCGATTTCAAAGATCTCGGTCTGGTGATCATTGACGAGGAGCAGCGCTTCGGCGTCGAGCACAAGGAGGCGCTGAAGAAGCTGCGACTGAACGTCGACGTGCTCTCGATGAGCGCCACGCCGATTCCGCGGACGCTGGAAATGGCCATCACCGGCATTCGCGAGATGAGCGTGATCGCCACCCCGCCGGAGGAGCGGCACCCCGTGCTCACCTTCGCCGGACCCTACGATGCCGGCCAGGTGCGGGCAGCGATCCGGCGCGAACTGGCGCGCGAAGGTCAGGCGTTCTATATCCACAACCGGGTGCAGTCGATCGAGAAGACCGCCCAGCAGATCGCCGAACTGGTGCCAGAAGCGCGAGTCGCGGTCGCCCACGGCCAGATGAACGAGCACACCCTCGAACAGGTGATGGTCGACTTCTGGGAGCGCCGCTTCGACGTGCTGGTCTGCACCACGATCGTCGAGGCCGGCCTGGACATCTCCACCGCCAACACCCTGCTGATCGAGCGCGCCGACCTGCTCGGCCTCTCCCAGCTGCACCAGCTTCGCGGACGGGTCGGACGCGGCCGCGAGCGTGGCTACGCCTACTTCCTGTATCCGCCGGAGAAGCCGCTCACCGAGACCGCCCACGACCGGTTGGCGACAATGGCCGCACACACCGACCTCGGCGCGGGCATGGCGATTGCGATGAAGGACCTGGAGATCCGCGGCGCCGGCAATCTGCTGGGCGGCGAACAGTCCGGTCACATCGCCGAAGTGGGTTTCGACCTCTACATCCGGCTGGTCGGTGAAGCCGTCGCGGAGTTCCGCGGAGAGGACACCGAGCCCGAGCCGGAGATGAAGATCGAGCTGCCGGTGGACGCGCACCTGCCCGGCGACTACGTCTCGTCCGAGCGGCTGCGGCTGGAGATGTACAAACGGCTGGCCGCGGTCACGTCCGCAGCCGACATCGCCGCCGTCCGCGAGGAACTGGTCGATCGCTACGGCGAACCGCCGGCGCCGGCCGAGGCGCTGCTCGCGGTGGCCGCGTTCCGGCTGGCCGCGCGGGCGCACGGAGTGAACGAGGTGGTCGCGCAAGGGAACATGATCCGGTTCGCGCCGGCCGTTCTGCCGGATTCGGCGCAGTTGCGGCTCTCCCGGCTCTACCCGGGCTCGCAGGTGCGCAAGGCGACCGAGCTGATCCTGGTGCCGCGGCCGATGACCCGTCCGATCGGCGGCCAGCCGATCACCGACGCGCCCCTCCTGGAATGGGCGAGCAAGGTGCTGAGCGACGTCTTCACCGTCCCCGCCAGCCGATAGGATCGCCGATGGCGCACGAAACGAAAGTGGGACAGATGCACAAGGCAGCCTTCAAGCTCGCAGGACTGGTCGCCGGGACGGTGGCCCTCGTCGGTTGCGCGGGCGGGAACCCGACAGTGGCGGCCTATGTCGGGGCGGAGACCATCTCGCAGGCCAAGGTGGACGGGGTCGCGCGCGTGCTCGCCGACGCCACAGCCGATGCGACCGACACCGCCGGTGGCTACGGCCAGACCGTGGTGGCGATCCTGGTGCAGTCGAAGCTCGCCGCCCAGGCCGCCGCGACGAAGGGCATCACGGTCTCCGACGCTGAGCGCCAGCAGGTCTACGACAGCAACGAGCTGTACACCGTGCTGCTGAACAACCCGGCGACCGCCGACTTCATGCGCGAGTACGCGAACACCGCGGTCATCTTCTCCACCGAGGAAGGCAAGGCCGGCGTCAACGAGCTGCTCGGCAAGACCACGATCACGGTGAATCCGCGCCTCGGCACCTGGGACGCCGCAATGGGCGGCGTCGTCCAGGGCAGCACCGGATCGCTTTCCGAACTGGCCAGCGCGAAGTAGTCGACGTGGCGCAGCCACAGCTCGAGCGGCTGGTCGCCGTGATGCACCGGCTGCGCTCGGGTTGCCCCTGGGACGCGGAGCAGACCCACCTCTCGCTGGTGCGCTACCTGGTCGAGGAGACCCTTGAGGTGGTCGAGGCTATTGAGGCGGGCGACGACGACCAGCTCACCGAGGAACTCGGCGACCTGCTGTTGCAGGTGGTGTTCCACGCCGAAATCGCAGCCGAGTCCCGCCGTTTCGACATTGAGGATGTGGCTCGGCGAATCGCGGACAAGCTGGTGTCCCGGCATCCGTACGTGTTCGCCGAGGCGGACGTGCCGTCCGACCTGGTCAGCTCGTGGGAGCGGGCGAAGGCAGTGGAGAAGGGCCGCGATTCGGCATTGGACGGGATTCCGGAGCGCCTGTCCGCGCTGACCAGGGCCCAGAAGGTGCTCGGCCGCTCGCGCAGCCACGGACTCGATCTCGCTTCCTTGGGCGTCGAGCCGGCCGATCAGGCCGCCCCGGAACTTGGCACCGCGTTCCTGAGCCTGGTCGCCAGAGCCGACGAGCTTGGCCTGGACGCCGAGCAGGCCGCACGCTCGGCCCTTCGCGACCTGGAGTCCCGCGTCCGCGTAGCCGAAGCCAACTCTCGCTGATACCCGCGAACGGTCCCTGAGGAGGCTGGTGAGGCACGAGCCAGCCGCCCGCGTTGGGTCACCGCGACAACACATTGGACGCAGCGTCCACCCGCACCCACCGTCATCCGCTCGCACCCACCGTCATCCGCTCGCACCCACCGTCATCC
>DAOPRQ010000021.1:29141-34836 GCA_035349055.1 Propionicimonas sp.
CACCCACCGTCATCCGCTCGCACCCACCGTCATCCGCTCGCACCCACCGTCATCCGCTCGCACCCACCGTCATCCACTCGCACCCACCGTCATCCACTCGCACCCACCCGTCATCCCGGCGCAGGCCGGGAACTGACCAAGACATCGACGTGGCGTCCAGTAACTTCCGGCGGGCTGCCCCCGAGGGCGGTCAACGCTAGGGTAGAGGCGAACACAATTCCGCTTGAAAGGCACACACGTGGCACTTATCGAATTCGTTCATGCGAGGCAGATCCTCGACTCGCGTGGCAACCCCACCGTTGAGGTCCAGGTCGTGCTCGACGACGACACCGAGGGCCGCGCTGCGGTCCCGTCCGGCGCTTCGACCGGTGCGTTCGAAGCAGCCGAACTCCGGGACGAGGACGCTGCCCACTACGGCGGCAAGGGCGTGCTGAAGGCCGTCGAGAACGTCGTGGAGCAGATCGCTCCCGAGGTGATCGGCATGGAGGCCTCCGAGCAGCGGCTGCTGGACCAGGCCATGATCGAGCTGGACGGCACCGACAACAAGTCCAAGCTGGGCGCCAACGCGATCCTGGGCGTGTCCCTGGCCGTGGCGCAGGCCGCTGCCGAGTCCGCCGGCCTGCCGCTGTACCGCTACCTCGGTGGCCCGACCGCCAGCATCCTGCCGGTGCCGATGATGAACATCCTCAACGGTGGCTCGCACGCCGACTCCAACGTTGACATCCAGGAGTTCATGATCGCCCCGATCGGCGCGGCGACCTTCGCGGACGCCCTCGAAATGGGCGCCGGCGTCTACCACGCGCTGAAGGCGGTGCTGAAGGGCCGCGGCCTGTCCACCGGCCTCGGCGACGAGGGCGGCTTCGCCCCGAACCTGGAGAGCAACGCCGCCGCGCTCGACCTCATCCTCGAGGCCATCGGCAACGCCGGCTTCGTCCCGGGCAAGGATGTCGCGCTCGCGCTCGACGTGGCCGCGTCCGAGTTCTACAACGAGGACGGCACCTACAACTTCGAGGGCGGCAAGAAGACCGCTGCCGAGATGACCGCCTACTACGCCGAGCTGGTCGCCAAGTACCCGCTGGTCTCGATCGAGGACCCGCTGAACGAGGACGACTGGGACGGCTGGAAGACCATCACCGATGAGCTTGGTGACAAGGTGCAGCTGGTTGGCGACGACCTGTTCGTGACCAACGTCTCCCGCCTGCAGAAGGGCATCGACACCCAGACTGCCAATGCGCTGCTGGTGAAGGTGAACCAGATCGGCTCGCTGACCGAGACCATCGACGCGGTCGACATGGCTCACCGCGCCGGCTACAAGACGATGATGAGCCACCGTTCCGGCGAGACCGAGGACGTCACCATTGCCGACCTCGCGGTCGCGCTCGGCTGTGGCCAGATCAAGTCCGGCGCCCCGGCTCGTTCGGAGCGCGTGGCCAAGTACAACCAGCTGCTGCGCATCGAGGAGGACCTGGACGACGCCGCGCGCTACGCCGGTGCGTCCGCCTTCCCGCGGTTCAAGGCCTGATTGACACCTGTCCCGTCGGAGATTCCGGCCTGCGCCGGAATGACGGTGACCTGGCGTGCGAGCGCGTCGGCGGATTCCGCCGGCGCGCTTTGCCGTCCTTGGGAGCGGTCCCGCGCGTCCGCGTGGCGCGCCGCGAGGGCCCGCCTATCCTTGACCAGATGAGAATCGAGGGCCATGGCTCGCGGCACGCGTAGCCCGCGCAACGACACCGCCGGCCCCGGACGCCCCACGCGGCGCACCCGGGCCGGCAGCCGTGCGTCCGGTCCGGACACGCCGAGCGAGCCGCCACCGCGGGATCGCAGGGACGAGGTGCCGGTCTGGCGCCGTGGCCTCCACGTCACCCGGCGCGCCATCGTCCTGATCCTGGTGGTCGTGGCCCTGGTCATCTCCTTCGGTGGTTCGCTGCGCGGCTATCTCGCCCAGCAGCACGAACTGGCGGTGGCTGAGCAGGAGATCCGCGATCGCTCGGCGCAGATCGCCGACCTTGAGGCCGAACTGGCCCGCTGGGACGATCCGGACTACGTCAAGGCGCAGGCACGCGACCGTCTCGGCTGGGTGATGCCAGGGGAGACCGGCTATCGCGTGATCGGCGCGGACGGCAAGCCGATCGGTGGCGGAGTGGTGATCGAATCGGCCGAGAAACTGCCGGCCGGCGAGCACGAACCGGTCTGGTGGGATCGGCTCTGGGGCTCGATGCAGGCCGCCGACGCGCCTGCTCGCAAGGTCACCTCGCCGTAGCAAACCGGAAACCGGGCGGCAGCCATGACGGGATATCGGAGCCGTGGCGTCAGCCCGAGTGACGGGGCAGCGTCAGGACGGATCCGCTGCCGAGATCGCGACCCGGTGCAGCCTCGACAGGCTTGACCTCCCGAACTCCGTCGACGGTCTCAATCACCCGAGCTTCACCCATGGGAGAATGTCCGGCGTGCCGAGCTTTGAACCCCTGACCCAATCGGACGTGGCCGCGGTCACCGCCCAACTCGGACGCGAACCTCGCGGCTCGGCCGGGGTGGCCTGGCGTTGTCCCTGCGGTAAGCCGGGCGTGGTGGCCACCAACCCGCGGCTGCCGGACGGCACCCCGTTCCCCACGACCTACTACCTGACCTGTCCGCGCGCCACTGCGGGCTGTTCCACGCTGGAAGCCGAAGGGCTGATGGCCGACATGACCGAGCGGCTCACCAGCGATCCCGAACTGGCGTCCGGCTACACCGCCGCCCACGAGGCGTACCTCGCTGATCGCGCCGAACTCGGCGATGTGACCGAGATTGCCGGCATCAGCGCCGGTGGCATGCCGTCCCGGGTGAAGTGCCTGCACGTGCTCGCCGCGCACTCGCTGGCCGCGGGCCCGGGTGTGAACCCGCTGGGCGACGAAACTCTGACAAGGCTTGGCGAGTTCTGGTCGCGGCCGTGCCTCAGCGCCACCGACCCCGAAATCAGCCCCGACCAGCCCGGACGCGAGCCGGAGCCCGCGGATCGTGGCTGAGCTCTTCGCGGCAATCGACTGCGGCACCAACTCGGTTCGGCTGCTGATCACCCGCTTGGTGGACGGCCGCCTTGAGGAGGTGGATCGTCGGCTCCACATCACTCGACTCGGTCAGGGTGTGGACGCCACCGGCGCCTTCCACCCCGACGCGCTCGCCCGCACTCTCGACGCCATGGCCGACTTCGGTGCTCAGCTGGACGGGTCGGGCGTCCAGCATCGCCGGGTGGTGGCCACGTCCGCAGCCCGGGATGCGGCCAACTCGGCCGAGTTCTTCGAAGGTGTAAAGGCACGGGTCGGAGTGCCGGCCGAGATCATCTCCGGCGCGGAGGAGGCGTACCTGTCGTTCACCGGTGCGGTCACCGCGCTGCCGCACCTGCCGCAGCCGGTCCTGGTCATGGACATCGGTGGCGGCTCGACGGAATTGGTGGTGGGCTCACCGCACGGCACGGACGTCGCGATCTCGCTGAACATCGGCTCGGTGCGGCTGCGGGAGAGCCACCTGCATTCCGACCCGCCGTCCGCGGCTGAGGTTGCGACCGCGTCCGTCCGCATCGACGAACTGCTGGACGACAGCGGCATCGACTTCAGGATGGCAGCCAGTTGGGTGGGCGTTGGCGGCACCGTGACCAGCCTCTCGGCGCTGGCGCAGGGCCTCCACACCTATGACCGGACGCGTGTGCACGGCTCCGTGCTATCTCAGCCAGCTCTTTCAGCCCTCACCGCGCGCCTGCTCGCGATGCCGATCGCCGAGGTCGCAGCACTGCCCACCATGGTGCCCGGACGCGCGGACGTGATCTGCGCCGGCGCCCTGATCTGCGCCCGCGTCGGCGCACGCATGTCGCGGACCGACTTGACCGTGAGCGAGGCCGACATTCTCGACGGAATCATCGCCAGATTGGCTACCGAAGCCGGAATGTGAGCGTTACGCAGCGAACTGCAAGAAGCGCCAAATAGGTGGCCAGTCGCGCTTGATAACGATGCGGTAACTTCTAGGGGAAACTGATTGTTAGGGTTCACATGTGAGCCCTAACAGCTTGCGTACGGCCAAGGGCGGCCGTCCGGTCCGGAGAGTCTCCCTCCCGTCCAGGGACGCACAAGGAGGTTTCACACGTGAAGAAGACCCTTGGTCTCTGTCCGGCCACGCGCTCACCGCGGTGGGTACCGAGATGGACGCGATCGCGGCCGTGGTGATCGGCGGCACGCTGCTGACCGGTGGTTACGGCTTCGTGCTGGGTTCGGCGCTGGGCGTACTGGTGCTGGGCCTAATACAGACGATCATCAGCTTCGAGGGCACTTTGAGTTCGTGGTGGACGAAGATCTTCATCGGGGGACTCCTGCTGGTGTTCATCATCCTGCAGAAGGTGCTCACATCCAGGAGAACTTGAGCGATCGAGGACGGGAGCATCAGCGCCCGAGGGATCCACCACGAGGAAGCCAGCGGGCGTGCACGAGGACGAACGCGCAAGAGCCGCGACGATCTTCGATGTCGCGCGCCTGGGGGGTGTCCCACCAGACTGTCTCCAGGGTGCTCAACGAGCTGGCGAACGTCCGTCCGGCCACCGGGAGCGGGTGGAGCGAGCGATCAAGCAGTTGCGCTACATCCCGTCCCCGGCTGCTCGGGCGCTGGTCACCCGGCGTTCGCGGACGATCGGGCTGATCACCACCGACTCGCCCGACTTCGGCCCTTCGACCTCCGCTGTGCATATCAACGAGGCGGCGCGCGACGAGCGCTATGCGGTGATCATGGCGAGCCTCCGCCGAACGGACGCGCCGGCGCTGCGTCAGGCCGCTGAGGTGCTGGTGCGGCAGAACGTGGAGGCGATCATCCTGATCACGTCCAGTCGTTCGGTGCTCGGCATCCTGCAGGGCATGGAGCTGGGCGTGCCCTTTCTTGCGGTGGCGTCGCAGGGCTCCGGGCTGCATCGGGTGTCGCTCGACCAGTACCAGGGCGCCCGGCGTGCGGTTCGGCACCTGATTGAGCTGGGGCACACCGACATCCGCCACGTGAGCGGACCTTCCGACTCGATGGACGCGATCGAACGCATCCGCGGTTGGCGCGACGCCCTCGGCGAGCACGGCCTGGTGGCCCATGAACCGTTACCCGGGGATTGGTCGCCCGACAGTGGTTATCCGGCCGGACGGCACCTGCTCAACGAGACGTTGACGGCCGTGTTCTGTGCCAACGACCAGATGGCGCTCGGCCTGATGCACGCGCTCACCGAGGCGGGCCGGTCCATTCCGGGACAGGTGAGCGTGGTGGGCTTCGACGTTATTCCCGAAGCGGCGCACTTCTCGCCCCCCGCTGACCACCATGCACCAGGACTTTGCGCAAGTGGGCAGGGGCGCGATGGAGCTGATGCTAGCTGTGCTCAACGACTACGACACCCCAACCCGCTGCTCCGGTTGCCGCAGTTGATCGAGCGCGGAAGCGCGGCGCCACCGCAGCGGCGCTGATCCCAGTCTGCTGATCATTCGGTGGGCGATGACCGCCCGCCGCGCGGACAGCCGAATCATCCCTTCACTCAAGCGGGTGAACGAGGATCGATTTTCGGCCAAGCACCCGGTTTGCGTTCCGAGCGGCTTCGCGCCGACCCCGCCGTAGACTCATGCCGCGGCCCCCATGGCCCAACCGGCAGAGGCAAGCGGCTTAAACCCGCTCAAGTATGGGTTCGAATCCCATTGGGGGCACG
>DAOPRQ010000022.1:0-34671 GCA_035349055.1 Propionicimonas sp.
CCAGACCCCACGGCGTGTCGTCGGCGTGTCGCGTTACCACCGAGACAAAACGGACAAGGGGCGGTCAGCCGACCAGCCACCGGGTGGTGGCCACGTACTCCTCGCCGGGACGCAGCACAGTCGAAGGGAAGCTCGGGTGGTTGGGCGTATCCGGGTAGTGCTGGGTCTCCAGCGCCACGCCGGCCCGGCTGACGTAGGGCGCACCGGAAGTACCCGGGGTGACGCCGTCGAAGTGGGCGCCGCCGTACACCTGGATGGCGGGTTGATCGCTCACGACGGTCAGGGTGAGTCCGGTCGAACCGGCTAACCGGCAGTGCTCACGCATGCCCTCGCCGTCCACCACGAAGTTGTGGTCGAAGCCGCCGCCTAGGGCGATGCCCTCGACCATCGCGGCCTCCCGCGCCTTACCGAGCAGTGGACCGGACCGGAAGTCAGCGGCCGACCCGGTCACGTCGCGGACCTCGCCGGTTGGAATCAGGTCCGGGTACACCGGCGTGTAGCGGGACGCGTGGATGGTGAGCCGGTGGTCATCGGTGCTGCCGGACGCCTCCCCGTCCAGGTTGAAGTACGGGTGCGTGGTCAGGTTCACCACGGTCGGGGCGTCGGTGGTGGCCCGGTAGGTGACCTGGGCTCCCCCCGGGATCAGCTCGAAGCGTGCGGACGCCTGCACCTCGCCCGGGTAGCCCTGATCGCCATCAGGGCTGGTGATGCCCAGTTCGACCCAATCTGGCCCCGAGCCGAGCACGGACCAGGCGTGGGTGTGGAAGCCTTTCGTTCCGCCGTGCAGCTGGTTGGGCGCCTCGTTGACATCCACCTGGTAGTCCACGCCGTCGAGGCTGAACCGGCCGCGTGCGATCCGGTTCGCGAACCGTCCGACGGTCGCACCCAGGTAGCCCAGCCCGGAAGGGTAGTCCGCCGGATCCGGGTGGCCGAGCAGGATGTTGCGCCAGCTGCCGTCCGGCAAGCGCACCTCGAAGCGTCGCAGGGTCGCACCGAGCGGCATGATCTCGATCCGGTAGGAGTCGTTCGCCAGCAGGATGAGCGCGTCGTCAGTCACGGTGATAACGCTATCAACGTTCGGCTGGATCGCGCCTTGCGACCAAGGTGGCCCTGGTAACGGCCGAGCGCAGGGAAACCACTTCTGGCTGGTTATGAGGCCGCTTTCGCTGGCCGATTTCGGTTCAACCCGAGAACCGCAGGTTATGGAGCTCGAAAGCGGCCGCATAACCTGCATTTCTTGGGTTGGGCGGGCGAGGGTCCTCTGGGGAGGGGTCATAACCAGCCAGAAGTGGGTTGAGCCAGACGGCGGCCCTTCGTTACGGCCGGCTCGTTCCGCACCGGCCTCGTCAGGGAACGGTTTGTGAGGGGCTCGTTCCTCAGCGACCGATTGTGAGCGGCTCGTTCCGCACTGGGTCTCGACCGGCTCGGCCAGCCGTCGGCGGCTACATCTCGTCGGTGGGTTCGTAGGCCGGGGCGTCGACTGTGGTGTGCGGCTCTACGTGGGTGACTGCTAGATGGCGGCGCCACAGCCACCAGGCGACCAGGGTGAGCAGCAGTGAAGTCACCGCCAGGCTCCACAGCGAGAAGCCGACCGCCGGGGCGAGCGCTCCGGCGATCAGGGCGTTCGCCACCAGCGAGACGAACGACTGCACCGAGGACGCCGCCCCGCGGGACCGCGGGAACAGGTCGAGCATGGCCAGCGTCAGGATGGGGAACGCCAGCGCGATCCCGAATGAGTAGAACGGCAGCGCCACCACCGGCCACGGCAGCACCTGGGTAGCCGGCACCAACGCCAGGCCAAGGTTTACGACTGCCGCGACCAGGCTGATCACATAACCAAGGGACGCGAGCCGCCGTCCGCTCATCCGTCCGGCCAGCCGTCCGCTGACCCAGGAACCGATCACCATGCCGGAGATCAGCGGCACGAACAGCATCCAGAAGTCCTGCTCACCCTTGCCCAGCAGCTTCACCACCAGCAGCGGGGCCGAGGAGATGTAGAGGAACATGCCGGCGAAGTTGAACATGCCGGTGAAGGCGAGTCGGCGACCGTTCGAGTCCCGCCACACCGCCAGCAACCCGGACGCGAGCACGGGCACGTCGAACTTCGACCGCTGCTCCGGCGGGTGCGTCTCCGGTAACGCGAAGATCACCAGCGCGAGCAGCACCACGCCGAACGCGGTCAGGAACCAGAAGATCCCGCGCCAACTGCCTGCGCCCAGCACCCAGCCGCCGACGATCGGCGCCAGCGCCGGAGCGAGGCCGAAGATCATCGCGATGTGGCTCATCGTCCGCTGGGCCTGGTCGTTGTCGAAGACGTCACGCACCATCGCGCGGCTGATGATCTGGCCGGCGCCGGCGCTGATGCCCTGCAGCGATCGGAAGAAAAGCAGCACCCCGAGGCTCGGCGACAGCGCACAACCGATGGACGCAGCGATGAACAGCAGCGTGCCGCCGATGATCACCGGCTTGCGGCCCAGTGCGTCCGACAATGGGCCGTGCAGCAGGCTCATCACCGCGAAGGAGAGCAGGTAGACGCTGATCAGCTGTTGCAGTGCGAGCTCGGTGACCCCCCACTCGCGCTCCATCTGGGCAAAGGCGGGAAAGATGGTGTCGATCGAGAACGGCCCCACCATGCCCAGCCCGGCGAGGATCACCAGGAACAACCACTGCGGGCCGAGATCGATGCTGCCGACGCGAGTGGTCGGGGTGGAAGTCATTGCGTGATTCTTCCACGGGCTGAGAGCGCTCTGCGCTCGCGTCCGGTCGCTGTGCATCGGGTGACTATGCTCAGCGCGTGCCACGCGCTCTAAATCTCGCCTATGTCTCCATGCACACCTCGCCGGCGCAGCTGCCGGGTTCGGGGGACGCCGGGGGCATGAACGTGGTCGAGCGGGCGCAGGCCGAAGAGCTCGCCGAACTCGGCCACCAGGTGGAACTCATCACGCGGCGCACCAGTCCCGACGAGCCGGACGTTGTCCAGCTCGCCCCTGGCGTGGTCCTGCGCCATCTGGACGCCGGCCCGCCCACGCCGCTGCCCAAGAGCGAAATCGACGCCCACATCGCTGAATTCTCGGACGGGCTGGCGAAACTCGAACCGGCCGACCTGGTGCACTCCCAGCATTGGATGTCCGGTGTCGCAGCGCTGCCGGTGGCCCGCGCCTGGGGCGTTCCACATGTGCAGAGCTACCACTCGGTCGCGGCGCTGCCCGGCTCACCACTCTCGTCCGGCGAGCCGCCGGAATCGTCCGCCCGGGTGGCCGGCGAGGCGATGGTGGCCCGGGAGTCCCAGGCCGTGGTTGCGATCAGCGCCGCCGAGGCCGACACGGTGATCTTCCGGTGTGGCGCGGACGCGGACAAGGTCACGATCATCTCGCCGGGGGTCGACCAGGAGCTGTTTCGTCCGCTGGCCCCGGGGGAGGCGTTATGGACGTGGCCGGATGCGGGCCCGTGGCCGCTCGGCTATGTGCTCTTCGCCGCTCGGCTGCAGCCGCTGAAAGGCCCGGATCTGGCGATCGGCGCGCTGGCGCATCTCGATCCGGCGATCCGGCCGCACCTGGTGATCGCGGGTGACACGTCCGCTGACTTCGCCAGTTACGAGAATGAGTTGCGGCGGCTGGTGACCGATCTCGGGCTGGCCGATGACGTCACCTTCGTCGGGCCGCAGCCGCGTCCGGAGTTGGCCCGGCTGATGCGCTCGGCGCGGGTGGTGCTGGTGCCGTCACATTCGGAGACGTTCGGCCTGGTCGCGCTCGAAGCCGAGGCCAGCGGGACGCCGGTGATCGCGGCCGCGGCGGGTGGACTGCGCGAGGCGGTGGCGCACGGCGAGACCGGTCAGCTGATGGACTCCAGGCTTCCCGAGGACTGGGGCAAGGCGCTGACCAAGCTGCTCACCCAGCCGGGCCTGGCCGAGCAGATGGGCGTGGTGGCCCGCGTCCATGCGCGCCGGTTCGAATGGCGCTGGGCGGCGCAGCGGCTGGTCGCCGTGTACGAGGACCTGCTGCAGCGATGACCCCCGACTTCACCCGTGTGGTCTTCCTGCACGCGCACCCGGACGACGAGACGCTGGTCACCGGTGCCCTGCTGGCCGCGCTGGCCGCATCCGGACGCGAGGTGGCGGTGGTCACCGCGACTCGCGGCGAGCAGGGTGAGATCGTGCCAGGGACGTTCACCGGCAGCGGGCCAGCGTTGGTCGCGCACCGGGAGGCTGAGCTCGCGTCTGCCCTGGCCGCGCTCGGGGTGACCCGGCACGCCTTCCTTGGCGCCCCACCCGCCTTGGCGATTGGCGCGCTGGCAAGGCGATACACCGATTCGGGCATGCGCTGGGTCACGCCGACGGTGGCCGGTCCGTCCGCCACCGCCGGCCCGGACAGCCTCACCGCTGCCGACCCGGACGCCGCCGCGGCCGATCTGGTGGCCTACCTCGAGCACGTCGGGGCGACCGCGCTGGTCAGCTACGACGCGCACGGCGGCTACGGACACCCCGACCACGTGTCCTGCCACGAGATCGCCGTGCGGGCGGCCGAGCGCAGTGGGGTGCCGCTGTTCGAAATCGTCTCGGAGCCACTGCTGCCGGACGCGGCCGCGGTCGAGTTCGCCAACCCCGAGCGGCTACCTGCGGTGAAGCGAGCCCTGGCGCACCATGCCAGCCAGCTGACCGTTGCCGGTGAGGAGTTGGTGCACGTCGGTGGCCAGCGCCAGCCGATCATGACTTCAGTCTGGCTGCGTCCGCGAAGTTGAGCCTGCGGAGGGGAACGAACCGGATTTCGGGAGGTGATGGCGGCGATGCTGCTGCCCGCGCCTCAGCAAACCCGAGTCGGTAGGCTTATCGGGCTGGGGTCCGGCTTGATAACCCAGCCAAGTCGGGTCGCGTCTCCTCGGGAGCAGTGGCGGGGGGCACGCAGCCAAGCCTTCGAATCAGCTGTGAACCGACCCAGCGGACGCGAAGCGTGCGGGCTTGCGGGCACGCGCCCCTTACCATGGACGCGGTGAGCGTGGCAGCAGGCCCGCACAACAGCAGTCGGAGGAAGCATGGGATCGGTGAGCCGTCGCACGGCCATGATCGGCGCGATCGGCGTCGCAGGAGCAGCCGTGGTGGGGTGTTCGACCCAACCTCCGACCGGGTCCACCTCGGCCCCAGCGCCCAACCCCGGCGCGCCCGAGGCCACGTCCGCAACACCGAGCCCGACGCCCACCGAGGACACCACGCCCCGCTGGCCGCTGACCGGCAAGGTGCTGGACGACCCCGAGGACGCCAAGCGGGTAGTCGTGGCCGTGAAGGTCCCGGACAACAAGGGTGAGCACCCGCAGATCGGCCTCGACAAGGCCGACATCGTCTACGTCCAGCTCGACGGCTACCCGGCAGCGGTCGGCCAGTCCGGCACCCGGCTGGTGCCGGTCTACCACTCCAAGTACGCCGAGACGGTGAACCCGGTGCGCTCGATCCGTCCGGTGGACATCCCGATGCTCTCGCCCATGACCGGCATCATCGGCAGCACCGGCGCGTACCCGTGGGTGCTGCGCTATGCCGCCGAGTTCGAGGACTACCTGGTCACCGGCAAGCAGTACATGACCACCAAGGGCACCGGTTCCTACTCGATCCTGAGCAGCCGTGTCCGCACCCTCAACGGCCAGACCTACTACGACCGCGCGGTGGCCTGCCACCCGGCCACCCTGGCCAAGCAGAGCAAGAAGTTCAGCGAAGGTCCGCAGCAGCACTACCTGCCGTGGGCGGCGACGGACGAAGAGGTCAGCACTGAGGTCGCCGGCCAGCCGGCCAGCTTCGTGAGCGTCCCCTGGAAGAAGGGCGACACCTACAACATGAGCTACAGCTACAGCAAGAAGAAGAAGCGCTACCTGCGCAGCATGCCGTGGGGAAAGCACGTGCTGGCGGACGGGACGCAGGTCTCCTGTGACAACGTGCTGGTGATCTGCGCCAAGCAGGTCTTCGGGAAGATCTACTCCAGCGGCAAGATCAAGACGTCCGGGCCGTACCACATGGAGCCGATCCACCAGATCATCAACACCAAGGGCACCTTCTACTACGCGCACGGCGGCAAGTTCGTCACCGGCACCTGGACGAAGGGCGAAGTCAGCGAGGTGTTCCAGTTCACCCTTGAGGACGGCACTCCGCTGAAGATGGCGCCGGGCCAGACCTACATCGAGTTGCCGAACAAGGGCGCAAAGGTCACGATCAAGGAGTGAGGCCGAACCGGCCACTCCGACTGGACGAAGTGAGGCTGGGATGAGGTCGATGGTGCGGATCCTGGGCGTTGCCCGGGAGTTGCTGCCTGCGTACGCCGCGATCGTGCTGGCCGGGCTGCTCACCGCTGCGACCGGCCTGGCCGTGCCGTTCATCGTCAAGGCCGCGACGGACGAGGTCGTGGCCGCGACCACTGGAGCCGGCGGAGGCGGGGTGCCGGCGGTGCTCTGGCTGGCGTTCCTCCTGCTGCTGACTGATCTGGCGAACACGCTGATCACCAACTTCGGCGGCTATCTCGGTGATGTGATGGCGATCCGGCTGCGCTCGATCCTGTCCCGGAACTACTTCGAGAAGCTGTTGCGGCTGCCGCAGCGGTACTTCGACTCCGAGCTCACCGGGACGATCATTTCGCGGCTGCAGCGCTCGATCACCGAGACCACCGGCTTCCTGAACATGTTCGCGAACAACTTCCTGCCGATGCTGCTAACCGTGGCCGCCTCACTGGTGATCATCGCCTGGTACTCGTGGTGGCTGGCGCTGCTGATGATCGCGGTCTACCCGGTGTTCACCTGGCTGACCATGCTCACCTCCCGGCGCTGGCAGCGGCTGGAGACCGCGAAGAACGCCGAGTTCGACATCGCCGGGGGACGCTTCGCCGAGGTCGTCGGCCAGATCAAGGTGGTGAAGAGCTTCGGCGCGGAGGCCCGCGAACTGTCGCAATTCAGCGGACGCTACGACTCGACCGTCGCGCTCACCAGGGAGCAGTCGACCTACTGGCACCGCATGGACGTGGCCCGTCGCGGCGCCCTGAACGTCATCTTCTTCGGCATCTACGCCATCATCTTCGTGGCCACGATCTCGGGTTCGTTCACGCTCGGCGTGATGGTGCTGCTGATCCAACTGGTCAGCCTGGCGCGCCAGCCGGTGCAGTCGATGAGCTACCTGGTGGACGCCTCCCAGCGTGCCATCACCGGTAGTCGCGACTACTTCAAGGTGATGGACGAGCCCACCGAGACCGCGTCCATCGAACTTGAGCCCACTGTCATCCCGGCAACAAGAGTTCGCCCCGCCTCAGGTGTCATCCCGGCGGAGGCCGGGATCCCGACGGCGACCCCCGTGGTCGAGTTCCGCGACGCCCACTTCGGCTACACCGAGGCAGCCCAGGTGCTCGCCGGCGTGAGCTTTGGGGTGTTCCGCGGCGAGCGGGTGGCGTTCGTCGGCGAGAGCGGAGTGGGCAAGACGACGATCGCGTCCCTGCTGTTGGGGCTGTACCCCCTGACCAGCGGGTCGCTGCTGGTCAACGGACGCGAGGTGGCGGCCATTCCGCTGGCCGAGTTGCGGTCGCAGGTCGGAGTGGTGTTCCAGGATCCATCGCTGTTCTCCGGCACGATCCGGGAGAACCTCGCCTACGGCCGCCCGTCCGCGACCGAGGACGAGATCGTCACCGCGGCCAAGCGGGCGCACGCCCATGTGTTCATCAGCGCGCTGCCCGGCGGCTACGACGCCGAGATCGGCGAGCGCGGGGTGAAGCTGTCCGGTGGCCAGAAGCAGCGGATCGCGGTGGCCAGGGCGATGCTGAAGGACGCACCGATCCTGGTGCTGGACGAAGCCACGTCCTCGCTGGATTCCAAAGCCGAGCGCCTGGTGCAGGACGGACTCGAAGAGCTGATGACCGATCGCACCACGCTGATCATCGCGCACCGGTTGAGCACGATCAGCTCGGTCGACCGGATCATCACGCTGCGCGAAGGCCAGATCGACGAGATCGGTACGCCTGCCGAACTCGCCCGTACCGGCGGCATCTACGCCGAACTGCTCGCGCTGCAGGCGTCCAGCACCAAGGCCGCCCGCAAGCTGCTGCAGCGCTACGAGATCCTCGGCTAAGGCCCCCGGCCGCGCACCCAGCGGGTCGCGGCTGTGACATGCTCTAGTGAGGCAGGACCAGCGGGAGACGGGATGGGCATGAGCGAAGCGACAGGTGCGGCGGACGCGAAGAAGCGCATCCTGTTCCTGTTCTCCGACACCGGTGGCGGCCACCGGTCGGCCACGGAGGCGATGATCGAGGCGCTCGACCTGGAGTTCCCCGGCCGTTTCGATTCGCACAAGGTCGACTTCTTCCGCGAGTACTACCCGAGCCCGCTGCGGTTCGCGCCGGAGATCTATCCGCCGTTCTCACGGATTCCGAACGCCTGGGGGCTCTCCTTCAAGGCATCGGACGGGAAGAGCCGCGCGCGCGCACTGAACGGTATGACCTATCCGTATCTGCGGCGCTCGGCGAAGCGGCTGGTCAATCAGAATCCGGCCGACCTGATCGTTTCGGTGCATCCGCTGGTGAACACGACGTTGATGCGGGCCATGCGGAACTCGCCGCGGCCCTACATCACGGTGGTCACCGACCTGGTCTCGACGCACGCGTTCTGGTTCGACCGGCGCGCTGACCTGGTCGTGGTGGCCACCGAGGAAGCGAAGGCGAAAGCGATTGAGTACGGCATCCCCGAGGGCAACCTGCGGGTGATCGGGTTGCCGGTTGCCGACCGGTTCACCCATCCCGAGTTCGATCGGACGGCCTGGCGCCAGCAGATGGGCTGGCGGACGGACCTGCCGGTGATCCTGCTGGTCGGTGGCGGCGACGGCATGGGTCCGCTGAAGCGGGTCGCGAAGGCGATCAACGACGCGAACCTGCCCGCGTCCCTGGTGGTGATCTGCGGGCGCAATGCCGAACTGAAGGCCGAACTCGAAGCTGTGGAGTGGCGCATGCCCACCCACATCTACGGGTTCACCACCGAGATGCCGAAGTTCATGACCGCGTCCGACATGTTGGTGACCAAAGCCGGCCCGGGCACGATCAGCGAAGCGTTCATCGCGCGGTTGCCGCTGATCCTGTACGCCCGGCTGCCCGGGCAGGAGGACGGGAACGTCACCTACGTTGAGAACGAGCGGGCCGGGGTGTGGGCGCCGCGTCCGCGCGAGGTGGTGGACGCGGTCCGGCATTGGGTGGAGAACCCGGCCGCCCGCGAGGCTGCGGCGATCGCTTCGGCCCGGGTGGCCCGTCCGAATGCCGCTCGGGACATCGCCCGCCTGATCGCCGACCAGGTCGGAGTGCGGCCGACCACCGTCCGTGTTGAGAGCCAGGCTTAGCCCGGGTCCAACGATGGGCATCGTCTTGGGCGGCGCCAGGCCGGTGGCCTGGTTGGCTTCGTGCAGTTGAATCCGACTTTGATGGCATCTGGGGCGGGTCTGTCCGACTGTTGCAGGTGGAACCAGGTTTCGATGGCTTATGCGCTGCTGGTGAGGCTCGACATGCCATCCAATCGGGTCAGGCTTGCTCGCGACGGAGCCAGGTCTTGGATATGCCATCAAAGTCGGGTTAGCCGCGATTCGGTGCCAAGGCTGGCGCTCGGTGTTGGCTCTGCCGCCCGGTAGCGCGGGCACCGGCTACCTTGGAATGCCGGAACGCGTTAGGAGCAGTCTTGGTCAGCCAACAGAACGAACCGCCCGAGAAGGAGGAGAAGGAGCCCATCAAGGTCTCCTTCTCGCTGCCGCAATTGATCGGCGGCGCGTTGGCAGCGGCAACTGCGGCCGCCGTCGGCTCCAGTCTGGGCGTGGCTGGGACGATCTTCGGCGCGGCGGTGGCCAGCGTCGTCGGCGGCGTGGGCGGCACCCTCTACAGCGCGGGTATCGACCGGACGCATCGCAAGGTCGCATCAGTGATCACGCGGACGGGGCCCGTCCCGGTCGAACCGGCCGACGGTGTCGACCTGACCCTGTTGGACGTGACCGCTGGCGCGCCTCCGGTCGCGGGATCGGCTTCGGGATCGGCTTCGCGGTCGGCCGGTGGCGATGACCCGTCCGGACGGAAGAAGCGGATCTGGAAGGTGGCCGCGATCACTGCTGCGGCGATCTTCGCGATCTCGCTGGTGGTGATCACCGTCGTGGAACTCGGCCTGGGCCGCGCATTCGGTGGAGGTGAGGGGACGACGGTCTCGCAGGTGGTCCGCCCGAAGGCGAACCCGAGCAAGTCGGTGAGCCCGACCCCGAAGCCGACTCCGTCCGAGTCGGCGTCTTCGTCCGCGCCGGAGCCGAGCCCGAGCGAGTCGGTGACGCCGGCTCCGTCCGAGCCGACCGAGTCGAGCGTCGTGCCCACTCCGGCCGCGACGCCGACGGTCACGGTCACCCAGGTGGCAAGCACCGAAGCTGCGGCGGTGGAGCCCACCGGCTAGCTCGCCAGGAATCCCTCGGTTGGTCGAGCCTGGCCCTGAGCTTGTCGGAGGGCCGAGGCCGCTAGTTGTCGAAGCTGTTGATCATGAACTGCGCGGCCCTGGTGACGTATTCGCGGAACTCCGCCAGTTCGGCCTGCGGCAGCTCGAGTAAGTCGAGGGCGGCGTTCATGTGGCGCAACCAGCGATCGCGCATGTCCGGGGTGACCTGGAACGGCGCGTGCCGCAGCCGGAGCCGCGGATGCCCACGGGTCTGGGAATAGGTGTGCGGACCGCCCCAGTACTGCTCCAGGAACAGCAGCAGCCGCTGCTTGGCCGGGCCGAGGTCCGCCTCCGGGTAGAGCGCGCGCAGCGGCTCGTCCGCCGCAACCCCGCGGTAGAACTCGTCGATCAGCTTCACGAACGTCTCGTGGCCGCCGACCCGGTCGTAGAGGGACGCTTCCGCAGGCATCCGTCCATTCTTCCCGGGCGGACGCGTGGACGCCATCGCGAGCGTTTCACACGCCTTCTGCCGAATCGCCGGATGGAACTGTGATGGCGCATCAAGGAACTGTCCCCAGAATCATCGGTGCCAGTGAGAGCCGAGTGGCGATACGGAAAGGAACCGTCCCCCGAGTTGCTGCGGGCTTGGCTGCCGACACACGGCCCCCGGATCAGCCCAGATAGGACGCGATCCCGTCCGCCAGTGCGACCGCGGCCTGGGTGCGGAACTTCGCCGACTTGAGTAGGGCTGCGTCCTTGGGATGGCGCATATTGCCCATCTCCATCATCACGGCGACCCGCTTCGACAGGTTCAACGTGGCAATGTCCGAGCGGGGGCTGAGCGCGGTGCCCTTGCCGATATAGGTCGAACGCGGCATCGCGGTCCCGGTCTCCAGCGCGCTGCGCAGATCCTTGGCGAGGGCCTTCGATTCGGCTTCCAGGGCGGCGCCACCGACCATCGTCGTGCTGATGATCACGTGGAACCCGCGCGCCTTCTTGGAATAGCTGCCGTCAGCGTGCAGCGAAATCAGCACGTCCGCGCCTCGCGCATTGGCCAGTGTCGAGCGAAGGTTTACGCACGGTCCCTGGCTGGAGTCGTCCGAGCGGGTGAGCAGCACCTCGGCGCCGCGGGCGCGCAACTCCTCGGCAAGGGTGTTGGCCTGCGCCCAGTTGTAGGCGTGTTCGGCGTAGCCGGAGTTGGTTGCCGTGCCGGAGGAGTTGCAGGCCTTTTTCCTGCCGTTCCCGGACGGCACCAGCTTGCCGAGCTTCTTGGTCCAGACCCCGTTGTGCCCTGGATCGATCACGATCAGCCTGCCGGCGAGGGTGCCAGCCGGCATCGCCTCGGTCGCAGAGTGTGCGCGTAGGTCAACCGCCGGGCTGGTGTCGGGGACGGCCGCGCCGAGCACTGCGCTCCGGAGCGAGGGGGCGGAGGCCGACGTGACCTTCGGGGCGTCCGGCGTCGGCGTCGTGCAACCCGTCAGCGCAACTGCGCACGCCAGCACGACGGACGCAGATCGAAGCGGACGCAGCTGGTGCACCCGACCAGTATCCCCTCTTGCGCCACCCAAGTAATCTGAGCAACTCTCAGCTTTTTCTAGGCTTTTCCTCAGTTTGGACGCATGGTTGTTCCGGCAGAACTCAAGAAGTAGCTACGCCAGCCCCTGACGAGCTGGTCGCGTCCCCCCGACACGATTCGACCGGCTGCGCGTTCGCGTCCGGAATACCCGGTCACGCTGTTGCGGTTGGCACAGGTAACCCAGTGAGAGGATTGCCGTGACCGAGGAGTTCAGTCACAACCAGGCCGAGAGCCGGTTCGAGGTGCACATCGACGGCGAGCTGGCCGGCGAGTGCCACTACCGCCTCAACGGGGACGTGGCCGTGTTCGACCACACCGTGGTGCCACCCGAGTTCGGTGGCCGCGGGATCGCCGGACGCTTGGTCACCCATGCAATGGACGAGGTCCGCACCGCCGGCGCATGGAAGGTGCGGCCGGCCTGCAGCTACGTAGCCGGCTGGTTCGGCAAGCATCCTGAGTACGCCGATCTGCTGGCTTGAAACGAGGGGGCGTGTGGCGGGTGAGCAATTCTGACGCTTGCCGCCACCTCCCGTCCGAGCGGACGATTCGGCCAAGACCGCATTTTGCCGGGGGGTCGATTGTCCAGTCAGCCGATCATCATCGACGCCGAGCAGACGCGTCAGCGCTCCGAGGCGTGCCTGGCCAGCGGTGACTTCAAGGCAGCGGACGCGGGCTACGCCGAATTGCGTCGGCTGGGCGCGCTTTCGGCAAGCGATGCCGGCAAGTGGCTGAGGGCAGTCCGTGCGCTCACCCAGCTCGGCGAGCTTGACGAGAACGACCAGCGACCCAGCCTGGAAGAGCTGGTCGCCGCCTTCCCCGACGACCAGGATCTGCTGGAGTTCGTCGCTGCCGAAGTCTGGCAGCGCGCCGAGTCCCACGCGGTCCCAGGCGAAGAGGACGCCGAAATCGCCCGGCGAGCGTGGCAGGCCGCCCTGCACATGGCCGGCCCCGTCCCAGAATCGGACGCGGCCGGCGTCCGCCTGATCAGACTGGTTGACCGCTTCTTCCAAGCCGGACGCCGCCAGCAGACGCCGATCGGCAGCTATCCCGAGTACGAGCAGGCGCTGGTCAGGTTCGCCGCCGCCGGGCCGGAATCGACGCTGCGAGCAGCAGATCTGCTGGCCGCTGAGAGTCCTGTCCTCGCGCTGGAACTGGTTGCGACCAGCGAGATCAGCGCAGCCAGCGTGCTGGTGCGGGCGGTCGCGTCCGCCGAGATGGAAGACCACGTGGGCGCGACGTCATTGTTCGACGAGCTGACAGCGCGCTGGGGGCAGGGCTTCGAGACCCTGGACGTGGAGGACCGTTCCCGCTGGGTCCAGTCGATGACCGACGTCGGCCGGTTCGCTGAGGCCGAAGCGGCTTGCCTCCGCACGATCGAGCAGATCGAGCACAGCCCGGAGACCTTGGCCGGAATGGACGGCGCCCAAGACCACTGGCGCCACGTCTACCACCTGCTGGCCTACCGGCTGGCCGCGCAGCAGGGCCGCTACCGCGAAGCCTGGGACCACTTGCGGCGCGCCAGCACCGTCCTGGACGCGGACCTCTCGCCGGAGTTGCGCCGCTCCGTCCTGCGGGTGCGCATCCTTCTCGCCGATCGGGACGAGGCCGAAGGCATCCTCGCCGAACTGGCAGAGCTGGCCAGCTGTGACCCCTACGACACCGCGTACGCCGAAGCCTGCCTGTGGGCGGGCACGCAGTGGGGCACCCCGGACGCGGACGCGTCGCACCACGCCTCCGGCGGCACCTTCAGTGGCGCTCGCTACGCGGGACAGGCCGCCGCCCGCGCCCTGCTGGCTCAGGCCGGTCCGGAAGTGAGCAGCCGCCAGCTGATCCGGCTGGCGCTGCTGGCCGGCGATGACGACCGCGCACAGGCGTTGTTGACCGCCGAGCCGCTGGTTGCGTCCGATCCCTGGCCGGCGAAAGTACTGGCAGCGCTGGTGGCGCTGCGCCAGGGCGACGACCTCACCGCCAACCGGCTGATCGCCGAAGTCATGCCGCAGCGTCGCCACGACCTCGACCTGCGGGTGCTGGACGCGCAGGCTTCCCTGATCAGCGGTGACTACAAAGTGTCGTTGCGCGAGGCGATGGCGATCACCGACAGCGTTGGCGTACACATCCTGGCCCGGGTGATCCGGGCAGAGAGCGAGTTCGAGGCCGCGCTCGCGATGGTGGCGGACGAGGACGCGTCCCACGGTTCGGTGGAGAACGCCCAGCAGCTGATGGCGGCCGTCTCCGACTACCGGACCGTGGCCGACCTGCAGCGCGACACGATCGGCTATCTGCGCACCGCAGCGGCCCCCGACGCTGTCGCGATCGGATCGGAGCCGCTACCACCGCGGTTGTTCACCGAGGTGTGCCGGCGCGGGCTGCACGCCGCGATCCTGGCCCAGGAGGCGTTGGACCGGCTCGGCCTACGCGGGGACCGGCAGTTGGTGACCGATGCCCAGGACCTGGTTCAGCACCTTAGGTCGGTAACCCGTCCGTGTTGCCGGACGTGGGGCTCGCGACCGTCCCGCCTACTGCACCAGGTGCGGCACCTGGTCGACCGGGACGAGGCCACCCGGCTGGCACTGCTGATGATCTCGCACCGCTGGTCGGCTTGGCGCCGGCGGCTGCAGAATTTTGGCTTCATCGGGCTCGGCGCGCTGGTCACGTGGGCGGGGCTGACGAACGTCCTGCCCGGCCCCGAGTCGGACACGATCCGCGCGCTGGTGCTCGGTCTCGGCGTCCTGCTGCTGCTGATGCCGTTCGCGCGCAGCCTGAAGGTGGGCGTGGTCGAACTCAGCCGGGACGCGGACGCCGCCCCGCTGAGCGGACGCTCGAAGTCCCTGCGCACCTCCCGCCTGCTGCTGCGAGCCAACCATCTCGGGACGTTCCCGCTGCCGTCCCCACCGGAGAAGGGCCGCCGGGCACACGCCCAGTCGCGTGATTGAGCGTCCCCTGAGCTACCCGGCTTTTGCTACCGAAATTGGCGTTTGCCAGCGAAATTCCCGTAGCAAACGCCAATTTCGGCAGCAAACCTGGGAATGCGAACGCAGCCATCGGTGCGGTCGTCCCCTATGGAACGGTCCTCGCAAGCTCAGGACAAAGCTCGTCAGGGTCCCTTTCTCAGCCGAGCAGCGTCTCGGGAGCGTTGGCCACCGCGACCTCGACTTGGCGGCGATGCCGTGCGCTCATCCGGGGTAGCTGGTCGAGCGGGAAGAAGGCAGCGGCGGACGCTTCCCCGTCCGCCGGGTACGGCTCGCCCGACGTCCAGCGGCAGCGGAAGACGTGGTCGATGTACTGGCTCTGGTCGCCGTTTTCGTAGGTGATCACCTCGGTGACGGTGAGCCAGACCAACCGATCGATCTCCGCGACCACACCGGTTTCCTCCGCGATCTCGCGGATCGCAGTGTGGTGAGGATGCTCGCCGGGATCGACGATGCCGGCGACCGGCGTCCACGCGCCGTTGTCGGATCGTCTCACCAGGAGCACCTCGGACGCGTCCGCCTGCTCCCGCAGGACCACCCCGGTAGCACCGGAGAGCCAAAGCGGCATGCTGCCGACATGGTTGCGCAACTCGATGATGAAGTCGGGTGTGGGCACCGGAAGAGCCTACGCCTGCGGCTGGGTATCGAACACGATCGCCGCGAACACGATGGCGCCAGGGCCGGAGCACCGTCCCCCCAGATCAGTGATCCCGGCCCTGGCCGCCTCGAGCATCAGCCCCCATGTAGCTGAGCGCTCTTCGAGTTCCCCCGAGCGTCCGACACTGGGTTCGAGTCGTTTCGGACGGATTCTCGGCGAGGTCACCGTCGACTGGTGTCCCCGACCACGTGCCCCCCGTACGGGCGGGTCATCGATGAGTCGCAGGTGGTTTGACCACCTCTGGGCTTAACCCTAAAGGCGTACTGAACCCGTGGGGAAGCCTCTGACTACCGGTTTTGCAGATCTGTGCGGAGTAGAAGTACTCATCGGTCTACGCTCTTGACGTGTTCCGAACGGAAGCGTCCCCGGGTCCTGCGGTGCTGGTGCGGCCCATGCGGACCGGCGATGCTGCGGGCGTGCTGGCCGTCCAGTTGGCCGCATTCACGATCGAGTCCGAGCTGTACGACGATCCCGAATTGCCGCCCCTGCTGGAGCCGCACGCGGACCTCAACCACTGGCTGGACGCGGGCGGGCTCGGCTTCGTCGCCGAGGCGGACGGACGCCTGGTCGGCTCGATCCGGATCGAACTGGACGGCGACGTCGTACTGATCAGCCGGCTCTCGGTCGCACCCGAATACCAGCGCAGGGGCATCGGCGAAGCGCTGCTGCGCCACGCCGAGTCCGTGACGCCCGCGGTCACCGCGAGACTGTTCACCGGACACTTGAGCGCCGCGAACCTGCGCCTCTACGCCCGGCTCGGCTACACCGAGGAGCGCCGCCAGCCAGTCGACGCCAAAGTCACCCTTGTGCACCTTCGCAAGGACCTGCGCCCGTCCGACTAACTGGGCTATCCGAGCGAAGTTGAAGAGGGGATGGACGGCGGGGGTTTCGACAGGGTCGACCGGTTGGGGTCGGCTAGCCAGCTACCGGGGGCTCGACTGGGGGGAGTCCTTCGCGGGCGAGGTCCTTCGCCAACGCGGACGCGGTATCGCTGACCGATTCCAGGGGCGAGCTGAACGGCTGCTCGTCACCGATGCAGACGGTTCCGTCCGGCTGGGCGCCGGTGAGCAGGTAAGCGTCCACGCGGGAGGTGACGCACGCGGACGTCCCGTAGGCGGTGTGCCCCCACGAGTCGCTGCTCAGCAGGTAGCTGTTCGGCATCAGCCGGGCGGTCTGGACGGCGTTGTCGTAGTTCGTGGCCGGATCCTGGTAGTTCCCGACCAGTAGCACCGGTGCGGCCGTCGGCTGGATGAAGCTGCCGCGGAACACGTCTTCGTCCTTGGCCTTCCAGTACTGGGTGGCGCACTGCACATCCGACCAGGCCCACAGCCTGCCGAAATGCGGCACGGCCGCGTCCGCGCGCGTCGCGGCCAACTGCCAGGTGCCCGGCCATCGCGGCTCGCGTGAGTCGGTGCAGATCACGCTCGAGTAGGCGTCCAGCTCGTTGTCGTAGGTACCGATCAGGACCGACTGGGTGCGGGCCGCGCGCTGGTACGACTTCACCAGCGTCATCAGGTTCTTCCCCGCGCGTCGTAGCGTTGCGCTCGAGCCGGGGTACAGCACGTCGTCTAGCCGGGCGGTGAGCTCAGCCACATAGTCCATCCCGGACGGGTAGTAGAGCAGGCTGAGCACCGCCGAGATGTACTCGGTGTAGGTGAAGCGGAACGCCCCACCGTCATCGGCGACGTCCACCCAGCCCCTGATGCGCAGTTCCGCCGCCACCCGGTCGAAATCGGCTTTGGGGTCAGCCAGTGGGCAGTACTGCGGACCCTTCGCCGCGCACCGTTCTAGCCCGGTCTGCAGCGCCTGCCAGGCGCCCTCGGCCGCCCGGATCCGGATGGTGGTCGGCGACCCGGCAGTACTCGAGTTGCCGGCCCACGCCGTCGGGTCGACCACGCCGTCCAGAGCCATCGCTCGGAACCGATCGGGGAACAGGCTGGCGTAGACCTCGCCGAGATAGGTGCCGTAGGAGAAGCCGAGATAGCTCAGCTTGGCGGACTTACCGCCCAGCGTGCGGCGCAGCACGTCCAGATCGCGGGCCACCTCTGCGGTCGACATCGCGGACGCCAGCTTGCGGGCGCGCTTGGAGCAGGCCTTGCCCAGCTTCTTCGCCGACTTGAGGTAGAGCTCTTCCTGCGCGGCGTCGACGGGGAAAGCGACCGACATGCCGGACAGCGCGGACGTCTGCTTCGCCGCACTGCTGAAGCAGCGCACCTGGGTGGAGCCGTTCGTCCCCCGCGGATCGAACCCGACGATGTCGAACTTGTTGAGGATCTCCTGGGAAAGAAAGGTGGAGGCCGTGCGGGCCAGCGCCACCCCGGAACCGCCAGGGCCGCCGGGGTTGAGGAACAGCGTGCCGACCCGGTTGGTCGGATCGGCCGCGGGCACCTTGAACAGCGCTACCCGCACTTTCGCGCCCTTGGGCTTGTCGTAGTCCAGCGGCAACTTGACCGTTGCCGAGTACCCGCTGCCGTCACTTGCCTTGTGCCACTTCAGCTTGGATACGCGGACGCGGTCGACCCGTTTGGCTTCCTTGGCGGACGTGGTCGCAGCCCCGACGTTCGCGGCGAGCCCGGTCTTCACCTGCTCGGCGATCGCCGCGGCGGGAGCAGCGCCGGCCGGACCAACCGACAGCAGGCTCGAAACGAGCCCGCTGACAATGATTGGCACGAGTCTATGGCGGCGTCTCCCCGATTGCATGCGCCTCTCCTGGACGTTGCTGAACCGATCGCCCGATGAGATCCCGGCGCCGCCGAGTGACGGTGGATCCGAGCGAGGCAGCGGCCTGTTCGGCCAAATATAGCCCGTGGGTGCGTACCGTTCAGGCGGTTGCCAGTTCTCGTCCCCAGGCTGTGGCCCGGCCGAGTTCCCCGTCCGCGAGCGGGCCCTCCATTCCGGTGACGTAGAAGGACGGCCCGATCAGGGTCTCCGCGCCGCGGTCGCGCAAGGCGATGGCCGCCGCCCGCGCCGCCGTCCCGAGACGCTGCCGCTCCTGGATCGAGGTGTCGAACGTGGCTACCCGAATACCCTTCGGCAACTCCAAGACCTCGATCCACTCGCGCACGCCGGTGCGCTCAGCGACGGTCGCGCCCTGCCCGGCCGCGTCCGCACGCGAGCCGGCGTTCGGCATCGAGAGAGTGTGGGTCGGTGCGCCGATCACCAGCAGCGCCACCTCCGCAGGCAAGCTGTCCGGGGCGTCGGAGGCGTGCATCAGTTGCACTTCCCGAGCTCCCAGCACGTCCGCCAGCCCGCCGCTGATGGCCTGGGCGATGGCGAGAGTGTTCCCGAAGATCGATTCGGTCACGATGAGGGCGCTCATTAGGGCGTTTCCTTTCCACCGGTCACCTTACGCACGCTCGCCGCAGGGTCCGGACGGTGGTCAGAAATCGACCCATTGATTGAATGGTCAAACGATTTAACATCCGGCCCGCTCGAGGCCTTCGTCCAGGCCGATGTCATCAACACCCATGCGCTCAAGGCGACCGGTGGCAAGACCTACGCCCAGCTCGATAAGGAGGATCCGCTGCGGGCCACCGCTATGAACGGCTCCTTCCTGCGCTCCTCGCTGTTCACCTCGGTGATCGCGTTCGGCGTTGCCCTGTTCGCGATCGGCGTGGGCGTGCTGGCCCTGCTGCGTTCAGTGGCTGGCTCAGCCTTCTACTTCCACGACCTCCGCGGACGCGGCGTGCTTCTTGACCGACTCGATGCCATCGCGGCAGCTGCGCTCGGTGGCGTAGCCCTGGCCGCTGGCGATGATCTGGCCGTTGCTGGCCTTCAGGCGCCAGCGGTACTTGCCGGCGGCGTCCGGGTAGATCTCGAACTTGCCCATGATCTCTCCTCCTCAGGCGCGGACGTCGGCGTCCGCTCCTAAGGAAGGTTATTGAAGAGTTGGCGTCGCGGTGCCGAGATTGCTCAGGCGAGTTGCAGCCAGGCCGCGGCATCCGGGGGTAGAAGGCCGGCCACCAGCTCGGCGCTGGCCAGGAGCACGGACGCGCCGTCCGGCAGTGCGAGTGGCTTGGCGCCGAAGTTCACCCAGCAGCCGAAACCAGGTTCCCGGGTGAACGCCAAAGCGTCCGCACCGGCCTCGACCCAGGTCAGCGTGCCGTCGCCGAGCGCTGGATGCTCGGCGCGCAGCGCAAGCGCGCGGCGGTACAGGTTCAGCGTGGACGCCTCGTCCAAGGCTTCGATCTCGGCGCTAAGCACGCTCCAGCCGGACGGCTGGGGCAGCCAGGGCGCGGCCGACCCGTCCGGTGAGAACCCGTAGTTGCTACCGGACGCGGTCCAGGGCAGCGGCACCCGGCAACCGTCCCGGCCGAGGTTCTCATAGTTGTTGCCCGCGACCATCGGATCCTGCATCGCGGCCAGCGGGATGTCCTCCACCTCCGGCAGGCCGAGCTCCTCGCCCTGGTAGATGTAGGCGCCACCGGGCAGGGCCAGGCTCAGTAGTGCTGCAGCCCGGGCGCGTCGCGTCCCGGCTTCGAAGTCGGCCGGCAGGTCGATGAAGTGGCTGAGGTTGCGGTCCGTCGGACCGACCAGCTCCTGCGGTCGGGCGTACCGCGACACCGGGCGGCAGATGTCGTGGTTGCCCAGCACCCAGGTGGTCGGTGCGCCGACCCCGGCGTGCGAGGCGAGAGTGGCTTCGATCGTCACCCGCATCGCCTCAGCGCGGAACGGGCTCGTCAGGAACTCGAAGTTGAACGCGGTGTGCAGTTCGTCCGGACGCAGGTACGCGGTCAGCCGGTGGGTGCGGCCCACCCAGATTTCGCCGCAGAAGACTCGTGGCGGATCGTAGGAGTCGGCCACCCGCCGCCACTCGCGGAAGATGTCGTGGACGCCGGGACGGTCCCAGTGCGGGTGGTCCAGGTCCTCGGGCGTGTCCGCCGGCAGCGGGAAGGGCAGGCCGTTGACGTCGGCGAGACCGGCGTCCTTGACCAGGCCGTGGGCCACGTCGATGCGGAAGCCGTCCACGCCGCGGTCGAACCAGAAGCGCAGGGTCTCCTCAAACTCAGCCTGGATGTCGGGGTGGTCCCAGTTCACGTCCGGCTGCTCGGGGGCGAACAGCCGCAGGTACCACTGGCCCGGAAGGCCGTCCGCTTCCGTGACGCGCGTCCACGCCGGGCCGCCGAACTCACTCATCCAGTCGTTCGGCGGCTCGTCGCCGGCCGGTCCGCGGCCCTCGCGGAAGATGAACCGCTCCCGCTCCGGCGACCCCGGGCCGGCTTCGAGCGCTTCGGTGAACCAGCGGTGCTGGTCGGAAGTGTGGTTGGGCACGATGTCGAGGATCACCCGGATGCCGGCCGCGTGGGCTTCGGCGATCAGTGACTCCGCGTCCGCCATGGTGCCGAAGACCGGCTCGATCGCGCGGTAGTCGGAAACGTCGTAGCCTGCGTCCTTCATCGGGGACGGATACCAGGGATTGATCCAGATCGCGTCCACGCCGAGGGCGCTGAGGTGGCCGAGCTTGGCGCGGATGCCGTTGATGTCGCCGACCCCGTCCCCATTGCTGTCGGCGAAGCTGCGCGGGTAGATCTGATAGACCACCGCACTGCGCCACCAGTTCTCGTCGGCGGTCGGACGGGTCGTGGAAGCCTGAGTGCTCATGGGTGCCTTCCGGATGTGCTCCTGCTGGGAAGTACCAGCCTACGGCCGTCCGGAAAGCGCTCGACTGTGGAATCCTGCAGCACAGACGGTGCACGATTCCACAGTCCGCCCCGGGCCTCGTGACGCGCTACTTCTTGGGCTTGCCGAAGTCCTGCGTCCAGTAGGTGCCGTACTTTCCGCCTTCGGCGTAGCCCACACCGAGCTGGGTGTAGCTCTTCTTCATGATGTTCTTGCAGTGGCCGGGGCTCTTCAGCCACGCCTTCACCACCTGGGCGGGCGTGTCGTAGCCGGCCGCGATGTTCTCACCGGCGGACGAGTACCGGTAGCCGGTGGCTTTGATCCGGGTGAACGGCGAGGCGCCGTTGCGCGAGTAGTGGCTGAAGTAGTTGCCGCTGGCCATGTCGGTGCTGTGCGCAACCGCGGCCTGGCCCAGCGAGTCACTCCAGACGAGCGGCTTCACCTTCTTGTAGGTGGTCTTGCCGCACTTCCGCTTGGCCGAACGGGCCTCGTTGACCAGACGAAGCACCTCGTTATCCATCGAGGACACTTCGTACTTGACGGTGTAGCCACTGGTCACGACAGCGGGGACGGCAGCAGCAGTAGCGCTGGCGGCGTTCTGAGTGACGGGAAGGGTGATGAAGGCTCCGGCCAGGATTGCGACCAGGCGGAACGGCAGAGCACGCGGGAGGGGGTGCATGCGCGCGACTTTCTATGTGCAGTTGCTCGCAGCCGAAACTGCGAACTCCCCCTTGCCCCGCCCCCTACTCTGCCGCAGACCTGTGAAACGCACCAGCGATTCTCAGAACTTGGCCAATTTCGTCCCAGATCTGAACGGAGGCGGTAAGCGGCCGCACCAATTGTGGTCACAATTGGGCTCATGGCGGGCCGGGCGGCAAAGCGATCTGAGCAGGGTGCTCAGGCAGCTGCGCGAGCGTTTGGGCAAGCCAACGCCAGTTTCGTGAGCGAACGGCTCGCGGTCGGCGGTGATCTGTCCGCCAACTTCCGCCGCGCGCGGTCCCAGCTCGACGAGCTGGTCGCCGCGGGCATCACCCACATCGTCGACCTCCGCTCCGAGTGGACCGACGAGACGCTGGTTGCCGAGTGGGCACCACAGGTGCGCTACCTGCACCATCCGGTGGCAGACGCGGGGCAGGTGATCGGCCCGGACTGGTTCGCCGAGCTGGTGGGTTGGGTGGACGATGCCCTGGATGATCCCCAGGCGAAGGTGCTGCTGCACTGTCACATGGGCGTGAACCGGGCCCCGTCCGCCGCGCTGGCGGTGCTGCTCAGCCAGGGTGTCGAACTGCGGCCTGCGCTGAACGCGATCCGCGGCGCCCGTCCGGTCGCGATCATCGACTACGCGCGACACGCGCTGGACTGGCACCTGCTCACGTCGGGGGCGGACGCGCGCGCCCGGCGGAACGCGCGTCGCCGGCTGGGCCGCTGGAGGGGCTCGAACCAGCTCGACGCGACCCAGGTGATCCGGGCCATCCGCGACACCGAGACTGCAGCCAATCGCTGGTGGTTGCGGCTGGACGAGGCAACGCCGGACCTGCTGGCGGAGTTGCTCGAATCGGCTGGCGAATTGGCCATCGGGCTGCCGGTGACCGCCGAACCGCCTGAACTGAGCCTGTTCGACGAGGTCTTCCTGATCACCGTCCAGGGCCTGGTGGGACGTGCGCTGGTGGTTGGCCCACCCCGCGCCGGTGAGTCGGACGAGAAGTTGCTGCCGCTGCTGGCGCGGGAACTGTTCCCGCCGGTGGCGCTGACCCTCCCGCGCCGGGTCGCCAACTGGCTGAGGGGCGCACGCCCCAACCTTCGTCGGATACCGGACGCCGAGTACCGCGCGCTCACGCTCGCCAACTGAACGGCCGGTGACCACTAGCCCCTGGTGGGCTCAGGGAGCGGTCTAGAGTTCGACGGTCTCGAGCAACTCGGCCGGACGCGCGGGAATGCTGAGTCGGACGGTGATTTCCCGGGCGAACGCGGACGCGGAGTCTTCCGTCCCGTGCACCGTGTACACCTGCTGCGGCCGGGGCTCAAGAGCGCCCAGCCAGTCGAGCAACTCGGAGCGATCGGCGTGCACCGAGAACTCCTCGTCCTGCAGGATCTCGGCGCGCACCGCCACGTTGCGACCGTGCATCTTGAGGCTGCGGACGCCGTCGGCCAACAGCCGGCCACGTGTCCCCTCAGCCTGATAGCCGACCAGCACAACCGAGTGCCGGTCGTCCGGCAGCATGTGCTCCAGGTGGTGCAGCACCCGCCCGCCGGTGGCCATGCCGGAGGACGAAATGATGATGCACGGCACCTTTGGGTCGTTGAGCTTGATCGACTCCTCGGTACTGCGCACCTCGCGCAGTCCGGGCAGGTCGACGAACGACCTCGGGTCCAGGTCGGGACGCAACTCGTCGGCGTGCGTGGCCGACGTGTACACCCGCAGCGCTGCCAGCGCCATCGGCGAGTTCACGAACACCGGCAGTTCCGGAATCCGACCGGCGTGCAGCAGGTCGGTCAGGGTCTGCAGCACCACCTCGGTGCGGTCCACCGCGAACGCCGGGATCAGCACCGAACCGCCGCGCTTGGCCGTGCGTCGGATCAGGTCGGCCAGCGGCTCGTGTTCCGGGCCGGACGGCTCGTGGTGCTCCCGGTCGCCGTAGGTCGACTCGATCAACACCACGTCCGCCCCTGCTGGGATCTCCCGCGGACGCAGCACCGGATGGGTGGCCCGGCCCAGGTCGCCGGAGAAAAGCACGGACCCCGTCGGCGTGCCCAGCCGAATGCTCGCCGAGCCGAGGATGTGCCCGGCCCGCGTCCATGCCGCAGCCAACCCGTGGCCCAGCGAGACCTCGGTGTCGAAGTCGATGACCCGCATCCGGTCGAGCGCACGCTCCGCGTCCGCAGCGGTGAACAGTGGCAGCGGCGGCTGATGCCGGGAGTAGCTGTGGCTGGCCGCGTGCTCGGCATCCCGCTCGGCGAGGAAGGCCGCGTCCCGCAGCACGATCTCGGCCAACTCGCAGGTCGCCTGGGTGGCCAGCACCTCGCCGTGGAAGCCGTTGCGCACCAGCACGGGCAGGTAGCCGACATGGTCGGTGTGCGCGTGCGTGATCAGCACGGTGTCGATGGACTCCGGAGCCGTAGGAAACGGCGTCCAGTTGAGTTCGCGAAGCCGCTTCTCCCCCTGGAACACCCCGGCGTCCACCAGAATCCGGCGATCGTCAGAATTCACCAGATACTTCGAGCCAGTGACGGTGCCGGCACCACCACCGAAGGTGAGTTTCACTGCCATGCCCCCAGCTTGGCACTACGCGTCCTGATTAGGAGTTTCTTCGACAAGATCGGCCGACCGCGCCAGTCCAGCCGCCTAGTGGTGAAAGTGAACCGAGGGCGTCCACATCGTGAACAGATTCCATCAATCGATAAAGAGGGTTGATGCCGTCGCGTGCCGCGCCGTAGCCTGTCGGAGTCGAGCATCCCTCCAGCTCGTCTGCGCCCGAGGAAGGTAGGCAATGGTGCCCTATCGCAATCCCGCCCTGCTCGTTTCAATCGCTTTCTTGCTGGCCGTTCCCGCGGTCGCCGAAGCCGCGCCCGCCGGCACCGACGACACGCTCACCACGGCTCGCAGCAGCGGCCGGGTGAGCACGACGCTCACCCCGCGAGTGCTGGCTGGGGGCGCCTTGGTGGATGTGATGGTGCAACTCGAAGCCGACCCGGTCGCGGTTGCGGAGGCCAAGGCCGAGCGGACGTTCACCGCGGCCGAGCGCACCACCCACAAGAACAAGCTGCGCAAGGCGCAGGATGCGATCACCGACGACATCGCCGGCAAGGGCGGCAAGGTGATCTCGCGGATGCAGTCGGCCTACAACGGCATGCGGGTGCGGATCAACCGTTCCCGGGCGGACGCGCTCGCCGCGCTGCCCGGCGTGAGCGGTGTGCACGCGATCACGGCGAAGACCCTGGACACCTCGGTCTCGGTGCCTTACCTCGGTGTGCCGTCGGTCTGGCAGGACACCGGCTTCACCGGCAAGGGCGTGAAGGTCGCCATCATCGACTCCGGGATCGACTACACCCACGCCGTTTTCGGCGGTCCGGGCACGGTTGCGGCGTTCGAGGCGGCTGCAGCCACTGCCACCCAAGCCGCGAATCCGGAGTGGTTCGGGCCCGACGCCCCGCGGGTGAAGGGCGGCTGGGATCTGGTCGGCGACGCCTACGACTCGGACGCCGAGCCGGGCAGTCCGGCAGCCACGCCCGTCCCCGACCCCAACCCGCTGGACTGCAACGGCCACGGCACCCATGTCGCCGGTATCGCCGGCGGCTCGGGCGTGACCGCATCCGGTGATGTCTACACGGGCGCCTACAACGCCAAGACCGCGAAGACACAATTCTCGATCGGCCCGGGCGTCGCGCCGCAGGTCGACCTGTACGCCGTCCGCGCCTTCGGCTGTGAAGGGTCCAGCGAAGTGGTCGCGGAGGCGATCGACTGGGCGGTCGAGCGGGGCATGGACGTAATCAACCTCTCCATGGGCAGCACCTTCGGCCGCGCGGATGACCCAGATGCGGTCGCGGCCAGCAACGCGGTCGGCGCGGGCGTGGTCGTGGTGACGTCCGCCGGCAACGAGGGCCCGAACCCCTACCTGGCCGGTTCGCCCGGAGTTGGTGAGGGCGTCATCTCGGTGGCTGCCGTCGACAGCACGCCCAGCTTCCCGGGAGCTTCGCTTAGCTTCGCTGGGCAGCAGTTGACCGCGATAAACGCGAACGCGGCCGATCTGCCGGGCACGGCTCTCACCGTGGTGAACGTCACGGACGACCCGGACACCGCGGAGGTCGAATCGCTCGGTTGTTCGGTCGCAGCCTTCACCCAGGCCGGCATCGTGCCGGACGGGCACCAGATCGCGGTCGTCGAGCGGGACGGCTGCTCGCGTCCGGCGAAAGCCATCTTCGGCCAGCAGGCCGGCGCGGCCGCAGTGGTGATGATCAACACGATCGCGGACGGATACCCGCCGCTGGAGGGTGAGATCACCTACAACCCGGACGACGGGATGCCTTATCAGGTGACCATTCCGTTCCTCGGGGTACCCAACACGGCAGCGGCGGCACTGGCCGGCGCGGAGGGCGCCGCGATGACGATGACCGCGACCACGGTGGCCAACCCCGCGCTGGGCGAGATCGCGGCCTTCAGCTCAGCCGGTCCGGTCAACGGCAGCTCAGAGGTGAGCCCGAGCCTGGCCGCGCCAGGGGTCTCGATCACGTCCGCCGGCATCGGCACCGGTGACGGCACGACGGCGATGTCGGGCACGTCGCAGGCCGCCCCGCACGTCACCGGCGTGGCGGCGCTCGGCGTGCAGGCGCATCCGAAGTGGTCCGCGCAGGACATCGCCGCGACCCTGGTGAATACCGCCGACCCGGCGAAGGTCAGCGGCTATTCGCTCACCCTCGCCGGCTCCGGCCTGGTGGACGCTGCCCAGACCGTGACCACCGAGTCCTTGGTCACGGGCGACCGGTACCGGACCAGTTCCGGCGTTATGGCCGAGCCGTCGCTCAGCTTCGGCTTCGCCGAGCCCTCGCTCACCTTCCTGGGCACCAAGTGGATCACGATCCACAACCGCGGCTGCGAGGCGATCACCTACAAGCTCGGCGCCGAAGCCAGCGCGGCCTCGCGCCCGGCGAGCCTGAAGTTCGGCGCAAAGAAGGTGAAGGTTCCGGCGCGAAGCAAGGTGATGGTGCCGGTGACGCTGCTGGTCAACGCGGCCAAGATCGGATCGTCGCTGACCGACACTCAGGCCGGCTTCCGTGAGGTTTCCGGCAACATCGTGCTGACCACGGGTGGTGACGAGTTGCGGGTGCCCTACCTGCTCGTGCCGCGCGCACGCGCTCAGGTCAGCGCCAAGGCGCTGGACAGGTTCCCCAAGCCGGTCGCTGCCCCCGAATACCTGGCAGCGGACGCAGCAGACGCAGCGGACGAGTCAGCAGCCGAGGTCGAGGCCAACTCACCGGCGGAGTCGGTCAACGTCGTCGAGCCCGTGGAAGACCTGGGTGCAGACCCGGACGCAGAGGTAGCTGCCGGTGAGCCGGAATCCTCCGCTGGTGCGGACGGCGTCGCCGAGGCCGCCCAACAGGTGACCGACGATCCGATCGAAGAGCCGGTGGCGGAAGCCGTGGAAGCCGTGGAAGAGATCGCGCCGACCGCACCGACCGCGCCCAACAGCACGGCGCAGACCACGACGGTGCGGGTGTCGCTGCGCAACCCGCTCGGTGCGGTGGACGCGTCCGCGGATTTCTACACCTGGGGGCTCACCGACCCGAAGGATCCGTCCGCCCGCGGGGGGTACGACCTGCGCGCGGCCGGCGTCCAGTCCTATGCGAACGGCGCGGACACGCTGTTGCTGTTCGCGGTGAACAATCACTCCCGGTGGTCGACCGCGGCCACTCAGGAGTTCGACGTGTCGGTGGACACCAACGGTGACGGCGCTGCCGACTACGTGGTGCTCAGTTATGACTCGGGCTACATCGCCACCGGCACCTACAACGGACTGACCGGGGTGTTCGTCTACGACGTGGCCGCCGGAGCGATGTCCGCGAGCGGCTACAACGCGGTGGCGCCGACCGACTCGAGCACGATCCTGCTGCCGGTGAACGCGTCCGCGCTGGGGTTGAGCGCGGACGCCGGCGACTTCAGCTACACCGTCGACAGCTACAGCATCCTGGATCCAGTGGCCGGTGACAGCTTCGGCGCGTGGGCGAACTACAACCCGTGGGCGAAGGCCATTGGCGATTCGGCCTACGTCACCGTCCGGCGCAATCGGACGCTGAAGGTGCCGGTCGAGGTGGACCCGGTGGCCCTGGGCACGCAGCGGCCACTGGGCGTCATGGTGGTGGCCTTCGACAACCAGTCCGGTGCTTCGGAGGCCCTGCTGCTGAAGGCCCGCTGACCCACGCTCCCCGAGCCCACCCACGCTCCCCGAGCCCGACGAAGGGGCGGTGGCTCAGGCCGGCCGGCAGAGCCTCGGCTCGCCCGAGCGTCCGAAGCGGTAGTCGTATTCGACTCCGGCCACGCTGACGACCACCTGCATGCCGGGCACCTGAGCCTGGGTGTACAGCTGGCCGGGCTTGGGACAGCCCAGGGAACCGTCATTCCAGGTGACCCGGCGCGAAGTCACCACCCGGACGTCCGTCGTCGGAACCTGACGGGCGGCCAGATCAGCGAGGATCGCGTCCCACTGCTGTGGGGACGGGGTGGCGACCGTCCCGGCGCTCGGCGTCACCGACGGCAGCGGGGACATGGTCTGCAGTGGTGGTCTTTCGCCCATCTCGCCTCGGCTCGCGCAGCCGCACAGCAGCACTGCCATCGTGCTGACCAGCGCAGCCCGGACCATGTCGCCTCCTGGGTCAAGCGTACGAGCTCGGACGGTTCGAGATCCCGGCCAACGCCCGGATGACGTGGCCTGTGGACAATGGGATGACGTGGCCTTGGCTGGCATGCGCCCAGCCTGCCATGCCAGCTCGTCAGCGCGACCCGGTGAGCGCCTTCAGTTCCCGGGCCGCCTCGCGGGACGCGTCCGCTTCGCCGAGTTGCCAGCGCAGCCCGACCAGCGCTTCCAGCGTCGTGGCGAGTTCGTCCCGGTATGCCTCCAGCGCGGTCAGCGGACGCAGCAACCCGGCCAGCCGGTCCAGGTTGTGGGCTCGGTCGGCCGGGGATTCGGCCGCGGCGTTTGCCGCGGAGCGGGCCAGGGTCAGCTCGTCCTGCACTTCGGCCGCTGCCCGCGCGGCCAGGCGCGCCTGAAGTTCGGCCTGCTGTCGGTGCTGTTCGGCGGCCTGCCGGGCGGCCCTCTCCGCCTTGGCCCTACGCTCGGCCGCTGCGGCGGCTTCCGTCCGTTCCCGCTCCTGGCGGGCGGCTGCCTCCTGCTGAGCCGCTCGCGCAGCCGCGGTCGCCGCGGCCAGTTCGTCCTCTGCGAGCTGTCGGGCGCGTTCGGCAGCTTGATCACGATGGCGGGTTTCCGCGGCTTCGGCGTCCCGTCGCGCGGTCGCAGCGGCCTGGGTGGACTCCTGGGCCGCACGCTCGGACGCGGCATAGCCGCTGGTCAGATCGCGATTGCTGAGCTCAGCGGACGCATCGAGCCGCGTCCACGTCACCGGCCGGCCTGGTGTTGGCGGGGCCGTGGCGACCCCGTCGGCGGACGCGAACTCGTCCGCTTCAGCGGCGCGCCCAGCCCGGCGCAGGGCAGCCGCCAGCCAACGTTGGCCTTCGGCGTGCTCGGCACCCAGACGGTCCAGGAGGGCGAGGTGGGCGCGGCGCACGCCCAGCGCGAAATCGACCTGGCCGGCCGACTCCAGCCGCGACGCATACGGTTCGTAGGTCGCGGCCGCGGTGGCGGCAGCGGTCGCCACCAGTGCCGGACGCGGTCGTGCCGGCAATTCGGCCAACAGCGACTCGTGCGCGGTCAGCGCCAGCCGGTGTTGCGCCAGCGCCTGGTCGGGATGGCCGCCGGCCCAGCGGCAGTCGGCCGCGGTCAGGTGCACGGCGATGGTCTGCGCTGCCGGCATCGGGGTAACGAATCGCCACGCGCTGGCGGCGTCCGCATAAGCGTTCGCCAGCGCTGGGTCGTCGACGTAGGCCCGCGCCCGAGCGAGCAGCGACCAGACCACAGCAGCGGCGCTCAGGTGATCGACCAGCGGGAGTCGGCCCAGCTGGTTGCGCCACGCGTCCAGCCCGTCAAGCGTGCGGGCGGCGGCCTCCGCCAGCCCGAGGAACCCCTGGACGGCAGCGAGCTGTGCCGACGCAGTGAAGAAGCGGACGCCGTCCGGTAGCGAGGTGTACGGACCGGACGCGCCGCCCTGGGCCAGGATGCGCGCCGCCTGCACGACGGCGTCCGGTGCGTCCGCGGCCGCCTCGGAGAAGGCCCACGCCTGGAGTCTGGTCGCGTTCAGGGCGACCATCGCGTCCGCCAGTTCCGCCGTCCGCGACGGGTCCGAGGTGACCGCGACGCGGAGCCGCTTCACCGTGGACGCAAGCTCGCGCCGCGAATCCTCGTTGGCTGGCACTGTCGGCATCGGCCACCTCCTTCTGGTCAAGCATGCTCCACACCGCCGCCCCCCGTTCGCGGAAAGGTGCTCGCGACTGGTCCATACGGGCACACTTGGCACACCATGAGTGAACTGATCGAGCAACCCCGGCTCACGATTCGCCGGATTTCGGTGTCGAGTATGGACAACAACGTCTATCTACTCACCACCCGCACGGGCGGTCGCCAGTTGTTGATCGACGCTGCCCACGAGCCGGACGCGATCGCGGAACTACTCGCGTCCGCTGCGGGGGACGCGGACGTACCGCCGCGGCTCGAACTGATCCTGACCACGCACTCCCACCACGACCACCTCGGGGCGTTGGCCGCGGTCGCGTCCGCTCACCCCGAGGCGCAGACGCTTGCCGGGGCAGCGGACGCCGGCGCGATCACGGCAGCCACCGGCGTCCCGATCGCGCGGCGTCTGGAACACGGCGACGCCATCGCGCTCGGCGACCTGGAACTGCAAGTGATCGGTTTGCGCGGACACACGCCCGGCTCGGTCGCGGTGGCGTACAGCGAGCCCGACCAGCAGACGCACGTGTTCACCGGCGACTCGCTGTTCCCCGGCGGCGTGGGCAACACCAACCGGGATGCGGAGCGGTTCAACAGCCTGTTCTCGGACGTGGTCCAGCGCATCTTCGAGGTCTACCGCGGAGACTCGATCGTGCACCCCGGCCACGGCGCGGCGACCACGCTCTCCAGCGAGCGTCCGCACCTGGCCGAGTGGGAAGCTCGCGGCTGGTGAGTTGGTCCCCGACGCGTGAACGGCGAGGCTCAGCTGCGCCGGAATAGCCGCTGCACCAGGTGCCAGGCGGTGCCGGGCGGATCGTCGGTCGTGAACGCCCACTCCGGGTCGGTCAGCATGCGGGCACCGGACAGTCCGGCCACCATGGCGATTACCGCGAGCACTGTCGCGACGCCCTGCTGCAGCGCGGACACAACGTCGGCCTGATCGAAGTAGATCAGCGCCCGCAGGGCGGAGGCGCCGGGGATCGCGACCAGCACCGTGGGCACGGTCATGATGATCTTGTTGAGGTCGAACAGCCGAGCGGCGAGCGCGCACAGCAGGCCCATCACGAAGCAGCACACGAAGGTGGCGATGTGGGCCTTCACGCCGTTCTGCAGCAGCAGGAGGCGCGGGATGTTGCCCAGCAGCGCCACCACCCCGGACATGACCGCGGCCGACAGCGGCGAGTTGAACATCGTCGCCCAACCGAAGACCGCGAAGAAGCTGGCGGCCAGTTGCACCGGCCAGAGCAGCGCCGGCTGGATCGCGAGTGGCGGGACGGCGTCCGGTGAAACCCCGGTGGGGGTGACCACCAGCCATACCCCGATCGTGATCGACAGCAGCACCATCGCGGCGTAGAACAACCGCGGCACTCCGGCCAGCAGGTCGATTCGGGTGAGGTCGAGACCGGCGGTGACCAGCGGGAAACCGGGAATCAGGAAGATGGCCGCACAGATCAATCCGGCGGCCATGCGCGGGCTGGGGCTGCCGAGGGCGAGATCGAGGCCCCTGGTAAACACGGCATAAAGGCCGGTGGCCGTGGCGGCGGAGGTGAGCACGACGGCGAGATGGTTGAGTTGCAGGCCGGTCAGCGTCCGGTGCAACCAGTAGGCGAGTGCGGACGCCGGCAGCACCGCCAGCACCTCGCGCCAGCCGCCGTTGCCGAGGATGGTGACCGAGCCGCACGCCAGCGCGACCAGCAGGATCAGCGCCCACGCCGGATAGAGCCGCGGGGTGTGCTCGATGTCGTCGAGCATCGCGTCAACTTCGGCGACGGTGGCCCGCTCGGGAAGGTTTTGGCCGAGGCGCTGCATCAGGTCGATGCGGTGGGCGTTGACGCCCGGCTTGCGGACCTCGCCCACCTGCGTGCGGAAAGTGCCGCGTCGCTGCACGGTCAGCACGATGTCGGTGAACGTGACCTGTGCTCTGATGTTGCCGATGCCGACCGTCCGGGCGACCGCCTGCATCACTTCGCGTACCCGCAGCCCGGAGGTGCCGGCGCCGAGCATCAGGATGCCGGCCCGCAGCACCACGTTCGCTCGCCGGACCAGGTGCTTGGGCTCCAGGGCGTCCTCATGGAAGTGCTCGTCGAAGGTCGGTTCCCGGGTGTCAGCCACGTGCGCCAAGCCTACGCGGGTTGATGGGCGGTCTCCGACGTTCGAACGGTGGACGGGATGCGACCGGCTCAGCCTGGATCCAGGCAAGGCCCGCGAAAGCGGCCCCGAGAACGTCGGGGTGCTGCTCGGACCGGGCCTGAACCTCAAGCGCCATCCGGCCGGCGGACGCAACTTCGAGTACTTCTCCGAAGACCCGCTGCTCTCCGGCAAGGCGGCCGCCGCGCTGGTGCGTGGCATCCAGTCCGAGGGTGGAAGCCGGTGAATTCAAAGTGCGCGTGGGCGCGTCCTCGCGGGACATCCGCGCCCGCGCGTCCGTCCATGTCGAGTTGGCCGACCGGATCACGCCCGTGCCCAAGCCCGCTGGGAAGGTCGAGACTGATCCTAGGGGCCTAGCGGAACGGATAAGCCACGTAGGCGAACCGCGTCCCGTCCGGCGACCAACTGTTGACGTTGATGGTGCCCTGACCGCCGGGTAGCTCGGCGACGGTGACCGCGTCCGCCCAGGCGTCGCGGACGACCAGCCGCAGTTGCACGGTCAGGTCGGCCGGGTGTCCGAGAGTCCCGGCAGGGAAGCTCAGGTAGACCCAGTGCCGGCCGCCCGGGGCGGTGTGCGGGAACCAGTTCACGCGCTCATCGAAGGTGAGCTGGGTGAACTCGGTTCCGTCCGGGCGCACGCGCGCGATCTGTGCATGCCCGGGAGTCGTGGAGAACCGCTCGGTGTTGAAGTACAGCCATTCCCCGTCGACTGAGTACTCGGGGCCGTCGTCCGGGCCCCAGCCGGGCAGCACCTCGCGATCATCCGATCCGTCGACGCCAACGGTGTGGAGGTTGACGCAGCCCCAGCCCTGGGTCGGATCGATGTTGACATAGGCGAGCGTGGTGCCGTCCGGGCTGACTCCGTGCAGGAAGTGCATCAGGCTGCCGCGATCGCGAGTCACGCGCCGGGTCTCGCCGCCGGCCAACGGCGCCACGTAGAGGTGCCGGTCGTTGCCGGATAGGTAGATGTTCTCGCCGTCCGGGGCCAGTACGTGATCGTTGTTCAGCTCAGGGGCGCCCACTAGTGGAATCTCGGTCGGGGGAGCGGAGCCGTCGGCGGGCAATGTCCAGAGCAGGCCGTCGCCGTTCAGGATGAGCCGGTCGTCAGGTGTCCAGTTGGGTGCCTCGAACAGCCGCTCGGTGTCCACGTACACCACCGAATCGGTCGCCGTCCGCAGGTCGTAGGTGTGTACCTCGCAGACCTGCCCTGCTGCGAGTTCGCGTCCGGCCATCTGTCGCCACCTTTCGATCAGGCATCCATTCTCGCAGCGTCCGCCCCTCCGCAAGCTGGACAGTTGCAGCCGACATCGGCTCCAGATGTCCAGTTTCTGAGCGAGGTGATCAGCTGGTCGACGAGTGGCGCGTCCGGACGGATCACGGTTCGGTGACCCGGCACAAAATGCACTGTCGATCACCAGAATCCGCAGTAATCAGCGAAACCAGCGATCGACAGTGCAAATTGTCCCGTTCAGCCCAGCCGGGGTGACTGCCGATCGGCGCGGAACAGTTCGCACGCCACGTCGTTGTAGCGGTCGGTGCGGCCGAGGTGGGTCATGCCCAATCGTCGGCACACCGCTTGCGAAGCCAGATTCTCGGGATAGGTGACTGCATAGACCGTAGTCAGCCCATGTTTCCAGGCGCGATCAAGCAGTCGTTGCCCAGCTTCGGCGGCATACCCGTTTCCCCAGGCCTCGGAGTGCAGGTGCCAGCCCACTTCAGTGTCGGCCGATGCCTCGCCCGACCCGCTCAGGGGGAGCAGCTTCATCAGCGCCGTCCCGATCGTTTGCGACTAGCCTGACCGCACGATCGCCCAAACTCCGTGCAGCGCGCCGTCGAATGCTGTCCACGCAGCCACCCGCTCCTCGGCCTGAGATCGGTCGGCCAGTACCGCCGGCGTCCGGCCGAGGAACCGGACGACCTCCCAGCGGGCTCGCATGATCTTGCGCAACGCCGTGCCCACCGGGTCGTCGGCGGACGCGTCGTGGCTCTCCAGGACTGCCATCACCACCCCAAGGGCCTCGGTGGCGCTGAACATCAGGGGTGGCAGCCGAATTCCGCGTCCGACGGTGTAGCCGCCGCCAGGACCGGGCACGGCGCGGATCGGAATTTCGGCTTGGCGCAGGATCGCCACGTAGCGTCGGGCGGCCCGCTCGGTTACCGCCAGCGCGTCGGCCAGCTCGGCCGCGGTGATGCCTGGCTGGTTCTGCAGCAGTTCGAGGGCGCGCAGGGCTCGGGCGGTGGGGCTGGTCT